>CAYSYJ010000038.1:0-16109 GCA_964435105.1 uncultured Elusimicrobiaceae bacterium
TTCTGCTGCTGGGCACGGCCGGGCACGCGTCCGCCTATTCCTGGGACCTCCCGGCCCGGAAGGTTCGGCGCTTCAGAGCCGAGATAAAATACTGGAGCCCGGTCTCCAGCGCCGAGATAAAATCCCATATCATAACCCCGGCCGACTGGTGGATCCCGCCTACCGGATATGTCCAGTGGGGAACCACCGACTCCTACGAGAAGATGGACGCGTCCGTCCCGCTCGCCTCCCTGGAAGTGCAGCCGATCGACGGGCTCTCCCTCTGCCTTGAGCTGGGCCGGAACAAATTCTCCGGCGGAGAGTTGTTCATGCACGACTGGCTGAAAGCGGACAACGCCACGCTTTACCTGTATAACGGAGTGGTCTGACACTCTCCCCAGGAATGGGATTTTTCCCTCAGCTCCGCCAGGCTCAGCGGCTCGGCCAGGCAATATTCCGCGGATCTTTACGCCCGGGCATACTCAAGCCGTCCTTCCGGCTCGCGGGCCGGGAAGGAGCCCGCGCACACGCTGGAGCTGCTCTTCGGCTACTCCGAATACCGGATGACGGCCGATATCTCCTCCGCCTATCAGCTGCTATCCACGGATTTTTTCCTGCCGGTCCGGCCGGCCGGACCTATCGCAGGCATGCGGTCGCGCTCGGAGATGATAATTTCCGGCTGGCGGGCGGGCCTGCGGGAGAGAACGGAGATCACGCGGGACTTTTCCCTGGACGCCAGGGCCGCCTTTGGGCCCAAAGCCAAGTTCACTTCCCGCACCAGCTGGAACCTGCTGCCCGCCCTGGCGGACCCGGGGGACATCACCGAAGCCAGAGGCACGATACTGGAGATATCCGCAGCCGCGGACTGGCGGGTCTACGGGAACGTGAAAGTCAGGGGCGGCTATTCCTTCTGGTCGTACCAGGCGAACTCGGGAACAAGAACCCGCCGCTACACGGACGGCTCCACGTATGACCTGGAATTCGACAGGGTAAGGAGCTCGAGGAAGGGCCTTTTCCTCGGCCTCGCCTGGGGATTCTGATCCGGAGATCCCGCAAAAAAATACCCGCCCGGGTGAGGGGCGGGTATTTTTCCGCAAGAGCGTGCCGGCTTACTTGGCGATGGCCGGGGTCTTGCCCTTCTTTACGAAGTTGTCCTTGGAGATGGCGCCCAGGCGCTTGAAGCCCCACTTCAGGAAGTACTTTTTCGCGCCGCGCAGGCCGTCGGCCGGGTCGGCCTCGGGCTTGGCCAGCTCCTCCTCGGAGAAGGCCATCACGTAGGCGTCGGCGGCGTCGAAGATGAATTCCTTCTCGCCCTTGAAAGTGTCGAAGAACAGCGCGTTGTCCTTGTAGAGCTCCACCTTGATGGCGATCTTCTCGCCGGCGTATTCCCTGGCCCACTTGTCGGAGGCCTTGAAGACGAACTTGCCGTCGCGGAAGGCGAAATCGGCGTAGCTCACGCCGTCCTCGTCGGCCTTCATCGGGGTCCGCTCGTGGCTGGTCAGCGTGAACAGCGTATAGCCGGGCTTGCCCGAGCGCTTGGCGCTGTAGCGGTAGCCGGCGGCGTTCACGTAGAGGTCCAGCCAGGGCCCCTGCAGGCACATGTCGAAGCTCTCCTTCTCCCAGGGCAGCAGGGCGCGGTCGGCCATCTTGATCTGGCCGTACTCGTACCAGGAATGCCCGGGCCGCTCGCCGCAGTGCTGCACCGGCTGGTTATTGGGCCCCACGGTGGTATGGCACTCGGTCACGTATTCCTGGCTGCGCAGGTAGACCCTCTGGCTGAGCACCCCGCTGTCCTCGGGGCCGAAGGTGAAGCGCACGCAGTCGCGGGTGGTGTGGCTGCGGCCGGGCAACGCCATGGGCACCTGCACGTCGGAACCGACGGCCTGGTCCACGAAGGCGCGCAGGTCCGCGCCCTGGTCGAAATTGACCTGGGCATTGGCGGCCGCCAGCAGGCCGGTCGCGGCGACGGCGGCTAAAAGCAGTTTTTTCATTATTTTCCCCTCCAAGCTTCGCCCCCGTAAAAACAGGAGGCTATGAACACATTTTACATTATTTGGCCGCGGTTCCCCCGCCGCCCCGGTCACGCGACTTTTACGTTCTTGCCTATCCAGACGAAGGCGGAAGGCAGCACCATGCACTGGCAGTGCGAGCTCAGGATAGAGCTGTTCTCGGGCATGATGTTCACGAGCCCGTTCGTCCAGGAGACGTAGCGGATATGCTCCGCGGTCAGCCACTCGTAGACCCTCGGGCCCACCCGCGGCATGGTCGTCCAGACCACCGCGTCGTCCCATGGGATCTCCGCCGCGTCCGACGAGAACTTTATCTCCGGTATCTTCGCCGCCATCGAATCCATAAGATGCTCCTATGATCCTTCTCCGCCAAGGGCCCATTCCGGCAGCAGGGGCTCCAAAACCGGAGTCGTGCACACCGTGCGCGCTCCTGTTTACCTCGGCCCTCGCGCTTACGCAAGCTCGGGCCTCCGGAAACTTTTTTCGCCCCTGCCGCCGGCCTGGGCCAGCGCCAACGCATCGCCGGCGCGGCTGCGTCAATTTTTTAGACCGCGGACTGTACCCCGAATTCTGTCCGGCGCCTTGCGGCGCTTGGAGGACCATTTATCTGTTGCGGCCCACTCCGCGCTGTGCCCCGAAGGGCCGGACGGGCGGTCCGTGGCGCGATTTTGGCCTTGCTTCAGGAGGGGCTTGCCCTGCCGCGCCGGTCGCCCGGCGCGCGGTGCGCTCTTACCGCACCTTTTCACCCTTACCCTTGCGGGCGGTATGTTCTCTGTGGCGCTGTCCGTCGACGGAGGATGTAGCCTCCGCCTCCCGGCCTATGCCGCGCACATGTTATGCTGCGCGGTTTGAACCGGCACCCTGCCCTTGAAGTTCGGAAGTTCCTCCCGCCCCTCGCGGGGCGAGCGGCCCTCCGTCCGCGGTCTAAATCCTGGGGTCAGGTCTTTACTTTTGACCTTTGACCCGTGCTTACTTTCTTGAGTTCGTCAAATCATCCCAAATAGGTCAAAAGTAAAGACCTGACCCCTAACCGAAAATGGCGCTCTCGAGGTAGAGCAGCCGCCGGCAGTCGGCGCAGACGGCGAAAGTATCCGGCTTTTTCACGTCCATCATTTTCTGCGGGGTCAGCGTCATGTTGCAGCCGCCGCAGGAGTACTTGCCCGAGGCGTCCTCGTGCGCAGGGGCCACGGCCAGGCCCTTGCGGCTGGCCCTTATGACCTCGTATTTCTCCAGCAGGTCAGGGGCGATGGCGGCCGCGGCGGCGGCGCGCTCTTTCCCGGCGGAATCCAGGGCGGCGGCCAGCCTGGCGGCCTCGGCCGCGAGCGCGGCGGCCTCCGCGTTCTTGGAGACCTCCAGCTTCTTCACCTCTTCCTGCACCGCCTTGTCCAGCGCCGAGGCCTTGTCTATCTCCTCCAGCAGGACCAGTTCAGAGGTCTCCAGTTCGTCCTTGACCTGTTTGTCGTGTTCTATCTCCGCCAGCAGCGCCTTGAAGGCGGCGTTGTCCTTCACCAGGTTGAGCTCGCGCTGGTGCTTGCGGACGCCCTCTTCCGCCTCGGCGAGGCGCAGCTCGATGTCTTTCTTTTTGGACTGCAGGGCCAGGAGGGCGTCCCGGGCCTCTCCCATGGAAAGTTTTTTGGCCTCGAAAGCGGCTTCCAGGGCCTTCAGCTTCACCGGGACCGCGGCCGCCCCGGCGGCCAGGGCGTCCATGGCGGTATCCCTGCGCTGCAGTTCTATCAGCGCTTTAGCGTCGGGCGTGTGCAATATCTCCATGGTTCCCCCCCGGGGCCTAGCGGGCCGCGGCGCTCCCCTTGACGTTCCTGAGTATGGCTATCGCGGCCCGGCTGCGGTTAAGCGTGTACAGGTGCAGCCCCGGCGCGCCGCCTTCCAGCAGGCCCCTGGCCTGGCGCGAGGCGTAATCGACGCTGAACTTGAACATCCCGTCCTTGTCGCCCTCCCAGCGCTCCAGCCCCTCTTTCAGGGCCTGCGGGATGGAGACCTTCATCATCTGGGTAAAGTTCTGCATCTGCCTGTAGCCGGTCAGCGGCATCAGGCCCGGCAGCACCGGCACGCCGATGCCGGCCGCGCGCAGCCGCTCCACGAAGCGGAAATAATAGGCGTTGTCGAAGAAGAGCTGGGTGATCAGGTACTCGGCCCCGGCGGCCACCTTCTCCCTGAGCCTGGCGATGTCGGCCTCGAGGCTTTCCGCCTCGGGGTGCTTCTCCGGGTAGCAGGCCCCGCCGACCGTAAACCCGCCGGCCCGCTTCAGGTCGGCCACCAGCTGGACGGCATAGCTGTAGTCGCGGCGCCTGGCGCCGGCCTCCACGTTCTGCGGGTCGCCGCGCAGCGCCAGGACATTGGAGATGTCCATCTTTTTGAGGCCGGAGGAGATCTCCGCTATCTCCTGCCGGGTGTGGGCCAGGCAGGTGAGGTGCGCCACGGTCTCGAGGCCGAACTGCGCCTTGAGCACCCCGCAGAGCGCCACGGTGCGGTAGGGCGTCACCCCGCTGGAGGAATTGGTGACCGAGACGAAATCCGGCGCCAGGGCCTTGAGCTCGAGGGCCGTGTTGAAAAGGCGCGCGGTATCCTCCGCGGTCTTGGGCGGGTAGAACTCGAAAGAATAGACCTGCCCCGCGCGCAGGCGAACGGCCAGGTTCATTCGGGGAACCCCACCCTCGAGGGCGGCCAATAGGTGACCAGGGCCGTGCCCTTGATATTCGCCTCGGGCACCGGGCCCCAGTAGCGGGAATCGCAGCTGCGGTCGCGGTTGTCGCCCATGACCAGGTAGGAGCCGGCGGGCACCGTCACAGGCCCGAAGTTGTCGCGCACGTAGTCCGCGAACATCTTGCCCAGCATGCGCTTCTCCCAGAGGTCCTGGTAGGTGGCCGGCTCTATGCGGCCGGCGGCGGCCTTATAGCGGCCCTGGTCCAGGTACTGCGCGTAGGGCTCGTCTTTCACCGGCTTGCCGTCGACGAGAATGCGTCCCTCCCTGACCTCGAACTTGTCGCCCGGCATGCCCACCACGCGCTTGATGAAATCCTTGCCGTACTGGCTGCCGCCGCACTGGAACTCCCCGGGGTCCTCGGAAGGGAACTTGAACACCACGATGTCGCCGCGCCTGACCTTGCGCAGGCCCAGGAACTTCTTCTGGGTATACGGCACCCGGAAACCGTAGATGAACTTGTTGACGAAGAGGTGGTCACCGATCAGGAAGGTGCGCTCCATGGAGCCGGACGGGATCTTGAAGGCCTGGATGAAGAGGTACATCACGACGCTGGCCAGCAGCACCGCTGAGAACACCGTCTCGGACCATTCCATGTCCTTCTTCATGACCTGGTTCAGGCCGTCCTTGACGGGCGCCTTGCCGCCGCGGGCCTTCCACCAGGCCCAGCCGGCCGCGGCCAGGCCCGCCAGGGCGCCGTAGAGCAGCTGGCGGCCCGTGAACAGCGCCGCCGACACGTCGCCGCGGCGGTTGTCGATGCTGACCAGCAGCAACAGCGACCCGACGAAGAACACCAGCCCGTTGAACAGGGCGTGCCACGCCCTGGTGAAGGGCGTGTCGGCCTTGAACCGTCCCCTCTCGCCGAACTGGTGGGAGGCGAACAGATGCGCCCCCATCAGTATGCCTATCCAGAAAAGTTTTTCTTCCATCTTTGCGTGGTCCTTTATTTATCCTGGCTTATCTTCAAGAGCGACATAAAGGCTTCCTGCGGGATCTCCACGGAGCCCATGAGCTTCATCTTGCGCTTGCCTTCCTTCTGCTTTTCGAGCAGCTTGCGCTTGCGGGTGATGTCGCCGCCGTAGCACTTGGCCAGCACGTCCTTGCGCTGGGCGCCTATGGTCTCGCGGGCGATGATCTTGCCGTTGACCTGCGCCTGCACGGCGATCTCGAACATGTGCCTGGGGATCAGCTCCTTGAGCTTTTCGCAGAGCACCCGCGAATTGGCGAGCGACTTGCTCTTATGCGTGATGAAGCTGAGCGCGTCCACGGTCTCGCCGTGCAGCAGCATCTCTATCTTCACCATGTCGGACGACCGGTACTCGTAAGGTTCATAGTCGAAAGACGCGTAGCCCTTGGAGATCGACTTCAGCCTGTCGTAGAAGTCGATGATGATCTCGGAGAGCGGCAGCAGGTACTCCACTATCACGCGCGTCGTGGATATGTACTCTATCTTGACGTGCTCGCCGCGCTTTTCCTTGAGGAGGTTCATGATGCCCTCCATGTAGGCCTGCGGCGCTATGATATTGGCGCGGACGACCGGTTCCTTGATGTCTATGATGTCGCCGTAATAGGGGAAGTCGGCCGGGTTCGTGACGTCCGCGTACTTGCCCTTGAACCCCTGCTTGTCCTTGGCCTGCACCTGGTAGATGACGTTGGGGTTGGTGGCGATGAGCGGGATGTCGAACTCGCGCTCGATGCGCTCCCTGATGATGTCGAGGTGCAGCAGGCCCATGAAGCCCAGGCGGAAACCGAAGCCCAACGCCTTCGAGGTCTCGCCCTGGAAACTGAACGAGGAGTCCGTCAGGTTGATCTTCTCGAGCGCGGTCTTGAGGCCGGTGTAGTCCGTGGTGTTGACCGGGTAGAACCCGGCGAAGACCACCGGGTTCACGTCCTTGTAGCCCGGCAGCGGGGCGTCTATGGCGGCGCCCTTCTCCGAGATGGTGTCGCCCATCTTGATCTCGTGGATGTCGCGGATGCCGGCCACGATATAGCCCACCTCGCCGGTCTTTATGGAATCAGACTTCTCCAGCTTGGGCTTGAGATAGCCGACCTCCTCCACCTTGTAGGACTTGCCGCTGGAATAGAGGGTTATGTGCCGGCCGGGCTTGAGCTCGCCGTCGACGACGCGGGTGTAGATGATGACGCCCTTGTAGGTGTCGTAGAAAGAGTCGAAGACCAGCGCCTTCAGCGGGCGCGAGGCCGAACCTGTCGGCGTGGGTATCTCCCTGATCACGCGCTCGAGCACCTCGCGCGCGCCCCGGCCGTCCTTGGCGCTGATGCGCGAGGACTCCACCGGGTTATGCAGCACTTCCCAGATCTGCTCCTCCGTGGCGTCGGGGTCGGCGTGCTCGAGGTCGATCTTGTTGATGACGGGGATGATCTTCAGGCCCAGGCTCTGGGCCAGGTGCGCGTGCGCCAGCGTCTGCGCCTCCACGCCCTGGGAGGCGTCCACCAGCAGGATGGCGCCCTCGCAGGCGGCCATGGCGCGGCTGACCTCGTAGGAAAAGTCCACGTGGCCGGGGGTGTCGATGAGGTTCAGCACGTACTCCTCCCCGTCGGCCGCGCGGTACAGCATGCGCACGGCCTTGGCCTTGATGGTGATGCCGCGCTCGCGCTCCAGCTCCATGCCGTCCAGGAACTGCTCCTTCATCTGGCGGTCCGGTACCGTGTCCGTGATCTGGATGAACCGGTCCGCCAGCGTGCTCTTGCCGTGGTCGATGTGCGCGATGATGCAGAAGTTGCGTATTTTCATGTTGTTCAGGGGACGCTGTGTCCAGGGGACGTTGGTTAGTTGGTTAGTATTTTGGACCTCGTAAAAAGCCGGCCTGACCTTATAACGCAGAAAATACTAACCAACTAACCAACGTCCCCTATTTCAAAGGGCGCGGGCGCTGACCTCCTCCTCCACCAGCCTGCGGATCTCCTCGGCGGTGGGCAGGCTGAGGGCCCGCTGGGCCAGCGCGGAGAACTTCTCGAAATTCATGGAGCGCACCGAATGCTTGGAGCGCAGGTACATCTTGGCCGGCACGCTCAGGATGTCCACGCCAAGCCCGACGAGCAGCGGGATGGCGTAGGGGTCGCTGGCCATCTCGCCGCAGACGCTGACGGGCTTGCCCTTCTTGTGGGCGGTCTGCACCACCAGGTTGATCAGGCGCAGCACCGCCGGGTGGAAAGGCTCGTAGAGCTCCGACACGTACTGGTTGATGCGGTCCACGGCGAGCGTGTACTGCACCAGGTCGTTGGTGCCTATCGAGACGAAATCGATCTCCGGCAGCAGCGAGTCCAGGATGATGGCCGCGGCGGGGATCTCTATCATGACCCCGAACTCGGGGTCCTTTTTCACGGCGAAGCCTTCCTCGTTCAGCTCCGTCTTCACGTCCTGCGCTATCTTCTTGACGGTCAGCAGCTCGTCCAGCGACGAGAGCATGGGGATCATGATCTTGATGCTGCCCTCGGTGTTCGCCTTGTAAATGGCGCGCAGCTGGGTCTTGAGCATCTCCGGGTACTTTATGAAGAGCCGGATGCCGCGGAAGCCCATGAACGGGTTGCGCTCGTCCTTGAGGCCCTTGATGCCGAGCTCGGTGGCGCGGTCGCCGCCGATGTCGGCGGTGCGGATGGTGAGCGGGATGCCGGGGGCGGCCTTCACCACGGAAGAGTAGGCCTTGAGCTGCTCCTCCTCGCTGGGAACGCTGGCCCGGTTCATATAGAGGAACTCGGTGCGGTACAGGCCCACGCCCTCCGCCTTCACGGCGGGCAGCTCGGGCGCGTCCTCGGCGGAGTCCAAATTGCACATCAGGCTGATCTTGTGGCCGTCGCGCGTGGTGGCCGGCAGGCCCTTGAGCCGGTGGAAGAAATGCTCCTGCTTCTGCAGCTCCTCCTTGCGGGCCTTGTACTTCTCTATGATCTCCTGCGACGGGGAGATGATGACCATCCCCTGCTCGCCGTCCACCACCAGGGTGTCGCCGCTCTGGATCTGGCGGCTGATGTCGGAGAGCCCGACCACGGCGGGGATGCCCATGCTCTGGGCGAAGATGGCGGTGTGGCTGGACTTGGAGCCCAGGTCCATGCAGAAGCCGAGCACCTTATTGGACTCGCGGATGTGCAGAGTGTCCGACGGGTAGAGGTTGTGCGCGACTATGATGACCGGCTCCCTGAGGTCCTTCAGGGAGGTCTTCTCGGAGTTGACCAGGTTGGAGATGATCTTCTTGCCCACGTCGAAGATGTCGTGTTTGCGCTCGTGGAAGAACTCGTCGTCGATCTTCTCGAACTGCTCCTCGGCGCGGTCGAGCACCTCGGAGAGCGCGAACTCGGCGTTCATGCCCTTGGCGACGATCAGCTTGGGCACGTCCTTGGTGATCATCGGGTCCTGCAGGATCAGGTGGTGGGCGTCGATCAGTTTGGCGTGGTTCTTGCCCAGGACGTTGAGGATCTTGCCGCGGATGGCGTCCAGGTCGTCCCTGGTCTTGTCGAGCGCGTCCTTGAAGCGTTTGACCTCGGCCTTGAGCTTGTCGGGAGCTATCTCCTTCTGCTCGATGAGGATGTTCTCCTCCTTCACGATATGCGCCTTGCCTATCGCGATGCCGAGGCTCGCCGCTACGCCTTTCTTTATTAGCATGATCCGCTCCGTTCAGAAGTCATCTATTCCTCGTCGAACTTCCTCGCGAACAGCTCCTCGATGGCCTTGACCGCCTCGGCCTCGTCCTTGCCGCGGGCGGTGACCTCTATCACGCTGCCCTTGCCGGCCGCCAGCGTCATGATGCCCATGATGCTCTTGGCGTTGACCTCCATGCCGTCCTTGACCAGCTTGATGTCGCTGGCGAACCTGGAGGCGGTATTGGCGACCATGCCGGCGGGCCTCGCGTGTATGCCCAGTTCGTTTATGATGGTTATCTCTCTTTTGATCATAGGTAAAGTTTCAGGGGCTCCAGCCCCAGCAATCCGAACAGCAGCGCCGAAACGGCCAGGATAAGGCCGGCCGAGAAAAAGACCGAGCGGCCCAGGGCGCGCATGACCCGGTGCAGCGCCAGCACGGCGAGCGGCAGGCCCAGCTTCAGCGCCAGGTCGGCGGGGCGGCACGCCCCGCGGTTGAAGCCGACCAGCAGGGCGAAGGCCAGCAGCGCTATCGCCAGCGACATCGCGAACCCAGCGGCCGACAGCAGCCTTATGAGGCGCGGCCAGTTGGCGGCGTCCAGGGCGCAGTTGGCGGACCCCCCGCAGGCGTAGCCCGCGCGCAGGCCGGTCCAGCGGATATAGACCGAGAAAAGCGAGTAGGCCGCAATGCCGGCCAGCGGCCCGGCCAGCAGCACGCCGGCGGCGGGAGCCTCGGGCAGGCCCGTGAAAAGCCAGCCGAAGAACCCGCAGGCCGCCCAGACCAGCAGGCAGACCTGCACGGTCATGGGCTTGAGCCGCCCCCAGAAGATCCGGTCGCCTATGGAGGCGAAGCTGGAGGCCAGGGCCTGCTTGACCCCGGGCAGGTGCCTGAGGTCGCCGCCTTCGGCCGCGGCCTTCTCCTCCATGCGGGCGATATTGCCCAGCACGAAGGAGGCCATGTAGGGCTGGGTATTGAAGATCTGGAGGTGGCGCAGCAGGGCGGCTTTCAGCTTCTCCCTGTCGGCGCAGGCGCGCTCCAGGGCCGGCTGCAGGGCATAGGCGAACCCGACGTTCTGGAACCTCTCGTAGTTCCAGCCCGCCTGGATCAAGAACGACCTGAAGAACATCTTCAACAGCATTTTTAGCGTCTATCCCTTTTTGTAGACCTGCGTCCTGAACCTGAAATACAGCCCGCTGAGCCCCAGCCAGGGCATGAGCGAGTAAGCGAAATCGGTGCCGGGGTAAAGGCGCGGCAGGCCCGGCAGCCGGGCCAGCAGCCAGGCGGCCCCGGTCAGGGCCAGGACATAGCCGGCCATAGCCAGGCCCTCGGCCAGCATGGCGCGTCCCAGCCAGCGCCCCAGGCGGAAGTCGCCGGCCTCCACCTGCGCGTCTATGGCGGCGTTGAGCCCGGAGCGGGCGGCGCGCAGCCTGTACTCCAGCGGCGAGTAGCCTACCCCGGCGGCCATGCCGACGAAGAAGGCGAGCGAGGGCGCCAGGCCGCCGGCCGCGTGGGCCAGCACCCCGGCCGCTGCCGCGGCGCAGCCGTTGGGCGGCACCACGCCGCCCACCGGGATGAAATCTATGTATAGCAGTTCCAGCAGGATGCCGATCTTGGCGCCCTCGAGCGGGCAGCCGTTGATCCAGCCCAGCAGCGGCCCCACCAGGGCCGGGCGGGAGAGCAGCAACTGCCCGGCCTGCACGGTGTCGAGGCCGAGCAGGCCCGCCAGCGCGGCGGAAGCGAAAGCTTTGAGCGCCAGCATCACAGGGGCCGCACCTCCATGCCGAGGGTGAGGGCCGCACCGGGGGCCAGCTCCGCCCGCCTGTGCGCCAGCATGACGGAACCCTGGTAGGTCAGCTCGGCGCCCTCCTCGGAGCGGGAGACGGTCTCGAGCGGGAAGCTCCAGAGGTCGGCGGGCGTATCGAATTCCAGTTCCACCCCGCCGTAGACCGGGTCGCGGAAAGTCTTCTTAGACACGCCGGAACTTTCACCCGGGGGGCAATGCTCCTTATTGGAGAAAGCGAAAGCCAGTTCGGCGCCGAACCACAGCCTGGCGCCGCGGGTCCCGAGGTTGGTCACCTTGTAGCCGGCCCGCCAGGAACCGTCCTCGCGCAGCAGCACGTCCTTTTCCACGAGCACGGGCGCCTGGGCCCCGCCGCTCCATACCGTGCCCTCTCTGGAGAACTTCAGCAGCAGGCCGCCGGGCTCCTCGGAGCTGCGGCAGGCATACTCCCCGGTGACGAAGTCGCCCTGCTCGCCGTAGGAAGCCTTCTCGAAGGCCTCCGGGGAAGTGTCGTCGTGCAGGAAATGGTCGAGCAGGCACATGCGCGGATGCCAGTCGTAGGCCAGGCGCTTCCTGAGCTCGGCCTCGGCGGCGCGGCGGGCCGGGCTGGCGGCGATGCTTTTGGCCTCGCCCTCGTGATAGGCCTCGGGATGACGCCAGACCACGGAGCCCAGGTTCACCCCGCGCGGCTTATAGTCCCACTCCCACAGGCCGCCGCCCTTGGCCGGCGAAAAATAGAAATTGGCCTTTTCCCCCTCGGCCAGCAGCTCGGGACGGCCGTCGGCGTCCCAGTCCTCGCGGACCAGCGAGAAGCCGGCCCCGGAGGGCGCGGCGGCTTCGGCCTCTAGTATATTGCGGTACACCGCCATGCGGATATGCGGCAGGTAGACCCCGCCGAAGACCCCGTGCCAGTAGCCGCAGTTGCACTGCGCCCGGTAAAGCGGGCGCAGGCCGCTGCCGCCGCCCGCGGCGCGCACCTTGGCGCTGGCCCGCAGCATGCGGCGGTACATGCGGTTCGCTTCCGGGTACTTGGAGAAGAAATTGCGGAAATAACCGCCCCGCAGGAACCGGCGAAGGTCCTCGGGCGAGTCCTCCCAGAGGCCGGCCAGGCGCCTGGAGCGCTCGGGCGGCAGCGCCCACTGGGAAAGTTCGTGGTAGGAGGCGGTGGGCAGGTAGGCCAGCCCGCGCGAGGGGGCGGCGAGGCAGTCCGACAGGCGGGCCGTGGCCAGCCAGCCGGCGTTCTGCTCCAGCAGGGTGAAAAGCCTGTCCAGCCAGCCTTTGCGGTAGACCAGCTCGTGGGTGCCGGGCCAGAGGCCGAACTTCTCCCCGTCGTCGGCCATCACCAGCACGGCGTCCTGGCCTTCGAAGCTCCGCAGGTGGTCTATGGTCTTCTGGGGGTCGGCGAAGGGCATCAGGTAGCGCAGGCGGTGGCTGATGGGGAAGACGTCCACGTGGCGGCCGCCGTGCTCCGTGGTAAAGCGCCCGGTCAGGGCCTTCTCCTCGAAACCGGCAGAGAAGAAATGCACGTCGTCGAGCAGGGTGTAGCGCACGCCCATGGCGGCCAGGGACCCGGCGAGCTCCGGCTCCCAGACCCGCTCGGCCAGCCACAGGCCCGCGGGGTCTTCGCCGAAACGCCCCCGCACGTAGTCGCGCATCAGGGCGACCTGGCCGCGGCGGTCCTCTTCGGGCAGCAGGGCCAGGATGGGCTCGTAGTAGCCGCCGGACAGAACCTCCAGCCGGCCGGCTTTCACCAGGGCGGCCAGCCGGTCCAGGAAATCGGGATGGACCTTCTCCAGCCAGTCGTAGAGGATGCCCGAGAAATGCACGCTGACGCTGATGGAGGGATGCCGCTCCAGCACGTCGAAGAAGGGCCGGTAGGCGGCGTTGAAAGCCTCCTCGAGCACGCTCTCGAAGTTGCCCACCGGCTGGTGGTTATGCAGGGCTATCGCCAGTTTGACCATCGGCTAGCTTATGGCCTCCATCAGGTCCACCGGGCTGTCGGAAGGCACCCCGCGGCCCTCTATCACGATGCCGGCCGCTGAAAGGGTTTTCAGCGAGGCGCAGTCCTCGTCGTTGAGGAAGATGGCCTTGCCGATGGAAAGGTTCTTGCCGGCGGAATAATGCATGCCGCCGATATTGAGGGAGGGGATCTTAAGGCCGCCCTTGGCCAGCAGCACGGCCTCCGACAGGCCCGGCAGCAGCAGCAGCACCTTGCGCTGCGACTTCTCCGCTTCGGGCAGATAGGCGGCGGCCTCGGCCACGGTCATGATCTTCAGGTCCACGCCGTCGGGCGTGGCGAAGCGCATGATGGTGCGGCGCATCTCGTCGCCGGCGATCTCGTCCGACACCACGGCCAGCTCCTCGGCCCGGAGATGCGGCACCCAGCCCTCCACCACCTGCCCGTGCACCAGCCTGTCGTCGACGCGGTAAAGTATGATCATGTTATTTCTTCAGCAGGAGGCTCTTGACCTCGCAGATGGCCTTGCGGCCGTCCTCCATCACCTTGGCCGCCAGCGCGTCGAAGTCCAGCGAGCGGCGGTAGGCGAAGGCGGAGGTCATCATGTTGATGTTCACGCCGCAGATGACGGCGCATTTCTTTATGTCCTTGGTCAGCGGCAGCACCACGTTCATGGGGGTGCCGCCGGGCATGTCCAGCAGGAAGACCAGGCCGTCGTCGGAGCGCATCTCCTCGATGGCATTGGCGGCGCATTCCTTGACCCGCTCCAGCGTCATGCGGGGCGAGATGGAAACGTTCTTGAGGCCTTCGGCCTGGACGCCGACTATGCCTTCGGCGGCCTCTATCAGGTAGGCGCCGAACTCGCCGTGCGTGATTACGATGATATTGATCATATTGAGGGGACGCTCATCCCTGATCCCTGACTTTTAAAACCGCTGCCCCTAGACGCATCCAACCGGCAGTTAGAGATCGGGAAGAAACGTCCCCGCCTCCATCATTTGCGGATATCCCGGTGGTATTCCGAGACCGAGAAGCCGCCGGCCGCCAGCTTCCTGGCCAGCTCGCCGGCGATATAGACGCTGCGGTGCCGGCCGCCGGTGCAGCCGATGGCGATAGTCAGGTAGGACTTGCCTTCCTTGACGTAGAGCGGCAGCAGCGCCTTTATCTGCTCCGAGTAGTTCTTCAGGAAGGCCTTGAAGCCCGGCTTGGAGCGGAGATAGCGGCCTATGGGGGCCTCCAGCCCGGTGCGGGCCCGCAGGGAAGGGACATAGTAAGGGTTGGGCAGGAACCGCACGTCCATCACGATGTCGGCGTCGAGCGGGATGCCGTACTTGTAGCCGAAGGAGATCACCGACAGTTTCATCTCGGCGGTGCGCTTTAGTTCGAGCATGCCCGACAGCGTTTCCTTGAGCTCGCCCAGCGTCAGCTTGGAGGTGTCTATGACCTTGTTGGCGCGCGCCTTGAGGTCGGTCAGGATGCGGCGCTCCTCCTTGACCGCGGCGGCGATGTTCTTGCCGAGCGGGTGGCGGTGCCGGGTCTCCGAGAAGCGCTGCATCAGCACGGCGTCGGAGGCGTCGAGGAAGACCACCTTGTAGTCCAGCCCCAGCTTGCCCAGATTGTCGAGCGTGCGGATGAAGTCCTTGAAGAAGCGGCCTTCGCGGATGTCGATGCCGAGGGCCACGTTCTTGAGGTAGCGGCGGCTCTGCACCAGCGCGGCGAAGGACGGGATCAGGGCTATCGGCAGGTTGTCGACGCAGTAGAAGCCGAGGTCCTCGAAGGACTTGAGGGCCTGGCTCTTGCCGGCGCCGGACATGCCGGTGATGATGAAGAACCTGCCTTTTACCTGGGGCATATTATTTCTTGCTCATCTCCCTGATCAGGCTTTCGTTGAACTTCTTGGCCACGAAGTAGCCCTGGTTCTTGAGGCGCTGGTTGAGCGCGGCCACTTCTATCAGCACGGCCAGGTTGCGGCCCGGAGTCACCGGCAGCCGCAGCGAGGGCACCGGCACGTCGAGGATATTCACCTCGGCCTGCTGCAGGCCGGTGCGGTCGTAGGTGCCCAGGGTGCCGGCCACCACGCTCTCGAGCTTGACGTGCATCTCTATGAGCGACTGGTCCATGATGGAGCCGATGCCGAACAGCAGCTCCACGTCGATGATGCCCAGCCCGCGCACTTCCATGTAATGCTTGATGTTCTTGGGGGAGTTGCCCACCAGCATGTAGCCGATGCGCCGCTTGACCTCCACCACGTCGTCCGCGATCAGGATGTGGCCGCGCTTCAGGAGCTCGAGCGCGCACTCCGACTTGCCCACGCCCGAATCGCCCTGGATGAGGACGCCCAGGCCGTAGACGTTCACCAGCACGCCGTGCACGTAGGTGGTGGCGGCCAGCTGATCGTCGAGAAAGGTGGTGATCTCGCGGATGAAGCTGGAGGTATCCTCGGTGGTCACCAGCAGCGGGATGCCCGCCTTGGAACAGGCCTGCTTGATGACCGGCAGCGGCTTGACGCCGCCGGTCACTATCACGCACGGGATATCCGGGGCGGAGAACATCTTCTGGAGGTTCGCCGACACCCTGCGGGGGTCTTCCTTCTGGCAGTAGGCGTACTCGCCCTGCCCGATGATCTGGATGCGCTCCGAGCGGAACTGCTCCATGTGGCCGGCGATGGCCAGGCCCGGCCGGTTGATCTCGCTGACCGTGATCTGCCGGCCGAGGCGGCCGGCCCCGGAAACGGGCTTGAGCCCCAGGATCTTGCCCCGGGACTTCAGCAGTTCCCTGACCGTGAGGGATTTCCCCTGCTTGTTCGGCTGCTGGGGCATGCTCGCCGGTTACTTCTTGACGGGCTGCAGCAGGCCGTAGGTGCTGTCGAGCCGCTTGAAGACGACCTGCAGCTGCTTGGTGCCCTTGTCCTGGAACATCCAGAAGTTGTAGCCGATCTTCTCCATCTCGATGACGGCCTCTTCCTTGTTCATGGGCTTAAGGGGCACGTCCTTGATGACCGAGAAGCGGATCTCGGGGCCGACCAGCGTCGTGAACTCGTCGAGGCCCACGGTCTCGGTGGCCCGGTGGTCGGT
>CAYSYJ010000039.1:0-16045 GCA_964435105.1 uncultured Elusimicrobiaceae bacterium
GAAGCAGGAAATCTTGGTAGAAACTAGCAGTGGGGAACCGCAGTTAAGCGCGGGCCAAAAGGCGGGGTAGGGTCAATGCTCCCTGTCATTACGAGCGGAGGGGTGAAACCGAAATACAAGGTTATTACTTCCGAATGGGGTGAGTATACTGAAGAAGAAATCACCGCAATTCTGGAAACAACAAGAAAAGAAATAGATTATTGCCTGCAGAATGTGGGCAAAAAATTTGCCGAAGTTGATGCCCACAAGATGGGCGAGGATAGCAAAAGCCAGTATGGCTCGGTCGGGGTCATTACCTATGGGCTTATTGCCTACAAACACCGAAATTTTTCTAAATCGGCTGAGTACTTCTATCGGGACTGGCTTGAACTGAAGAAGTGTGAAGAGGCTAATGGGAAAGGTGATAAAAAAGAAGGGTGCGGCGCTTTCGGTTATGGGCCCGGAGACTATAACCCTCTTATTTCTGCTATTGAACAATGGAAATATGCCGGGATGTATGATCGAGTTTTAATGCATTATGAGGAGTATTTTGATATGGCCTTTCTGTCGCACATGAGAGGAGAGACACATCAGCAAAAAAAGTATCGTTTGGATGAGCAGCTTTTGCATGATGAAGTTCTGCGAAAAAAGCACGCTGCCTTTATGCGCGAGTGGGAAAATACCAAAAAACTGGCAAAAACCGTCAAGCCAAAGTCGCTGGACCCCGCCGTGCAGAACCACGAGTGGTTCTACAGCGAGAAGCAAGAAGAGGTGCTGAAGGCCCTGGAGTATTACTACCAGAACAAAGTGCGGTTCATGCTGGAGAAGGCGCTGGGCCACAAGGATCCGGCGGTGGCAAAGAAGGCCCGCGAGCTTGTGGATAAACTTCCCGCCTCAGACAAGTGACCGCTGCCCCCGGGCGGGCGTGGAGAGGGGCGGAAGGATAATGATAGAATAAGAACCGATAGATATGGCCGCCGATAAACCTGAACTTAAGATAGCGCTGGTGGGCTGCGGGCGCATTGCGCAGCGGCACGCGGAGCTGCTGGGACGCGGGCAGATAGCGGGCGCTCGGCTGGCCGCGGTCTGCGATATAGTGCCGGCCAGGGCGAAGGCGCTGGGCGAGAAATACGGCGTGCCGTACTATACGGACATGCTGGAGATGATGGCGAAGACCCCCGCGGACGCCGTCTCAGTGCTTACCGAGAGCGGCAATCACGCCAGGCATGTGGTGGCCCTCGCGAAATTTAAAAAACATATTATCGTGGAAAAGCCCATGGCGCTCACGCTCGACGACGCGGACGCCATGATAAAGGCCTGCGCCGACGCTGGCGTAAAACTTTTCGTGGTGAAGCAGAACCGCTTCAATGTGCCTGTGGCCAAGCTGCGCGAGGCCCTGGAGGCCGGGCGCTTCGGCAAGCTGGTGCTGGGCACCGTGCGCGTGCGCTGGTGCCGCGGCCAGGACTACTACGACCAGGACAAGTGGCGCGGCACCTGGGCGCTCGACGGCGGCGTGCTGGCCAACCAGGCCAGCCATCACGTGGACCTGCTGGAATGGATGATGGGCGACGTGGAGGACGTTTTCGCCATGAGCGCCACGGCGCTGGTGAGGATCGAGACCGAGGACACCGCCGTGGTGAGCCTGCGTTTCCGCAACGGGGCGCTGGGCATCATAGAGGCCACTACCGCCGCCCGCCCCAAGGACCTGGAAGGTTCCATTTCCATACTCGGCGAGAAGGGCGCCGTGGAGATAGGCGGCTTCGCCGTGAACCAGATGAAGACCTGGAATTTCAAGGAGCCCCAACCCGGCGACGCCGAGGTGATGGCCAAATATTCCGTGAACCCGCCCGACGTGTACGGTTTCGGCCATAAGGCCTATTATGAGCATGTGGTGGACTGCGTGCGCAATGACGCCAAACAGCTGGTGGACGGGGCCGAGGGCCGCCGCAGCCTGGAGCTGATAGCCGGCATTTACGAATCCATAGAGACCAAGCGCGAGGTGAGCCTGCGCTCGCGCCCGAAAAAGACCCGCCTTGGAGGACAGTGATGGGCAAGCCCGAGATAAAACTGGCCGGCATCGCCGACGTGAAGTTCGGCGAGGGCGTAAAAGTGGTGGGGCCTTCCAACCTCTACGGCTGCGAGATAGGCGACGATACTTTTATAGGCCCTTTCGTGGAGATACAGAAAGGGGTGAAGATAGGGAAACGCTGCAAGGTGCAGTCGCACGCTTTTATCTGCGAGCTGGTGACGGTGGGAGACAACTGCTTTATCAGCCACGGCGTGATGTTCGTGAACGACAAGTTCGCCAAAGGCCGCCCGGCCGGCGGCGACAAGGCGCTCTGGGCCGCCACGAAGATAGGGAATAATGTTTCTATCGGCTCAAATGCCACCATACTGCCGGTGACCATCTGCGACGGGGCCGTGATAGGCGCCGGCGCCGTGGTCACCAAGGATATAAAAGAGCCGGGCGTCTATGCCGGCAATCCCGCCCGCCGCTTAAAGGACCTGCCGAAATGAACAAGGCAAAAGTTCCCTTCGCCGACCTGCACGCCCAGTACCTCTCTATCAGGAAAGACATAGACGCCGCCATCGCCGGGGTCATCGGCTCCTCGGCCTTCATCCGCGGCCCCTATGTGGACGCTTTCGAAAAAGAATTCGCGGCCCTCATAGGCGCGCCGCATTGCGTGAGCTGCGCCAATGGCACCGACGCGCTTTACCTGGCCATGCGCGCTCTGGGCTTGAAGCCCGGCGACGAGGTGATAGTGCCGGCCCATTCCTGGATAGCCACCAGCGAGACCGTGACCCAGGCCGGCGGCAACCCGGTGTTCTGCGACACCGACGAGGATACTTTCACCCTGGACCCCGCCCGTGTCGAGGAAAAGATCACCCCGCGCACCGTGGGCATCATCCCGGTGCATCTCTATGGCCAGCCGGCCGACATGGGCCCCATCATGGAGCTCGCCAATAAGCGGCATCTCTGGGTGCTGGAGGATTGCGCGCAGGCCCACCTGGCCGCCTATCAAGGCAAGGCGGCCGGCACTTTCGGCGTGGCCGCGGCCTTCTCTTTCTATCCCGGCAAGAATTTGGGCGCCATGGGCGACGCCGGGGCGCTCTTGACGGCCGACGGCGTGCTGGCCGAGCGCATGGCCATGCTGGCCCGCCACGGCGGGCTGGTGAAAGGCGACCACCGCCTGGAGGGCGTCAACAGCCGGCTCGACGGCCTGCAGGCCGCGGTACTGTCGGTGAAGATGAAGCATCTTAAGGCCTGGACGGCCGCCCGCAGGCGGCTCGCGGGCGTCTATGACCGGGAGTTCGCCGGCATTGAGGGCCTGGAGATACCGATAGTGGCCGGCGGCCGCGAGCATGTCTACCATCTCTACGTGGTGCGCCACGCCCGCCGCGACGAACTTAAGAAATTCCTGGCCGAGCGCGGCATAGAGACGGTGATCAATTATCCCGTAGCCCTGCCTTTCCTGCCCGCCTACGCGCGCTTTGGCGCGAAGCCCGAGGACTTCCCCAACGCCTACCGCCACCAGGGCACGGTGCTGTCGCTGCCCATGTTCCCGGAGATGACAGAGGCCCAGCAGGCGCAGGTCATAGACGCGGTAAAGTCCTTCTGTAAAGGTTAGGGAAAAAACCGCGGGAAAGGGCCGGCCGGGTGGCCGGCCTTTTTTGCGCCCGGCCGAAAGGCCCAGCCGGCGGGGGGCCTAAATACCGCGCGGCGGCGGTGCTTTGGTCTCATACGGGACTTCCCGCATATTTGATTCAATTTACTTGTGGATAAGAGCGTTAACGAGGACCTGCTATGAAAATTTTCCTGCTGCTGCTCTCCCTGGCCGTGCCCGCGGCCGCTTTCGACCTGCCTGGCCTGGAAAAAGGCGCCGCTCCAGCCCGCCTGCCCGCCGTGGGCGACCCGGCCGAAGCCGCCGAGGCCGGGGCGGACCCGGTGAAGTTTTTAGACGAACATACCCCGGCCGAGATCGGGGCGGTCTACGGCCTGCCGGCCGCCTCCCGCTACCTCATAGACAATGCGGCCGCCGCCAAGGCGAAGGTGCGGCTTACCGTGGACCTGACCAGGCAGCGCCTGGTGGTCGACTCCGAGTCGCTGAAAGGAACTTTCAAGATCTCCAGCGGCCTGGCGCCCAAGAACGCCACCCCGGGCAGCGGCCGCTGCTACGCGCCTGATTTCATAGAGGAAATGCACTATTCCAGCCTTTACAACAAGGCGCCCATGCCGCATTCCATCTTCTTCAACGGCAATATCGCCATGCACGGCACCAACGCCGAGCACCTGCTGGGCCAGCCGGCCTCGCACGGCTGCGTCCGCCTCTACAAGGCCGACGCGAAAAAGATCTACGAGCTGGTGAAGGCCAACGGCAAGTCCAATGCCAGCATCTGCGTGACCGGCGCCACTCCGCTGCCGGCGAACTAAGGCCCGCGGGCAAAGAAAAAGGCCGGCTCTTGCCGGCCTTTTCTTTTTGGGGAGGCGCTTTACAGGTATTCGGCCTGCCAGAGGAACAGCGAGACCAGGCAGGTGAGCTTGCGCGTATTGTCCCGGCGGCCGTCCAGGTGTTCCTTCATCAGGCGCTCGGCGTAGCGGTAGTCGCAGAAGTCCGGCTGTTTGCGCCGCGCTTCGGCCAGCGCGTCCAGGGCGAATTCCTTCAGGTCCTTCTTCAGCCATTCCGCCGTGGGCATATTGAAGCCCTTCTTGGGCATTTTCAATATCTCCTCTGGCAGGTACTGGCGCAGGGCCTTGCGCACGATGTGCTTGGTGGTGAAGCCCTTAATCTTGAGGTTCAGCGGCATCTCCTCGGAGAGCTCGAGCATCTCATTGTCGAGGAAGGGCACGCGCGCCTCCTGCGAGTTGAACATGGTCACCAGGTCGGTGGAGTGCAGCGAGCAGTAGGGCAGGAAGACATTCAGGTCCAGGTAGAGCAGGCGGTCGAGCAGGCGGCCGCCGGCCACCGCCGGCAAGTGCTGCGCGAACACCTCGAAGGGGTCCGCGTGGCGCGAGCCGGGCAGGAAAGCCCTGATGTCCTCCGGCGTGAGGATCTCCTTGTACTTCATGTGGGCCACTTCGGGCTTGAAAGCCGCGCCGCGCGCGAAAGATTTTATCTTGAAGTCCAGGCTCAGGCGCCGCGTGGAGACCGGCAGGCGGTCGGCCGCGGCCTTGATGGCGGCCTTTACCGGGCCGGGCAGGTACTGGTAGACCCGGCCCACCTTGGCCGCGGTCAGCGTGGGATAGCCCGCGAAAAGCTCGTCGCCGCCGGCGCCGGTGAGCGCCACGGTGATGTCCTTGCGCGACTGGGCCGACACATGCCCCATGGCGAGGTAAGTCCAGTCGCCGTGCGGTTCGGCGAAGCCTTTTACCGCCCGCGGCAGCTGCTCGCGGATATCGCCGGGGCCGAGCAGGCAGTCGTGGTGGTCGGTGCCGTATTTCTTCGCCACCAGGCGGGCCTCGTCGAGCTCATTATAGGTGCCGCCGTTCTCGTAGCCCACCGTATAGGTCTTGGGCCGCACGCCCAACTTGGCCATCATGGCCACTATGGCCGTGGAATCCAGCCCGCTAGAGAGGAAAACGCCCAGCGGCACGTCGCTTACCAGCTGGCGCTTCACGGAGTTGAACAGGGCCCCTTCCAGGCGGGCGCAGGCCTCGGCCTCGCTCATCCGCTTCGGGCGGAAGCGGTAATGCCAGTATTCGCGCACTTCCGCTTTCTTCTTCGCCACCTTTATGCAGTGGCCCTGCGGCAGGCGGCGTATATGCTTGAAGATGGAGCGGGGGGAGGAGATATAGTAGAAGGAGAGGTAATTGGCCAGCGCCTGCTGGTCCACCTCGCGCGGCATGCCGTGGAAGGCCAGCAGCGACTTGAGCTCGGAGGCGAAATAGAGCGACCCGCCCAGGTCCGCGTAGAACAGGGGCTTCACGCCGGCGCGGTCGCGCGCGACGAAGAGTTCTTCCTTGCGGGCGTCCCAGACTGCGAAGGCGAACATGCCGTTCAGTTTGTCCAGGCAGCGCTCGCCGTATTCCTCGTAGAGGTGCACCAGCACCTCGGTGTCGGAATTGGTGGCGAAGCGGTGCTTGCCTTCCAGCTCTTTTCGCAGCTCCCGGTAATTGTAGATCTCGCCGTTGAGCACCACGGCGAGGGAGCGGTCCTCGTTGAAGACCGGCTGGTGGCCGCTCTCGAGGTCGATGATCTTGAGGCGGCGCATGGCCAGGCCGCAGTGGTGGTCGGCCAGCACACCCTCGTCGTCGGGGCCGCGGTGCAGCATCTCGAAAAGCGGCCGCTTGAGCTCGGCCTCGCTCACCGGCTTGCCGGAGGCGTAGTTGATCTTACCTAGTATTCCGCACATGGTTGGGGCCTTCCTCCGCCCTGCCGGGTCCGTAGACGGTTATCCGGCGGGGGATGTAGAACATATCGGGTACCGGCCTGCCGGCCCCGAATCCAAGGACCGAAAATTCCCTTTCGAAACTCTTTATCTCGGAGTAGCCCGAGGCCAGTATCGCCTCGCCCGCCCCGGGCAGGAACCTCTCCTCCGAACTGGACAGCACTACCAGGTCGGGGCGCAGGCGCCGCAGGGCGTCCAGGGAGGGCAGGGAGGAGAATTCCCCGCCGCCCAGGTAGAGCAGGCGCGTCCCGGGCAGGACGCTGGCGCGGCGGTAGGCCTTGTCCAGTATGCCCGGGCTGAACCACGAAGGTTCGCGTATCAGCCCTACGGTGCCGCCGGCGGCGAGCCTTTCCTGCAGCCAGGCCGAAGCCTCGTCCCTGATGTCGGTGCCGGCGGCCAGCGGGATAAAAGCGGCCGCGAAGACCAGCGCCTGGGCCCCGGCCAGGGCCGCCGCCAGGCGCCCGGCGGCGGGGCGCCAGGCCCAGAGGCGGTCGGCGGCCAGGCCCGCCAGCGCCATCAGCGGCGGCAGGGAGGGGAGTATACGGCCCGGCGTCATCACGGTTCCCGCCTTCAGGTAGAAGGGGACCAGCAGCAGCACCCAGGCCAGCAGCAGCAGGCTGGTCCGGTCGCGGCGCAGCCCGGCGGCTACGGCGCCGGCGGCCCCGAGCGCCAGCAGCGCCGGCCCCAGCGCCTCGTAATGGGCCGAGGCGAAGAGCCGCAGCTTTTCGGCCAGGGTGAAAGCCGCCCCCGTGGCCACTACGCTGCTCAGGGCCTTCATGCCGTACAGGAAGGAAGGGAAATCCAGGAAAGTGTAGGGGGCCCCGGCCGCGTAGGCCGCCAGCGCGGCGCCAACGGCTAGCGCCGGTCCCTTCCAGCCGCGGCCGGGCCCGCGCAGGAAATGGGCGAGCGGCAGCATGAGCGCCAGCGGCGCGGCGGAGAAACGGGTGGCGGCGGCCAGGCCCGAACAGACCCCGGCCAGGACATAGTCGCGCGTCTCCCCGCGCCCGGCCACCCGGGACAGGAAGAACAGGGCCAGGGTTATCCAGAAAGCGCCGGGGACGTTCTGGATGACATAGCTGGAGTAGACTATGTGCGCGGGCATCAGGGCCGTAAAGAGCGCGGCCAGCAGGCCCGCCCGGCTGCCGGCGGCGGCGGCCCCGAGCAGGTATACGGCCCAGACGGTCAGCAGCCCGTAGAGCAGGGAGAGCAGCCGGCCGGCCAGGTAGAGGCGGGCCGCCTCGCGCGGCTTGTCCGCGTAATGATCGCTGTCCGGTACCAGATTTACCAGGCCGGCCAGGGACAGGGACTTCAGGACGGCGCCGTACACGTAGAGGTTGAAGGTGCCTTCGGCGAGGGCGTTAGGGAATCTTTCGCTTACCGGGTTGAAATCCAGGGCCGCGGGGTCCATGCCGGCCAGCGCGGTAAGGGCGGTGGATTCGTCGCAGTTATAGGTGGCCGTATGAAAGGCGTTCGGCAATCCCCAGCCGAGCATGGCCGCCCGCAGGGCCGCCGCCGCCAGGAGTATAGCCGCCAGCCACAGGTGCGCCCCGGCGACGCGCGGCCGTATCATTCCCGTTCGCCCCTCCGGCTTTTCAAAAGGAGCCTCAGGCCGGCTACCGCCTTGTCGGAGAGGTCGCGCCACGAGCGTACGGCCAGCAGCCTGCGCAGGATGTAACCGGGCCGCAGGTAAAATTCCCTGTAGGCCTGGTCGAGGAGGCGCATGAGCTCCTCCCTGCCCAGGTGCTCGTTCATGAGCGGGGGGGTGAAATCGGCGGAAGGCGCCGTCGCGAAGTCCCGCCACGGGTCGCCTTCGAACAGGCGCTGCGCCATCCCCAGGCGGTAGAGGTCGGTGTCCGGGTAAGGCGTAGTCACCGCGAACTGGGCGTAGTCCGGGGCCAGCTCAATGGCGAAGGCGATGGTGCGCAGGATGTCCTCGCGGGTCTCGCCCGGGGCGCCTATCATGAAATCGAGGTAGAGCTCGAAGCCGTGCTTCCTGGCCAGGGCCACCGTGGTCCGGGCGCGGTTGAGGTCTATGCGCTTGCGCAGCGTGACCAGGGTCTTTTCCACCCCGGACTCGATGCCTATGAATATCCGCCTGCAGCCGGCCTTCTTGAGCTTGACGAGCAGTTCCTCGTCGAGCAGGTCCGCCCGGGTGCGCATATCCCAGAAGACGTTCAGCTTTTCGCCAAGCAGCGCGTCGCAGAATTCCAGGGTGCGCCGCCGGTCGGCGGTGAAATTGTCGTCGAAGAACCAGAATTCCTCTATGCCCATCGACACCGCTTCGCGGATCTCGGCCAGCATGTCGGCCGCGGAGCGGGCGCGGTATTTCCGGCCGAAGGCCTGGTAGCAGTAGAGGCAGTTGAAGGGGCAGCCGCGGCTGCTGATGAGGGTGGTGAAAGTCTTCCTGGAGCCCATGACCGGGCGGTAGCGGCGGTGATCCAGCAGGTCCCTGGCCGGGAAAGGCAGGGCGTTCAGGTCCTGGACGAAAGGGCGCAGGGGGTTGCGTACCGCGCGGCCGCCCTCCTTGAAATAAACCCCGGCGACCCCGGCCAGCGGTTCCTTTTTTTGCAGGCGCGAAACGAGCTCCGAGAAGGTTTCCTCGCCCTCTCCTATGACCACCGAGTCCACGAAAGGCAGCGCGACGGTCTCGTCCGGGTACAGGCTGGTATGCGGCCCGCCTATGCAGACATGGATGGACCGGCCGGCCTCCTTGACCGCCCTGGCCGCGTTGGCGGCGTCCACCAGGGTGAAGGTCGTGGCCGTGATCCCGACGATATCCGGCTTCCGGGCCTTTATTTCCCTGGTTATCCCGGCCTCGTCCAGCCGGTCGAGGGCGGCGTCCAGGACCTCCACGGAGACCGTGGAATTCTCGCGGAGGAAGGCCGCCACGTAAAGCAGGCCGAGAGGGGGATAATGGCCGGCGCCCTCCACCACGTAGCTGGGGACTATGCTCGCTACCATGTTGCGAGGGGCGGGTTGGATCAGCAGTACTTTCATTTTTTGACGAAGACGTAGAGCCTGTTCAGGCCGTATACGAAAGTCTTCTCGGATCCCGGCGCGAAGCCGGCGGCCCCGGCGGCCTCCAGGACGGCGCGGCGCGAGAGGCCGTAAGCCTCGTCCCGGGCCATGCCCCGCTCCTCCTGGTCGTAATCCCACCAGGTCAGTTTGTGGCAGAGCCAGCCTATGAAAGGGTCTATCATGGTGACGAGCAGGCGCCCGCCGGGCTTCAGCGTCCTGGCGGCCTCTTTCAGGACCGCGGCGCGTTTCCCCGCGGGTACATGGTTAAGGCAGGCCATCATCACGGCCGTGTCGAATTCCCCGTCCGCGAAAGGCAGGGCGGCGGTATCCACCACGCGGTCGGCGCCCTCGAAGGGATGCACGTCCACGCCTACGCCTTCGCCGCCCGCGGCGCGCCACTCCCGCATCAGCAGGTTGGAGCCGCAGCCTATGTCCAGCGCCCTGCCGCGCAGCTCCGCGCGCACGGCCCGGACCCGCTCTTCCAGCAGGGTGGTGAGGCCCAGGCGCCGCTGCCACTTCTCGTCGAGGATGAAGGCCCTCAGGGGAAAGCCTATGAAGTCCCAGAGGGCGCGGATCATCTTGGGAATCTTTGCCTGATCAGGGTCCAGACCACTATGAAGCCGTCGAGCCACTTGATCTTCTTGCCCTGCGCGTAGGAGCGGGGGTGGTAGTCCACGTCTACTTCGGCTATCTCGTAACGACGGGACTTGATGATCTTCGCCGCGACTTCGGCGCAGAACTCGAAGCCGTCCGCCCGGATGTCGAGTTCCCGGAACAGGGCGACGGGCAGCAGCTTGTACCCGCAGGCCTGGTCCGTAAGCCGGGAGCCGTAGAGCAGGTTGGTCAGGCCGGTAACGATGCGGTTGGCGAGCAGGGAAAGGAAGCGCAGCTTGGCGAAGCCTTTGCGCTTGCGGGACCCGAAGACCACCGCCGCTTTGCGCTCCAGCACGGGGGCGAGCAGGGGCCCGTAATCCTCGGGGTCGAGCTCCAGGTCTCCGTCCTGCACTATCAGGTAGTCGCCGGTGGCGGCGGCGGCCCCTGTACGGACGGCCGCCCCCTTGCCCCGGTTCTGCTCGTGGTAGATGACCTTTACTTCTGCGGTGTCCGCCGGGAACCGCTCCCTGAGCAGTTCCCGGGTGCCGTCGGTGGAGCCGTCGCAGACTATCACCAGCTCCTTTTGCGCCGGAAGCGGCGTGCCCAGGACCTTGTCGGCCACCCGGAGGATGGTGTCCTTCTCGTTATAGCACGGTATTATTATCGACAGCTTCACGGCGCTCCGGCGGCGGGTTATTTCGCCGCGACTTTCAGGGAGTCCTTGACGGCGTCGGTCACGGCCTTGATCTGCTCGTCGGAAAGCTCCGGGAACATCGGCAGCGAGAACACGGTGTCCTGCACCGCGTCGCAGACCGGCAGGTCCCCGCGCTTGTAGCCGAGGTGCTTGTAGGCGTCCTGCAGGTGCAGCGTGATCGGGTAGTAGATCTGGTTCGCTATGCCCTGCTCGGTCAGGTACTTCTGCGCGTTGTCGCGCTTGGCCTTGCTGTCGAAGCGGATGGTGTAGTAGTTGAACGAGTGGCGCGCGTTGGCCGGCACGAAGGGGGTCACGCAGACGCCCTTGAGGGCGGCGGCGTACTTCTCGGCCACCTTGTTGCGCATCTCGGTCCACTTCTCCACGTGCTTGAGGCGGATGGAGAGGATGGCGGCCTGCACGGTGTCGAGGCGGCTGTTGAAACCCTCCATCTCGTGGTGGTAGCGCACCTTGCTGCCGTGGTTGCGCAGCTGGATGAGCGTGTCGTAGATCTTCTGGTCGCTGGTCACTATCGCGCCGCCGTCGCCGAAGGCGCCCAGGTTCTTGGCCGGGAAGAAGCTGTAGGTGCCGCAGTGGCCTATGGAGCCGAGCATCTTCCAGTCCGTGCCGCCCAGCTTGTACTTGCCGGTGAAGGCCTGCGCGGTGTCCTCGATGACGATGAGGTTATGCTTCTTGGCGAGGGCCATGAGGGCGTCCATGTCGCAGGGGTGGCCGTAGAGGTGCACCGGGGCGATGGCGCGGGTTTTCTTGGTGATCTTCTTCTCGACGGACTTGGGGTCGAGGCAGAAGGTGACGGGGTCGATGTCCGCGAACACCGGGACCGCGCCCACCTGGGAGATGGTCTCGGTGGTGGCGATGAAGGTGAAGGGGGAGGTTATGACCTCGTCGCCGGGCTTCACGCCCGCGGCGATGTAGGACATGCGCAGCGCGTCGGTGCCGTTGGCCACGCCCACGCAGAACTTGGCGCCGTTATGGGCGGCGAACTCGGCCTCGAACTTCTTGACCTCTTCGCCGAGTATGAAATTGGCTTTGTTGAACACGTTCTTAACCGCGGCCTCGATCTCCTCGCGTATGGGGGGATAGCCGGACAGCATGTCTACCATGGGTACTTTCATCGGGTTTGTCCTCCAGGAATGAGCGGAACCATCTTCATTATTATATTAAATGGCCGGCCGCCAAAGCCACGGCGCTTCTATGGGCGGCGCCGGCCGGCTTTTGTTATAATTGAAAACGTGAAAACCACCATAGTCATCCCCTCCTATAACGAGATGCGCACCCTGCCGGCCGTGCTTAAGGCCCTGGAGGCCCTGCCGCTGGACAAGGAGGTGGTGGTGGTGGACGACGGCTCCAAGGACGGCACCCGGGAGTGGCTGGACCGGGCCGCGGAGGAGAAAACCTTCCCTTTCCCGCTGAAGGTCATCAAGCACGAGAAGAACAAGGGCAAGGGCGGGGCCCTGATCACCGGGTTCAACGCCGCCGCCGGGGATATAGCCATAGTCCAGGACGCCGACCTGGAGTACGACCCGGCCCAGATAGCCGCCGTGGTCAGGCCCATCGAGGAGGGCCGCGCCGACGCGGTGTTCGGCTCCCGCATGCTCTCGGGCCGTTCCGAGACCTACAGCCAGCTGTACCTCGCCGGCAACAAGTTCCTTTCCCTGCTGGTCTCGCTGCTGTTCGGCGTGCGCATGACCGATTCCTACACCTGCTACAAGGCCTTCCGCGTGCCGCTGCTCAGGCGGATGCGGCTGGTCTCCAACGGTTTCGAGATAGAGGCCGAACTCTCCTGCAAGACGGCCTTCATGGGCCTGCGTTTCGAGGAGGTGCCGATAGTCTACACCTCCCGTTCCCGGCAGGAGGGCAAGAAGATCAACTACAGGGACGCGGTGAAGGGCGTGCTCAAGATACTCGCCCTGCGCCTGACCCTGCGCCGGGCGGACCTGGCATGAGGACGCTCATCATAGGCGCGGACGGGCAGGTGGGCGGGGTGCTGGCCTCGCTCTGCGTGCGCCGCCGCCTGGAGGTTTACGGCACAGGCCTGGCCGGGCAGGGCTGGCTGCACCTGAACCTGGCCCGGCCCGAGACCGTCGCTCCCGTTTTCGAGAAGGCGCGGCCTGAGCTGGTGCTGCTCTGCGGGGCCATGACCTACGTGGACGGCTGCGAGAAGGACCCGGCCACGGCGGCGAAGATCAACGCCGAAGGGCCGGCGCTGGTGGCGGAGCAGTGCCGCCGGCACGGCTCCAAGCTGGTCTATTTTTCCACGGAGTACGTTTTCGACGGGAAGAACGGCCCCTATTCCGAAGAGGACCCGGTGAACCCGCTGAGCGTCTACGGGCGCACCAAGCTGGAGGGGGAGCGGGCCTGCCTAGCCCTGCCGGACGCGCTGTCGGTGCGGACCACGGTGGTCTACAGCCATTCCCCTGAGTCCAAGAATTTCATAATGCAGCTGGTCAGCAATTACCGCGCCGGCGCCCGCATGCGCGTGCCGCGGGACCAGTATTCCAACCCCACCTACGCGCCCGACCTGGCCGCCGCCGTGCTGGACCTGGCGGCCAAGGGCGCGTCGGGGGTCTACAATGTCGTGGGACCGGACTGGCTGGGCCGCTACGAGTTCGCGCTGAAGGCCTGCGAGGCCTTCGGGTTCAAGCCGGATTTCCTGGAGCCGGTGGACACCGCCTCCCTGGGCCAGGCCGCGGCGCGGCCTCTTAAGGCCGGGCTTAAGACGGCCAAGCTGGAGGGGGAACTGGGGCGGGGGCTGCCTTCTTCCGCCGACGCCCTGAAGAAGATCGCGACGCTGCTCAAGCAGTATGAATGACCCGATGGGGAATATCAAGCTTTACGCGCTGGCCTTCGTGCTGCCGCTGTTCATTTCGCTGGCCCTGACCCCGCTGCTGCGGGCGCTGGCGCTGCGCTTCGGCCACCTGGACAAGCCCACCGACATCAAGACGCACAAGGTCCCCACGCCGCTGCTGGGCGGGGCGGCCATCTTCACGGCTTTCACGCTGTCCCTGCTGGCCATGCGCTTCTACACCTCGTTCCCCACCGGCACGCTGCGCGACCTGCGGGTGATCCTGCTGGGCGGCGGGGTGATGTTCCTGCTGGGCTTCATAGACGACCTGCGCAAGCCGCACGGGCTGGGCGTGAAGACCAAGTTCGCGGTGCAGTTCGCGGTGGCGGCCTTCACGGCGCTGTACGGGCTGCGCATCAACTTCATCCAGCCGGGTTACCTGGCCTTCGCGCTGACGGTGCTGTGGATAGTGGGGGTGTCCAACGCCTTCAATATCATCGACATCATGGACGGGCTGTCGGCCGGGCAGGCGGCGCTGGCGGCCTTCGGCTTCCTGCTCATCGCCTTCCCGTCGGAATCCATCTACGTGAATTTCGCCTCGGCTTCGCTGGCGGGCGCGGCGGCGGGCTTCCTGCCCTACAATTTCTCGAAGCGCTTCAAGATCTTCATGGGGGATTCCGGCAGCCTGCTCTGCGGCTTCGTGCTGGCGCTGGTGGCGCTGGGCACGCGCTATACCGACGTGAACCCGCTGGGCGTGTACGCGCCGCTGTTCATCCTGGCGGTGCCGATCTACGACACCATCTTCGTGTCGGTGCTGCGGCTGCGCCGCGGGCATTCGCCTTTCATCGGCAGCAAGGACCACTTCGCCCTGCGCCTGGAGAAGATAGGCTTTTCCCGCCGGCAGGTGGTGCGGCTGGCCTCCCTGGCTACGCTCGCGCTGTCGCTGTTCGCCTGGCTCATCACTCAGGTGCCGCTGGCCTGGGGCGTGCTGATAGCCGGCGTGCTGGGCCTCGAGTTCATCCTCGTCGGCGTCGCTATCGCCAAGATCAAGATATAGAAAGGGCCGGACGGGATATTATTCCGTTCGCCAGGACTGCAGGGAACCGTTGCGCGGTTCCCCTCCAACCGCGTTCCGCGGTTGGAGCCTCCCTTCCCCAACTGGCTCCCGGAACAATATCCCGCCCGGCCTTATGGTGAATTTCGGCGTCAGGCGGCGGTGATCTCGAACTTGGGCGGGTTGTCCATGGTGCGCTTGACCAGGCACTGCTCGGCGGATCTCACCAGCGCCGGCAGGTACTTCTCGGGAAAACCCTTCGGGGGGGTGATCTTCATAACGGCCTTCGACAGCAAATGCGTCTCGGGGTCGCGCTCGAACTGCACGCTGATGCCCAGGCCTTCGGAGCTCAGGCCGCGGCTGTTGATGAAGCCCAGCGCGAAGATGCCCGCGCAGGTGCCCAGCGAGGCCAGGAACAGGTCGAAGGGGGTGGGGGAGGATCCCTCGCCGGCCGGGGCGGGCTGGTCGGTCTTCAGTTCGAAGCCGTGCCACTGGGCGTTGACTTTGGCGCCGCCGGGAAAAGTTATCTTCATCTCGCTCATGATTGCCTCCTTATTCTGGATCCCGGCTTTCGCCGGGATGACGCCCCGGCTTTCGCCGGGATGACGGGGAACTCCCCTCTATAAGGTTAGATGTAAAAAGGGCCTGAAAGTTTCAGGCCCTTATTCCCGCGCAATTCTACCGGTCAGAAGTTGTGCTTGTTCAGTTCCCTGGTGATGCCGGGGATGATGGTGCTCTTGCCGTCGCCCAGGGACTGCATCTTCAGGATGTCCCCGAACATGCGGTCGAAGGCGTCCACCACCAGGGGGTCGAAGGCCTTGCCCTTCTCCTCCAGGATGTACTCCCGCGCCTTGGCCGGGTCCCACTTGGGCTTGTAGACGCGGGCCGCGCAGAGCGCGTCGAAAACGTCCGCCACGGACACGATGCGGGCGTAAAGGGGGATCTGCTCGCCGCGCAGGCGGGCGGGGTAGCCGGTGCCGTCGTATTTCTCGTGGTGGGAGCCGGCCACCTTGCAGGCGATCTGCAGCAGGGAGCTCTCGGCGTTGCAGAGGATCTTGGCGCCGTAGACGGTGTGCTTCTTCATCTCCTCGAACTCTTCCGCGGTCAGCTTGCCGGGTTTCAGCAGGATGGCGTCGGCGATGCCCACCTTGCCGATATCGTGGAGGGGGCTGGCGTAGCGCAGGTTCTCCACCTCGCGCTCCGGCATGCCCAGGCCCTGCGCGATCAGCGCGGAGTACTCGCTGATGTGGCGCAGGTGCACCGCGGTGTCGTGCTGGTCGCGGTATTCCGCGGTGACGGCCAGGCGGTAGATGGTCTCGAGCTGGGACTTGGAAAGGCTTTCGTAAAGCTGGGCGTTCTCGATGCCCGAGGCGGCGAGCGAGCTGATGAGCTGCAGGATGCCCTCGTCGTCCACGTTGAAGGGCATGCCGCTCTTGTTCATGGCCTCGAAGACGCCGATGATATGCCCGCCCACGTTGCGCATGGGCACGGCGAGGATGCTGCGGGTGCGGTAGCC
>CAYSYJ010000040.1:0-15686 GCA_964435105.1 uncultured Elusimicrobiaceae bacterium
GCAGCGCCCGGCGCTGGTCATCTCGCCCAATAAAGTCCTTGCCGCCCAGCTCTACTCAGAGTTCAAGACCTTCTTCCCCGAGAACGCGGTGGAGTATTTCGTCTCCTACTACGATTATTACCAGCCGGAAGCGTATATCCCCGCCACCGACACCTATATAGAGAAAGATTCCTCCATCAACGACCACATAGACAAACTGCGGCTGAAGGCCACCACCTCCATCCTGAGCCGCCGCGATACGCTGGTGGTGGCGTCGGTGTCCTCCATCTACAATATCGGCTCGCCCGAGAATTTCAAGGAGCTGTGCCTGACCATCAAGAAAGGCCAGCGGCTGGACCGCAAAGAAATAACGCGCCAGCTGGTGAGCGTCCACTACGAACGCAATGAGCTGGAGTTCAAACGCGGCTGCTTCCGCCTGCGCGGCGCCCACCTGGACATCTTCCCGGCCGACGCCGAGACCGCCTGGCGCGTGGAGCTCGACGAGAAGGTGGAGTCCATAAAGGAAATAGACCCGCTTACCGGCGACGCCATCCGCGAACTGGGCGAGATCTGGGTGTTCCCGGCCACCCATTTCGTCTCCACCTCCGGCGAGGTGGAGCAGGCGGCCGTCTCCATAGAGGCCGAGCTGGCCGAGCGCCTGGCCTTCCTCAAGGGCGCCGGCAAGCCGCTGGAGGCCGAGCGCCTCAGCCAGCGGGTGCGCTATGACCTGGAGATGATACGCCAGACCGGCTACTGCGCCGGCGTCGAGAATTACGCCCGCCACCTGTCGGGCCGCCCGCCCGGCAGCCGGCCCGACTGCCTGTTCGACTATTTCAAGGACGATTTCCTGCTGTTCATAGACGAGAGCCACGTGACGGTGCCGCAGATCCGCGGCATGTACGAGGGGGACAGGGCGCGCAAGCAGACGCTGGTGGATTTCGGCTTCCGCCTGCCTTCGGCGCTGGACAACCGCCCGCTCAAGTTCGACGAGTTCGAGGCCCTGCGCCCGTCCACCGTCTTCGTCTCGGCCACGCCCGGCCCCTACGAGCTGAAGGTCTGCGCCAAGGAGGATATCGTGGAGCAGGTCATCCGCCCCACCGGGCTGGTGGACCCCGAGGTGAAGATCCTGCCGGTGACCGGCCAGATCAAGGCGCTGACCGCGGAGATTGAAAAACGCGCCGCGAAAAAAGAGCGCACCCTGGTGCTGACGCTCACCAAGAAAACCGCCGAGGACCTGGCCGCCTACCTGGGCGAGAAAGGGCTGAAGGCGCGCTACATGCATTCGGACATGGATACGCTGGAGCGGCTCGATATCCTGGGCGCTTTCCGCAAGGGCGAGTTCGACGCGCTGGTGGGCATCAATTTGCTGCGGGAAGGCCTGGATATCCCCGAGGTCACGCTGGTGGCCATCCTCAACGCCGACAATGAGGGCTTCCTGCGCAGCGAGACCACGCTGATCCAGATCTCCGGCCGCGCCGCGCGCAATATGTGCGGCGAGGTCATACTCTTCGCCGACCGCATGACCGGCTCCATGGAGCGCGCCTTGGCCGAAATGACGCGCCGCCGCGAGAAGCAGGTGGCCTATAACAAGGCGCACAAGATCAAACCGCAGAGCATCGTTAAGAAGTTCGTGGAATACGAGGAGCTGCGCACCCAGGCCAAGAGGCAGGGCGTGCTGGTGGCCGAGCCGCTGCCCAAAGGCCTGCCCAAGTCGGGGGTCAAGGCCCTGGCCGAAGAGATAGAAAAGCGCATGAAGGACGCGGCCGACAACTTGAATTTCGAGCTGGCCGCCGAGCTGCGCAACCGCCTTTTCGAATTGCGCGAGATGACCGGGGTAAAGACCAAGACCGCCGGCCGCAGGGGGAAGAAATGAGCGACTCGATACCGACTTTCCGCCGGGCCTGGCAGGCTGTCTATAACTGGGGCGACGGCTTCTCCTACAGGGATTCCGTGGTGACAAGGGGCGCGGCCTGGACCCTGCTGGGCTGGCTGCCGGTGCCGCTGCTCTGCACCCTCATCCAGGCGCTGGCCGCCTGGACCACCGAGGTGGGGGCGGAGGTGACCTACTTCCCCGACATGGGGATGATGCTTTTTATGACCGGTTTCCCCTGGGCGCCGCTGGCCGGTTTGGCTCTCGGCTGCGTTTTTGCCGGCAGGGCGGCAGGGTGGTGGGAGGCCGTAAAGCGCGGCCTCAAGGCCAATACGGCGCTGCTGCTGGGCATGATGGCGCTCGCCGTGCTCGCGCTGGTCGACCCCAATGAAAAGGCAGGCCTCGTGGCCGCCATCGTCTTCTGGCTGGGCGTCCTCGCCCTCCTGATGGCCCTGCTCGGCGCCCTCCTGCGCCACCTCTACGACAAACTCCGCAAGCCCAACGTGTCGACAAGTTCTTAGTTCTGGAGTTTAATGTGAAACATGAATCTTTAAAGAAACCGGCGATTATTCTTCCAGCTATTGCGGGGTTTGTGTTTTTAATGCTGATTGCTTCCGCTTATTTCATGCCGTACCTGTTTATATCGGCTTCTGACGAGGATTCTGTAATGGCCAGTATTGAACCTAATTGGTACACACTGCCGATAATCGTGAGAATGGCCGAGCATGGGATTATTAACGGAGGGGGATATTCAAAATCCAGCAGAGCTCCCGAGTGGGCGTCCTTGATTGCCGGGGTAAGAGATAGGAGATCCGTTGCCTGCCTGAGAAAATTATCTGCGCATCCAGATGCGTATATAAGTCGTAACGCTATGGCCGCTCTCATCGCTATGGGGGAAATGGAAGTAAAAGAAAGTGGAAAATAAAAGTGCTGTGTGATTTTGCGGAAGCCGCCGGGGAAACCCGGCGGTTTCTTTTTGGCGACAGTACGCTGTCGGGATGGTCTGCGAGAATATCTCAGGGGAGCCGTCATTCCGGCGAAAGCCGGAATCCAGAAGGAGGGGTTATGGCAAAAATGCCCTGTGTTTACATTCTGGCCAGCAGGCGTAACGGAACTTTGTATGTCGGGGTTACTTCGAACCTGGTTAAAAGAGTTTGGGAACACAAAAGCGACTTCGTTGAGGGATTTACGAAGCTTTACGGAGTGCACTCGCTGGTGTGGTATGAAGTCCATGCCGATATGCTGGCGGCTATCGGCAGGGAGAAGGCCCTCAAAGGCTGGAAGAGGCGGTGGAAACTGGAACTTATAGAGAGGATGAACCCGGAGTGGAGAGATTTGTATGTGGAAATTGTTTAAGACTGGATCCCGGCTTGCGCCGGGATGACGGAGGGGGCCTGGATCCCGGCTTGCGCCGGGATGACGCAACGGACTGGACCCCGGCTTGCGCCGGGATGACGGAACTGGGGGGCCGGTTAAATGGTAAAATTACCTTAATGAAGCAGTTCGACGCGGTCATCAAGGCCGCCCTGAAAGAAGACATAGGCCCCGGCGACGTTACCACCCGGTTCTTCGTGCCGCTGGGCACGCGGTTCAGCGGGGAGATGCGGGCCAAGGACGCCGGCGTGCTTTGCGGGCTGGCGGTGGCCCGGCGGGTTTTCCAGCTGGCCGCCCCCGGGTCTAAGGTTAAATTCCTTAAAAAAGAAGGCGCGCGCATAAAGAAAGGCGACGCGCTGATGCGGGTCGAAGGCCCCGCCTCCATCCTCACGGCCGAGCGCACCGCCCTGAATTTTTTACAGCATATGAGCGGCGTGGCCACCAGGGCCGCCCTTTTCGCCGCGGCCCTGAAAGGCTCCCGCACGAAAATTTACGATACCCGCAAGACCCTGCCCGGCCTGCGTATGATAGAGAAGTACGCCGTGCGCTGCGGCGGCGGCCGCAATCACCGCCTGGGCCTCTACGACATGGCGATGATAAAGGACAATCACGTGGCCTTCGCCGGCGGCAAACCGGAGGTGCTCGGCGCCCGCATAAAGGCCATGCGCCGCGCCAAGCCCGGCCTCAGGATAGAACTGGAAGTGCAGAGCCTCGCCCAGCTGCGGGCCTTCCTGCCGCTGGGCGCGGATATCGTCATGCTGGACAATATGGACTACGCGGCCATGAAAAAGGCCATAGCCCTGATACGCGCTTTCAAAGGCCGGCGGCCGGAGACCGAGATCTCCGGCGGCGTGACCCTGGAGTTGGCCGCGCGCTACGCTAAACTCGGCGCGGACCGCATCTCCGTGGGTTCCATTACCAGCGCCGCGCGGCCGCTGGATATCTCTTTCGAGGTGAGGACAAAATGAATACCTGCCCCTGCTGCCTGCACATAGACACCCTGCCCGGCGTGGCCAAGATAGTCTGCCTGGACGAAGTGGAATCCACCCAGGCCGTGGCGCGCGAACTGGCCCTGGAGGGCACCGCGCAGAAGACGCTGGTGATAGCCGAGACGCAGACCGCGGGCAAGGGGCGGCTGGGGCGCGAATGGGAATCCGGCCCGGGCGGCCTCTACATGACTCTCCTGCTCACGCCGGAGACGGACCTGAAGTTCCTGCCGGACCTGAGCGTGCTCAGCGGCGAGGCCGTGGCCGAGACAGTCACCGCGCTCTACGGCATCAAGACCCGCATCAAGAAGCCCAACGACGTTTACGCCTTCCATCCCCGCCGGAAGAAATGGCTTAAGATCTGCGGCATCCTCACTGAATCCGCCTCCATCAACAAGGCCCCCAACTGGCTGCTGCTGGGCGTGGGTGTGAACCTCAACAATACGGTCGCGCTGGACACGGCCGTGAGCGTTAAGGGCATCAAGGGCAAGGCCGTCGCCAAAGAGGAGTTCCTGCGGGAATTCTTCAAGGTGTTCTGGCTGCGCTACTCCGCCTGGGAATACGCCAGCCAGGCCAAGAGCGCCTAGCATGGACGCCGCCGGGGTCAAGGCCATAGCCCTGGCCGCCGGCGCTTCGGCCGCGGGCGTGGCCCCGGCCTCCGACCTGGCCGAATTCCGCCGCTTCAACGAAGCGGTCACCATCATCCCCTCGGACCTCGCCTATCTCAAGCGCGACCCGCTGGCGCGCAAGAGCGTCAAGAAATGGTTTCCGGAGGCCCGCTCGGTGCTGGTCTGCGCTTTCCGTTACTGGACGCCCGACATGGACCACGCCGCCGCGCTCAAGGCCGCCGGCGACCCGGCGGACTTTCTCGCCCGCACTCGCCGGCGGCCCAACCAGCCTGGGCTGCTGGCCAAGCCGGGCGCCAAGATTTCCCGCTACGCGCTTTGCCGCGACTACCACCTGACGGTGAAGGAAAAGCTGGCCGCGATGCTGGCTGAGATCAAGAAGGCCGCTCCTGAGGCGGAGGGCAAGACCTTCTGCGACACTTCGCCGGTGATGGAGAAGGAACTGGCGCGGCTGGCGGGGCTGGGTTTCCGCGGCAAGAACACGCTGCTCTTGTCGCGGTCGCTGGGGAGTTACGTTTTCCTGGGCGGGATAGCGCTGAACCTGGCGCTGGCGCCCGACGAGCCTTGCGCTGATTCCTGCGGGGCCTGCGAGCAGTGCGTGAAGGCCTGCCCGACCAAGGCGCTGAAGAACGGGCGGCTGGATGCGGCGCGCTGCCTGGCCTACTGGACCACGCAGGCGAAGGTGCCCATCCCTCCGGAGGCGCAGGCCCGCAACCCGGGCTGGGCCTATGGCTGCGACGTCTGCCAGGAAGCCTGCCCCCAGAACAAGGCCCCCGGCCGCCTCTCCCCCGGCTTCGAACCTATAGCATAATCGGCATCATGGTCGGCGACGGGTATGCCTTCTTCGGGCACTCGGTCGTCAACACCGTTGCCGCCGCTTGTCGCTCGGGCTCGTCGCTTACGTAAGCCTCGCCCTGCGCGACATCCCTCCGAAGTCATACCCGCCGCCGCCCATAGGGGCCGGTCCGAAAAAAGAAAAAGGACGCTTGGGGCGTCCTTTTTCTTTGAGGCGGGAAAGTTTACTTTTTCTCGAGGGCGTTCTTGACGGCTTCCATCAGGTCGTCGGTGTTGAAAGGCTTGGTCAGGAAGGCGGCCACCTGCGAGAAGCGCTGGAACATGGTGCGCGACGGCTCCAGCGCCGAGAGAACGATTATGGGCATCTTGCCCAGCTCCGGGTCCTCGGAGATCTGGGAGGCGAGGGAATAACCGTCGATGCCGGGCAGCATCACGTCCAGCACCAGCAGCTCGGGCTTGTAGGACCTGAGTATGTCCATGACCTCGCGGCCATTGTCGCAGACCTTGATCTGGTGGCCCAGCGACTCGAGGGTGTACTGCACCAGGCTCGAGATCTCCGGGTCGTCGTCAACTACCAATATCTTATTGCCCATAGCGTATATTTAACACATTCCCGTATTACTTGTAAAGCAGGAAGGCGGCCGCCTCCGTTTCGAAAGGGTCATTGCTCTTTTCGAAAGCGGCGATGACGGCCTCAGGCCCCGCGCCGGCTTCGAGCAGCCGCAGCAGGTCGCCGCTGCCGGTCATCTTCCTTATCTCTTCCGGCTTGAGCGTGAAGTCGCGCCCGTTGAGGCGCCGCAGCCAGTAGGCCGCGTGGGCGAAAACGTCCAGGGCCCGCACGGCGGCGCGGTCCGTGACGGTGACGCGCACGCCCTCGCAGCGGTCGCCCTCGTAGACGTCCTTGGAGGGGGTAAGGGCCAGCGGTTCGAACTTCACCCCGGCGAGCCCGGCCTTGTTGAGCCGCCTGGCCAGTTTGCCCGCCTTCATCCAGGGCGCGCCGAACCAGAGAAAGGGGATATCCGTGCCGCGGCCAACCGAGACATTGGAAGCCTCGAAACAGCCCAGGCCCGGGTACAGGACTTCGGCGTCCACCGAGCGGATATTCGGGGAGGGATTGGTCCAGACTATGCCGGTCTGGTCGAAGAACAGGTCCCGGGTCCAGTTCTCCAGCTTTACGATCTCGAGCGGCAGTTTAAGTCCTTGCTTCGCCTTGTGGAAGAGGGCCATCTCGCCCGGCGTGAAGCCGTGGCGGGCGGGCACCGGGAAATAGGCCGTGAAAGCGCTGACGCCGGGCTCCAGCACGGGGCCTTCCACCCGGCCGCCTATGGGGTTGGGGCGGTCCAGCACCATGAAAGGCAGGCCCGCCTTGTCGGCCTCCTCCATGGCGTAACCCATGGTGGTCAGGTAGGTGTAAAAGCGGGCGCCGATATCCTGTATGTCGAAGACCAGTATGTCCAGCCCGGCCAGGTGTTCGGGCAGCGGGCGCTGGCGGCCTTTGCCGTAGAGGCTGTATACCGGCACGCCGGTCACGGGGTCGGTGGAGTTGGCTATGTAGACGCCGCCTTCCTCGGTGCCGCGGAAGCCGTGCTCCGGCGAGAAGATGGCGGCCAGCTTGAAATTGCCGGCCCGGTGGAAGGCGTCCACGGCGTTCACGCCGCTCAGGTCCACGGAGGTGTGGTTGGTTATGAGGCCCACCCGCTTGCCGGCCAGGCGGGCGAAATTTTCGCGCTCCAGCACGTCCAGGCCGGTCAGGGTCAGCGCCCGCGCCTGCCCCGCCAGCGCCATTGCCGCCAAAAAGACAGCCGCCGCCTTTTTCATGCTAGTTCGAGGCTCCCGTCCGCTTGAGCACCAGCAGGTACAGGGCGCCCGGGTCCCAGAGCTTGAAGGCGAAGGCCCGCGCCTTCTTGCCCGCCCCGGCGAAGAAGTCCACCCGGCCCGGGCCCTTTATGGCCCCGCCGGTGTCCTGGCAGAACACAAAGCGCGCGTCGTCCTTGCGGCCCAGTATATTCCCCTCATTGTCGGCGTCGGGCGTCTGCACCTTCATGAAGGCCAGCGCCCCCATGGGCACCAGGGTATTGTCTATGGCTATGGAGCGCCAGCCGGTGAGCGGGCGGCCATAGGTGCCGTCCGGCCCCTCTTCGGGGTCGGCCTTTTCATCTATGGTGAAGAAAACGTAGCGCTTGTTGCGGCTCAGGATATCGCGCACCTTGTCCGGGTTGGCCTCCAGCCAGGCGTGGCCCTTCTCGTGGCTGATGCCCTCGCGCGGCATGGCCCCGGCCTCTATCAGGGCGGTCAGCCAGCCCTTGAACTTATGGCTGTTGGTGGCGGCGAACTTGGCCTTGACTATGCGGCCGTCGGGCAGGGCCAGCCGGCCCGAGCCCTCGGTGTGGAGGTCCATGATGTCGGCCCGGTTGGTGAACCAGGCCAGCGGCTTGGCCTTCTTGAACTTGCCGGAGAAGTCTATCTCGTCCCTGGTCAGGTAGGGCACCAGCTGGTCGCCTTTCAGCTGCCCGGTCAGCTTCTCGCCCTTGAACTTCTCGTTGAAGTCGCCCAGGTTTATGGTGACGAGGTCCTTGGGCTTGCCGTAGATGGGGTATTTATATTTCTTGCTCTTGTGGAGGCTGGCCTCCAGCGTGGGCTCGTAATAGGAGCTGAAGACCACGGTGCCGGTGGAGTCGCGGCCGGCCAGCTGGTACACCTCGAACCTTTCCTTTATGGCCCGGTCCAGGTCGGCGGCGGTGGGGGAGGAGCGGAGGATGCGCAGGAACTCCGCGTTGGCCGCGCGCAGGTCCTTTACCGAGACCTTGCGGGAACCGAAATCATAGGCGGGCCGGTCGTCGGCCAGGCCGTCCAGGTAGGCCTTGTTCAGGAGCGCCGCTTTAAGGAGCGTCTCCCGGCTGTCCATGTCGGCGAAGGCCGGGGCGCTGTCGGGGGCCACCGGGAACATGGCAGCGCCGGGGGCGGCGGCCGTGGAGACGGCCGGCGGTACCGCCGGAGCCGCAGGGCAGGGGGGGCAGGCCGGGCAGGGCGCGCAGGGGGCGCCGGTCTTAACGCCGGGCCCGGTGGCGCAGCCCGCCAGGAATAGGCCGAATATGACCAAAGTTACCTTTTTCATAGCTGTTCTCCCGTTCCGAAAAATCGCAAAACCGCGCCTGGCCCCGGCCCTTATCCGTCGGTACCGCCGGCCGCCGGCCTTTTTCCCGCCCCGGTGCCGGGGTATACGGCGTTACACTTGACCGCGGTTACAAAAAGGCGTTTTTCCCTATGAAAAACGGCCCGCCGCGGCTTCAATTATCCCATAAAAGTTTTATTGACACAAGACGGTATTTCTACTAAACTCTCCGTTATGAGGATTACAATTCTTCTTCCTTTATTGTTCACGCTGCTGCCGGGGCTGGCCCTGGCCGGGGAGTCCAAGATACTCTCCATGAGCGGCACGGTGGAGGCCCGCCAGACCCGCGAGGGGCAGTGGGTTCCCGCCTCCGAGGGCATGGAAATAGCCGAGGGCGGCGCGGTGCGCACCGGCTCCGATGGCGGCGCCGTGGTGCTGATGCCCAATAAGACCAAGGTCTGGATGAAAGACACGACCAGCCTGGAACTGGAGCAGCGCCAGACCCTGGCCAGCCGCCTGGCCCTGGTGTTCGGCAAGATCAAGGTGCGCGTGCCTCACCTGATGCGCAAGGAAAAATTCGAGGTGCGCACCCCGGCTGCCGTCTGCGCCGTGCGCGGCACCGAGTTCACGGTGGACACTACCGAGGACGGCAAGATGGACATCCAGGTGCTCTTCGGCGAGGTCAAGCTGAAGTTCACCATCCCGCCCGAGAAGGGCCGGTCCGAGTTCAATATACCGCAGGGCCAGGGCCTCAGCCTGGAGGAGAAGGGCAAGGCCACCAAGCCGGTGCTGCTGACCGCCGCCAAGGAGCGGGAGGCGCTGGAGAACTGGAACCCCGGCCTCAAGCCCGAGGAACGCGGCAAGCAGCTGCGCCAGAAAGAGAACGACCGGGCGCAGATCAAGGAGTTCGCCAGGGTCTCCAATAACACGGACGCCACGGTTAAGAGCTTCGTGAACGTGGTAAAGGAATCGGACCTGGAAGCCGGCCGCACCCTGACCGACGTGCACGGCAACCTGGTGCGCGTGGACCAGCGCATGATGCGCCCCGCCGCCGACGAGATCCAGTTCTTCAACCTGGTGAAGCGCCCGACCTACGCCAATTACACCGCGGCTTCCGAAGGTTTCGCCTATAACGGCGGGGCCGTGACGAACCGCCTGGACTACATGCAGATGACCATGAACTTCAACAGGGACCTGCCCCAGCGCATAGAGGAGTGGCCCGGCTTCTTCAACGGCAATGACGTGAACCCGGACTGGGCCTCTTTCGTGATGGCCAACAGGACCCGGGCGGACGAAATATTCTTCATCGCCGAGGCCTACAAGTACGATCCCGTACGCGACGAGTTAATGAACAATACCGGCGTGGTGGGATTGGGGACGACCGCCTCCCCTACCGTCGACCGGAATGTGATAATCGCCGGAGTCCTCACCGATAACGACACGGGCATGCCCGGCACCTATAACGCCGTGGACGGTCTGAACGATATCACGCACCTGCGGTTTTCAGGCAACGCCAACGGCACGCTCTCGCATGTGGACGGCGGCGGCACCCCGATCGCCGGGACTTTCGGCGGCACCTCCCCGGGCACCGGCAATGTGATCTGGGCCGTCAAGACCGACGACGCCCACAGCTATTCCGTACCCACGGACAGGCCGGACAATGCGCCGTTGGTGCAGTACCAGGCCGATATGTACCGCCTGGGTACGACCGGGGCCGATTATGTCTGGTTCGCCAAGGAGAATTACGTGATAGGCAATGGCGGCGGCATCCGCACGCCGGGAGACTTCACCAACTCCTCCTCGGACCCCTTCTCGCTGCTGAAGGACAACGCGCTGGAAAGCGTGATGTACATAAAGAAGTCGCAGGGGGCGAACGCTGCCAATCCGGGCGCCATTACCGACGGCGCGCTGGCAAAGGCGGCTATCAGCGACGATGACTACTTCTCCTATACCAAGAACGGTTCAGTGACCGCGGGCGTAGGCACCAATATAGACATCGTGTTCATCCCCGACCTGATGGTCGCCGCGGTGCAGCGCATGCTGCCCGCCATCACGAACCTTAAAGACTAATGAGGCCAATAATGAAAAGGCTGATACTGACCTTTTTGGCGCTTTTTATCGTAAAAAGCCCCGCCTTCGCCGGGATAGACTGGGAATCCAAGGGGATGCAGATAGCCGGCGAGATAATATCCAACCCCGCCGGGTTCTTCTACGACTTCCAGCAGGACCTGGAAAGCACCACCCCGCTGCCGCCCGGCAAGAGCTTCGGCATACAGACGGGCCTGTTCCCTTCCGCTATCCCGATGACTTACGCCAACGTGTCGGGCAAGGTGCGCCTGCACGGCGAGGGGCGCATAGCCCCCGGCGTGCCGCAGGTGGACCTCATCGGCGGCTACTGGGACATGCTGGCGGCCAAGATGGCCACCAAGGACTCCGAGACCATAGACTCGGCCAAGTTCGGCGGCTACTACATGGGCGCCATCGTGAGCTCCTCGGTCAGCCCGCGCGTGCGCACCTTCTGGGGCTATAAGCGCAGCGTGCTCAAGGCCAAGCTCGAGTTCAAGCCCGGCGAGGAGCCGGATTTCCTGGGCACCAAGGTCAACAGCTTCGACACCGGCTTCAAGGACGAATTCCTGATAGCCGGCATCGAGACGCCCAAGGGCGTGAGCAAGCTGTGGAGCATGCAGCTCAATTACGGCCTCAAGACCCAGACCTTCTCCAGCAAGGTCAGCTGGTACGGCAAGTACTTCGAACTCGGGATCAATATCTTCCCCGAGGGCGTGCTGGTGTTCCACCCGGTGTGGAACTTCCACCTCAACTTCTAAGGACCGGACATGAAAAAGATAATACTTAGCGTTTTCCTGACCGCGGTCCCGGCAGCGGGCCTGTTCGCGGCGGCGCCCGAGGATTCCAAGATCTTCACGCCTTTCTTCGACATGACGCTGACCGAGGCGGGCTACCTGCCCTCCGAGGGCAATATCTTCAGCGGCGGCAATATCAACACCCAGGTGGGCCTGCTGTCCAAGGTGACGCAGAAAGACCACATCTTCGGCCTGTATAACTTCAACTACTCGGGGGCCGGGTTCGCGCCGCAGGACTCCAAGCAGTTCACGGACCGCTCGATGGGCCACAACTTCACCATAGAATACCGGCGCTCCCTGGGCGACAAGTTCCGGGTGCGCCCCGGGGTGGCTTTCGGCCGCGATTATTCGCGCTCCGGCGCCAACGAGGCCTGGAAGAACGGGCTGTATAACATGAAGACCGCCGGCCTGCAGCTGGCCGGGGACTTCATGTTCGACCCGGAAAAGAACGGCATACTGACCGCCACCTACCTCTCCAAGTCGGTCAAGTTCCCCAACTATACCGACCTGCTGCGCGAGTTCATGGACCCGGCCAATACCGCGGCGGCCAACGGCGGCCTGCAGGACCAGACGCTGAAGCAGGTGAGCCTGCGCTCCGGCTGGAACAACTTCTTCGGCGGCGTCACCTATACGCAGCAGGATTACAAGAACCAGAAAGTGGTGGCCAATACCGGCGTTTACGGCGACAGCAAGCAGAAGGACAAGAACACCGCGCTGGACTTCGGTTTCCACCACAAGCTGTGGATCTTCGAGATCTATCCCATGATCTCGTACACGATGCACCGCTCCAACCAGAACTTCATGCGCTACAAGTTCCTGGGCGCCACCTCCACCGACCTGCTGGACGGGTCCTCCGACGTGAGCTTCGTGGCCAAGAACTACGACTACAATGAGACCACGTTCTCGGTGCCCCTGGACCTCAATATCACCGGCAAATGGGCCGTGGGCGGCGCTATCAGCATCACCAGCCGCAAGTATACCGACAGGCCCAAGCGCGACGAGAACAATAACTACATAACGGGCACCAAGCAGAAGAACCTGATGAGCACCCTCACCGGGTCCATCCGCAAGCGCATCAACGACGTGGCCATGGTGCGGCTGTTCTACTCGCTGGTCGTGGCCTCCTCGAACAACAAGTTCGAGCAGTACATGCCCTATAACTATACCGGCAACAGCTTCGGCGTCTCCTACCAGCTGTCCTATTGAGGGGAATGGGGTCAGGTCTTTACTTTTGACCTGGCAGAGCGGAAGAACGGGGAGCAGGTCAAAAGTAAAGACCTGACCCCCTTAAAAGGCCCGGGCAGACACCCGGGCCCTTTTATTTATATAATTGAGGTTCGCCCGCGGGAGCCGGGGCGTTCGATTTTTCATCCATACCTTCAGGGGACTCTTAATGTATCTTAAAGCGCTGGAAATCTACGGTTTCAAGTCTTTCGCCAACAAGGTCAAGATGCCGCTCAAGCCCGGCATCACCTGCGTGGTCGGGCCCAACGGCTGCGGCAAGTCCAACGTGGTGGACTCCATCAAGTGGTGCATAGGCGAGATGAGCTGGAAATCCCTGCGCATGCCGTCCATGATGGACGTGATCTTCGCCGGCACCACCAAGCGCCAGCAGCTCAACATGGGCGAGGTCTCCATGACCTTCGACAATTCCTCGCGCAAACTGCCGCTGGACTTCGAAGAGGTCTCCGTCACCCGCAAGATCTACCGCTCCGAGGAATCCGAGTATTTCATCAACAAGGTGCAGTGCCGCCTCAAGGACATCCGCGAGATGTTCCTGGACACCGGCATCGGCACCGACGGCTACGCCATCATCGACCAGGGCGAGGTGGAGACGGTGCTCTCCGCCACCGCGGAGCAGCGCCGCGAGCTGTTCGAGGAGGCCGCCGGCGTCAGCAAGTACAAGGCCAAGCGCGAAGAGGCCGGCCGCAAGCTCGAGAAGGTGGACGCCGACCTGAACCGCCTCGCCGACAGCATGGTGCTGCTGGACGAGCAGATCAAGAAGCTCGACAAGGAGGCCGCCAAGGCCCGCCTGCAGCAGAAGTACAAGGACGAGCTGACCGGCGCCGAGATCGCCGTGCTGCTCAAGGACAGCGACAATTTCGCGGCCAAGGCCGCCGAAGCCCAGGCCCGCCTGGAGCCCGTGCAGAAGGAGCTGGGGGAGATCGCCACCGCCGTCACCGGCCTGGAAGGCGAGATCGCCGCCCTCAACCTGACCCTCGCCCAGAAAGGCGAGGAGCAGCGCGTGCTCAAGGAGGCCGTCAGCACCGTCAAGACCGACAAGGTGCAGGCCGAGGGGCGCATAGTTTCCGGCGAGAACATGCTGGCCGAGATCGCCAGCCAGCGCGAGCGCCTGGGCGTGGACGAGAAGCGCAACTCGGAGAAGCTGGCGGTCACCGCGCCCCGCATCGAGGAACTGCGGCTCAGGCTTTCCTCCGACGAGGGCGGCCTGCCCGCCCTGCAGGCGGAGTACGAGGCCGCCGCCGCGGCGCTCGCCCAGGTGAACACCCAGATGACGGCCACCGACGAGGCCGCCGAGACCGTGGGCCGCGAGATGAACGAGGCCTACTCCCTCGAGATGAAGATCTCCAACGACATCGCCGTGACCGGCTCCAATATCGGCCACCATAACGAGGCCAAGGCCGGGCTCGAGCGCGACATCGCCGATATCAACTCCGCCGCGGCCGCCCTGGAGGCCCGGGTGGCCGAGCTGAAGGCCCGCTCCTCCGCGCTGGGCGCGGAGCTTGCCGCCGAGAAGGAGAAGGCCGCCGCCGCCGAGGCCTCCGCCAAGGCCCTTTCCGACCGCATCGCCGAGATCGAGTTCCGCCTCTCCGACATCCGCGAGAAGAAGGCCTGGACCCGCTCCCGCCTGGAGGCTATCCTCGCCCAGGGCGAGCACGACACCTACTGGGTGGGCATCAACGGCGTGCTGAACGCCGGCCTGACCGGGGTGAAGGGCACCCTGCGCCACCTGCTTTCCATCCGCAAAGAAGACAAGGTGGCGGTGGAGGACGCGCTGGGCCGCTTCCTGGACGCCGTGGTCTGCGAGACCGCCGCCGCCGCCGAGGAGGCCATAGGCTACCTCAAGCACGTGGGCAAGGGCCGCTGCCGCTTCCTGATCCTCGAGAAGGCCCCGGCCGCCACGGCCGGCCAGGAAGGCTGGAGCGCCCCCGGCGCCCAGCGCATCCTGGAGAAGATCTCCTGCGACGAGGTTTACAAGCCCCTGGTGACCGGGCTGCTCTCCGGCGTCTACGCCGCGGGCGGTTCCGTGCACGGGCCTTTCTGGGTGACGGGCGGCGTGGACGAGGTCGTTTCCAACGAGCCCTACTGGGAGGAGGAAGGCGAGCTGAAGTCCCAGATCGCCGCCCTCGACGCCGAGACCGCCTCGCTCGAGACCGAGCGCACCGGCCTGGCCGCCAGGCTCGAGGAGGCCCGCAACGCCGGCTCCGCCGCCGACGAGAAGGCCCGCTCCCTGGACATAGAATTCCACAAGAACGGCACCGAGATCTCCGGGGCCGACGAGGACCTGCGCCTGAAGCGCGACAACCTGGCGCTGGCCCAGGGCGAGAAGGACAAGGCCGACGCCGCCATAAAGCAGGCCGAGGCCGGGTTCGCCGCCCTGCAGGAGCGCAAGGCCGCCGCGGCCGCCGCCACCGAGGCCAAGCGGGCCGAGCAGGCCGCCCTGGCCGAAAAGAAGGACTCCCTGCACCAGGATTTCGCCCACCGCAAGGAAGAGCTGGGCGCACGCAAGGCCAACCTGGACAATTACCGCCAGAACCTGGAGGCCCTGAAAGGGGAGCTCGCCCGCGCCGAGGGCGACCTGGCCGCGCTGACCGAGGAGAAATCCCATTTCGAAGAGCGCCGCGCCGAGCTGGCCGGCCGCGAGGAGCGCTACAAGGGCGAGATCGCCTCGGCGCGCTCGCGCCTGGCCGAGCTGATGCACGACCTGGCCGAGAAGGAGATCATCGACCGCTCCATGGAGGACGAGCTCAACGAGCTGCGCGGCAGCATGGCGCGCCTCAACGCCAACCTGGCCGACAACCGCGCCCTCGCCACCGAGAACGAGAAGATCCGCTACCAGGT
>CAYSYJ010000041.1:0-15547 GCA_964435105.1 uncultured Elusimicrobiaceae bacterium
GCGGCCGTACAACGCAGAAAATTATTTCCCGCGCCCACTGCAAAGAGTTGAACCATTATCATTACAGCTTCTGCCCGCGCTCGCCTGTGGCCTCTGCTGAGGCCACCCGCGGCGCGGGCCTGTTCCTGTTATCTATCTAATATATTGCCGGTGGCAGCTGTATTTATAAAACACCACCCCGGCGTCCGCTGCTGCGGCCGCCGCGGGGGTCTTTTCTGTTAATGTTCCGCAGCCACCGGGGGGCGGGAACGGGGAGCATGGGGAGAGGGACAGAGTAGTAGCGGCTTGCCGGTGGTGGTTACGCTCCTGGCCTGCCCCTTATATATTGTGGCTGAGTCTCTCGTGGGAGCGAGGACGGGGTTGCTGTTGACTGTCTGAGACCCCATAACATATACTTTTATCCTGTTATGGGGGATGAAGTGTTTTTAATGGTTCTTGGACACCACTATGAATGAAAAAAACATGGCAGCCTTGTTCTCCGGTGTACTCGCGGTCATACTTATGGAGTATGTTCGTGAGTCACTTGCCCTGCCTGTGAGGCTAATCCTGGTATCCGGACTGATTGCCGTTTTGTATTTTATTTTTTTATATCTCCTAAGGCGCTTCAAAGACAAAACCCCACCCAGACCCTGACCGCCAGAAGCCAAAGCAAAAACGCCGCGCGGTAAGCGGCGTTTTTGCTTTATAATTGTGAGTCATTCCCACCTGATGCAGGTTTGTACCGTGGAGCACTCGGGTATCCACTCGCAGACATACTCCCCAGCAACGGCACCGACGACAGCCCCGAGCAGGCCGCCATAGGACCCGCCTGCGGCCGTAACAACCCGGCACACCTTGCGGTTTTGGCACACTTCATTTGTTACGTATTCCGCGCAAAGTTTGTTGCCGACGCCAGTTGGTACGCCGTCAGGGTTATCCCAGCGAGTTTCGGGAAAAGCCCGGCTGGCTTTCCTTATCATTCCCAGCAGCGACTGATCCCGGCTCTCCAGCACCAAAATTCGGGTGTTGTCGGATTTGGTCTTGGTAAAATAAGCCTTTTCTGTATTATAGAGGACGGAGATTTCGCCGTCACGGACCTGCTCTACTATCTCCTGGCTGATTAGTGGAAGTTGGCGCTCGTCTAGAAGGCTGTAAAGCGCTTTACCGCTCTCCGGTTTAAGTCCGCGCATTTTTAACCGCACATCTACAGGGGATTCCTCCACCTGGAGAGCCCTTGTCGGAAATGCCGCTGCGGGCGCTATTTGGTGAGCAGCTGCGAAGATGTCATGCATGGTCTGGGGCTTGAGATTCCCATCGAAGTTGACATTCAGTTCCGCTTGGACGGTACAGGTCGCTGCTATTATCGCGAACATCGCTATCGGTATGCTGGACTTTTTCATAATTTCTTTTCTCCTGATCGTTAGATTTTGTGCTGCTATGCCCGTTACAGAGCAATTTCTGTGCCAACAATTTGAAACGCCTCTTTTCGACATTTTTCCGCATGGAAAAGCCTGGAAACTACGTGTTTACAATAGGAATATTTTCATTTGAGAATAGTTATTTCCAAATGAAAATAAAAAGGCAGGCGCGTGGCCCGCCTTTCGTTTGTGTGGGTTATCTGCCTATTTAGCCGGCCAGGGCGGTTCTTTACCGGCCACTTTCAGCCAAGTGAGGTCGAAGAACTTTTCGGGATTGTGGCCGGTGGCCATGGAAAGGGTGGTATAGCCCCGGGAGTGGAGATCTTTGGCGATATCCTCGCCCTTTAAGCCGGCGCCCCGGGCGGCCATTCGCCAGGCGATGAAGACCATCACCGATGCGGCGTAGTGGCGCCAGTTGTAGGCGAGGATGCGGGCAAGAAGTTTCACCATCGAAGATCCGCCACCTCTGGGTATTCAAAAAATCCACGGCCGACGACAAGGTTCTTTATGCCTTTTGGATAGTGATATTCTCGGACGCTTTGATAAAGCGGCAGTACTGCATACTCTCTGGATATATCATTAGCGATTTCTGCACCCAAGAGATTCCTTTTTTCCGGATCGTCCATATGTTGCATCGCCTCGTATTTGATATTTACTCCGGGCAGGTCATAATCCAGTATGTGGGAATACTTCAGGAAGGGGGCCTGATCGCTTTGGACTGCGTCTTTCGACATTACAACCAGGTTGTATCCCTTGGGAGTTTTTTTAATCATCTCCAGAAAGGCCGGCACCGGGTAGGTCACGACTTTCACTTGTAACCCTGTTTTATTAAAGAATGACTTAAAAAAATGTTCCAGTTCTGCCTCGTTGCCGGGCCGCAGATTCGCAAAAATAAGTTTTCCGTCATGCTTTAGTTTTGACTGGCAGGCCTGCGCGGGCCGTCCCGGCTCCGCGCCAGCAACTCCTATCGGCAGGACGTTCTGTATATCCAGGAATTCTTTTCTCTGGGAGATGAAGGCCCTTCTAAACCCGTCGACATCCAGGCAGTTATAAATCGCTTTGCGGATGTTTTTGTCCGGATGATTTACAACCATCGTCACAGTATTAAGCACCACGTCCTGAAAACCGACTTGCTGGCTTCTGACCCAGTCGGGGATATCCACGGCGGATATCTTATTGAAATCAGATATGTGTCTGTTTTGCAATTGCGGATCAGAAGAGCCGGCATACCTGTGGATTACAATCGTGTCGTAGCCTCGGGTAGCTGGCGATTTCCGAACAAGCCGTATCTCTTCCGCGCTCATTGCCTGCGCGTAGAACGGCCCCAGCCCAGCTTCGAAGGCATCCCCGGTGTCTATGGTGGGGGCTTGTTGATAGCGGGTTAGATAATCCAGATAGCTCTTCCTCGGTCGATTGAACCTCACCTCAAAACATCCGTCTAAGCCGGAAACAACGGCGGCGGGGTCAAATGCCTTGGTTACGCTGGATAGATATTGTTCAAAGAACTCCGGAGAGAATTTTCTGCCACGGATAAAAATCAGGGAAGTGTCGGGGCAGAAAGTATACCGGCTATAGGTCAAATCCCGGCCCCAGGATTTTAACAGACGAGAAGTGTAGTCCTGGCCGTTGTCCAGCCGAAAAAGCGGCTCATGCGTCTGTTTAAGAACATAAAAGACGCCATTAATTGCGGCATCTTTCGTAGATACTTTTTGAGGGACGTCCGCCAAGAGCACTTCCCATTGTTTGTTCTGCCGGTCAGGCCGGGCGATTGCCAGAGCCGATATAATGACCGCTGTCCCAATAATTATCAGGCGGGTCTTGCCCTGTGGCGGTGCTCCAGCTGGCTTGATCAAGTTAGTGGTGCTCCGCGGGTAAAAATGTGTTTACACAGGACACACTCGTCAGAATGTTCTGGTTTGAGTTGAGAATCCGACAACGCGAAATGCCGTAGTAATTTCCGGAAGGAATGCCCGGCCATCAATTTATAGAAGCCGCTGGCCAGATGCTGTTTTATAGTTGGGTGGGCGATTTGTATTTCTGACTTTAGCCGCAGCAGGTCCGAACAACACACGGAAAAGCCGCGTCCTCGCGTGTAAGCGAGTCTGCCCAGGTTCGGGCATCTTTTCGCCAGGACTTTTTTATCGAATACCGCATGAATAAAGCCAAGCTTGTTTTTTTGGGCCTGCCCGTGGGGGATGACTTTCTGTACCCCTATCTTGAATTTGCCGACCTTTGACAGCTCCGCCGTTAGCGGGAGGTCCAATGGGGACTGTATCGCGAAAAGCGCCAGGAAATTGAGGCGCATTTCTTTGCATGCTGTGTACAGGTTCTTCACTTTCTGCAGGGGCAGGAATTCTTTATGGAACTTGTCGTATGAGACCTGGATATTATTCAGTGCGGAAAACGAAGCCAAGACTTTGCGCGCCGCGGGCACAGAGTTCGCGAAATGGCCGTTTGTAGTAACGATAATGCGGCATTTGTGCGGCGCCGGGTGGGCGGAAATCAGCTCATTTATCAACGGGATATAAAGAGTCGGCTCGCCGCCAGTAAAAAGCAATTCACTAGGCGCATATTGGGAAATAGCCCCCTTCAGGATGCTGACCTCGCTGGCGCTGAGGTCCCGGTTCTTTTCCCTATCTTCAATGGCGCAATGGGTACAGCTGAAATTGCACTTTGTGCCTACGATGATACCGAGTTGCTTGAATTTCACGGATAACTCTCCAAAAATTACGGGCATAAAGTTGCCGTTCGGCGATCCTTTATGCCCGTGCCGGCGCGGTTCCGCCGGTCCAGTTCAGGTTAAGCGTTGGATGACTTGGGGTTCGAGTACTTTGTCCATTCCGTGCCTTCGCAGAGCAGGACTTTCTGGGACGACATTTTAGCGGCAGGCAGGATGCTCTTCTTCTGGATATCGGTCAGCCCATTGACGTACTTGGTGGCGACGTTAATCGAAAACACGCCAGCCGCAACGAGAAAGGCTACTATCACTTTATCATTGGTTTTCATTTCTGATTCCCCTTAAGCCTATTATGCCATTTTTCTGCCGCTTCAACAATTTGCCGATAAAAAAGGGAAAGCAAATTTGTTTGCTTTCCCTGGGTACAGCGGATTACGGTCCGCTCGTGGATACTTCGGGGCCAATCCCCCGAATTACAAGGAGTCTACGCCAATAGCATAGCATCAAGGGCTCAAGACTGTAAGTGTCACAGGACCCAGACTGCGGGTGGGTCTTTCGGCCCAGCGTGTTAAGAGTTCCTGGTGGCGGTTTCGCGTGAGAACTGGATGCTGCTGGCGACAAAATCCATACCGGAAAGGAATTTTATGAAAGCCATGTCGTCGGGGGAGAACTTTGCGGCGACTTTCCGTTTGGCTGTTGATTTCAACCAGTCTGAAACCTGGTAATATGCGCTTTTCCTTTCATTGCCAGACATATCCTTCGGGAACTGTTGCCAGGTAATACCGTCATATTTTACGGGCGTGACATTGCCGCCTACTGCCGGCAGTAAAGAGAATAACCCCTCCGGGTGGCCGCCGCGCATAAGTATCAGGGATTTGGTTTTGCCTAGTGAATTCTCGAGATAGCCTTGGAGGGACTTTTTAAACTGCTTGGTCAGTCCACCCCTTTTCCGCCTGGCGAAATCATATGCCATTGAGATCTGTAGGCGTTTAAGTTCTTTTAGATTATTAGGCTGCCGGGCCTCAAGCCCAAAAGAAGGTGCGAAAGGATATGTCTTGTGCACTCCCCGGCCTTTGGAATAACAACACAGGGCCGCCCGATATCCTATGGGGAGACGCAGTTTGATTTTTAGTAATTTATCCAGTGACATCGGCTTAAATGACATGCCCAAACATATGCCGTCGGGCCATTCAAGCGTATCTATAAGTCGCCTGTTAATATCGAAGACACTGCTAACCCTGTAGAAAATACCCCAGGAATTTTTTTTAAACGGCTTAAGGGCTTTCATGTCTCAATTTTACAATAGAAACGACGCTCAATGTTCGAACTGACTTTGAAGGGAACAGCCAAGCAGCTACCTGGCAGAGACCGGCAAAGGCCATAAGGTAAGGGGCAAGCCGGGCGCGCCCGGCTCCCGTGTGGCCGTCGCACCCGGCCTGGTCAGAGTCAATTCTCTGCTGGTTATGTTTTGTAGAATAAACAATATGGTGCCAATAAATTTTGATCACAGTTATACCGAAGATATCAAGCATAAATTCTTTAAGGCGCTTGGGCGGGCTGGGTTTCGCTTATCCGAGCATCAGGTGGCGCATCCAGGCAAGCATTCCTGCCGCTTCATTATGTTTGAGCGTGTGGCTGGAAGAATGGCGTATTTGGAGTTTGTTGATGTGGGGCGTGGCGGCAAGAGTGTAAATAAGCCTGGGATATCGCTACGATGCTCCGGCCCGCTTAAGCAGTATTTTGCTGGGGTGAACAAGCAGAAAGGGGTGGCAGCGAAGTATCTTCACCGTAACTACGACTGGAAAAGTGATGCCAAGAGTAAACTGCCCGGCTGGAATTTCATGACCTTCTCCCGGCCTCGCTTCAAAAATATTTATCCGTGGTTTACCGAGTACGAGCCGCGTCCCGGCGTAAAACGTCTTCCTGTGCCGATCCATCCGAACACCGCGCAGAGTATTTCTGGGGTAGTGCTCAGTATGCGGGAGCAAGATAAATTAGGACTTGAAAAGGTGTTCGGCAGGCGTCTGACCGGAAAGTTGATTAATCTTGGCGGAATACGACTCTTTATTGAGCCGGCGAAAACAACTAAGATTTCTGCCTTAGTCGTAAAATGCAAGAACCTAGCTCTCTTTATGCGGGTTGCTAGGATAAAATCCCCGGTAATCTGGCAAGGGAAGGAAGCTGTCGTCATCAGGAACCCGGACAACAGAATGTGGGATATTATTGTGGTTGGTCGGTAATTTTATGGGTAAATTATGTGTATGGCTTGTTCAGATTTATGACCGACGATGAAGTGTATTCTACGTTAATCGCCACATTCAAGGCGGATTATCTCGGCCGTCAATGGCCGATCACTGCCAAGGATACTCCAGAAGAAATAAAGGCCCGGCATGGCGAAGCCCCGTTGAAGCAACTTCGCAGTCTTATGATATTGACGGGGAACCATCATTTATACGCCTCGGACAGAGAGGTCGAGCATAAACTCTGGAATCCGCGGCGGCCAGATGTGGGGAAACGCTTATTGGCGGAATCCCGTAAGCTTCCGATATAGCGGCGTAGTCTGAGGTTTGGGATTTACGGTTCTGGAGTAAAAATAATGAACATACAATCGGTGCGGCGGAAGTGTTTTCCTCTAAAAATTAAGGGCGGGTACTCTATCCGGGTAGCGACGAAAAAAGAGGTTATGGACCTTATCGCTAAAAGTTACGATAAGGTGTTCCCGGACCGCGGGGACACCCCGTGCTTCCGTATGACCCCTGAGCGCAGGAAAAAGGCTCAGGAATTCTGGAAACGCTACGATGTTCTTCATCACGAGTGGTTCCTGTTTTTGGACCCGAAGGGAAAACCTATCGGGTGGCACATGGGTGAGGCGGAAGACTATCAGACGTTCTATATGCGCAATACAGGCATACTGCCTGAATACCAGGGGAAAGGGTTATATGGGGCGTTCCTCAAGGCTTTCGTCCCTTATCTGGGATCTCTCGGATATGAGCGCATCTCTAGTCAGCACAAACCTACGAATAAACCCATACTCATACTCAAACTAAAGCAGGGGTTCGTAATAGGTGGCTTTGAGATGACTGAGAACTGGGGCGCTTTAGTGAAGATGGTAAAAATAATCCCGCAGGATAGGCGCGAATCGTTCTATCGCCTATTCGGGGATATGGTGCATTTGTCGGATTAGTCGCAAAGCGGGTAAGTCTTTGATAATTACCCAGGGCAGTAGAAGTTAAAAACCGCGCCTCTGATGGCGCGGTTTTTGTTATTCCGAAGAAGCCTTCTTCATCGGACCACTAATGGCTCGGGAAATGCGCAAGCTGGCGGAAACTTCTTGCGCCAAAAATCCCCGAGGAGAAATTTGGCGGGCCTATCAGGATGAAATTACAGACTACTTTGCGCAACATCCCGAGGTTATCTTGTAATTACCGCCAGTAACACCGTTGAAGCTGCGGTAGGCGGATTTTATCCGCGAGATGTCGTCGCAGGCGTGGCCACTACGCGGCCCCGCACTGCTCCTTGCCGCGAGAAGGAAGGTTCGCAGGCTCGCCCACACGCCGGCCGCTTCAAGCGGCCGGCTGCGGGCTCGCTCTGCTCCACCAAGCGGAGTCCCGCACTTATCAACAACCTCCTATGCGCGGCCGGCCGGCCCCCAACAGGGCCTTACCCGGCCGCTCCCGTCCGCCTTCGGCGGCCGTACAACGCAGAAAATTATTTCCCGCGCCCACTGCAAAGAGCAAATTGAACAGTTTAATCTATAAAGTATCTGCCCTCGCTCGCCTGCGGGGCTGTGCCCCGCCCGCGGCTCGGGCCTGTTTTTATATCTATCTCAGGCTGACCGGTGGCCGCCGTAATTTTAAAACACCAGCCCGGCGTCCGCTGCTGCGGCCGCCGCGGCGGTCTTTTCTGTTAATGATAAGCAGCCACCGGGCAGAGAACGGCGAAGACCATAAGGAAAGGGCCAGGCCGGGCGCGCCTGGCTCCCGTGTGGCCGTCGCACCCGGCCTGGCCCCTGCCTCACCTGACCCCGCCCATTCATGGTACGGCGTATTAACCCACCCGACGGAGAATTATTTATATAGCGTTAAGCGCTTCCAAAGGACTATAATGAGTTTTCCAGCCTTGCCCGCGCCCGGAAAGCTGCGCTTATATGAAAAAATACTACGATCACGACCTCTGGCATCAGCAGAAGCTGAAGACCATCCATAAGGACCCCTTAAAATACAAAGCCGCACAGGCGGTTTTCGTGATGGACGCGCTCTCATATGAAAATGCGCCCGCCCCGTGTGACCTGCTTGATCTCGGGTGTGGGATAGGCGATATCTCTCTAGCTTTCGCCGAGCAAGGCTATAAAGTCACCGGGCTGGAATACTCTGACGTGGCGCACAAAGAATCTTTGGAGCTGGCAAAGAAAGCGAAACTGCCGGTGACCTTCGTAAAAGGCGATGTGCTGGAAGCGGACACTCCCCCGCTTGGCCGCTGGGACTTTATCACCGCAGTAAACCTGTTGCACTGCCTTGTGACCGACAACGATCGCAAAAAGTTCTTTGCCGTCCTGAAAAAGCTACTGAAGCCCGACGGCGTGTTTTACCTTTCTTCCATGTGCGGAATCCCGGGCGAAGAGATAGCTAAGCTGACGAAAATCGATAAGTCCACAAGAATCGGCTCCAATGGAACGCGCATACATTTGGAAGCCGAAACAATCCTCTCGGAATTGTCCGCTAACGGCCTTAAAATCCTGGAGCACCGGACGTTCACCTATTCGAATGACCGGGAAAGCGGTTTTGATACCAGCGACATTAGCGTTATCGGAAAGATATTGTAGTCAGCACCGTACCCCAAAACGGTGAGGCCCCCAGCGTATGTGCCAGGCGCACTGGGCGGTACTCATACACTGTGCCGCTATTCACGTCCCTGCCCGCCACGCCTCTTCTATCGTTCTGCTGCGGGGGGCCATTTTAGTGACAAATGTCCCGGTGAAAAATTCCGGTTTTTCTCCGTCGTTAGCTACTCCGATGAAATTCGGATGGTACAGATAATTCCCGGAGGAGCGCACATTGTATGGATCAAAGCCAGTAAGTGTTCTTCCTGAGATGTCCATTTTTTCCGCCGCGGATAGTAACTCCTGCACTTTCTTGTCTATCGCGCTGAAGTATTTGTCGAACTCTTCGCGTATACCGGGGACTTCCTGCGAGGGGATGTCTGCGCACGGCTTTTCCTGTGCCCAGTCCGGTTGGTCCATGCCGTTGTCCGCTATAACCATGCGGATGAGAGAGCCAGTATCATATGAGAGCAGACGCGCATCGAAAATTTTCTCTGGCGAGCGTAGTCTTAACAGTATCCTGTCCAATCTTTTGCGATATAAATCTGACGATAACTGCTTTAAAGCGCTTAATTCTACGAATTGAGCGCTGCCCTCGATACTCTCCGTTTTGATTTCATAATCAACGGCTTCCTGGTGTTGCTGGCGTCGATAGGCCCGAATAGCCTTAAAATCCGCCCATACTGTTGCGTCGAACTTCTCCGTCAGGCCAGCCAGGAGTTGGTTTTCACGGAAACGCAGGGTGAAGTTGTCGAGGTTACGCGGATAGAATATCCCGACTAGGTCGTCGGGGAATGCTGTTCCGCACTCGTGCTGGTATGCGTGCAACATTTCATGCACCATCAGGGAAGCAAAAATGTCCATGTCGGCACAGGCGCATTTCATGTCCCAGATCGCGATGATTTCATTGTTGTAATCGATGGCGGTATTGGCCACAAAACGGCGGTCCCAGGGGATTTCGGTCTCTCCGAAGCACACCTTCTTGTCGTTGTAGAGCGCAAAGCGAAACGGATGGAATCCAGGATACAGACGCCCGAAATCCAGCTTTCCGATGCGGCGGCTTATTTCTAAATGTGTTTTCTTCATGCAATTTAATCCCAGGTGTCTCGCCAGTAATTTAAGCATTTTCCATTCATGCCTGCTTATGTGGCTAAAGACTTGAGGCTTTATCGGAAATTTATCGGCAATTTAACGGAAATTTTAGACCAAAACGTCGTTTCAAACCCGACACGCCTTTGTCGGGTTGGTCTGCTATACTTTATGTGTAGAGCAACCAAGATTTCCTAGACTGGGGTGAATTATGCGACGAGAATTCTCAATTTATCGAACACTAAAAGGCTTGGCTAAACAACGTGTTAGCATGATCTTGCGGCCTGGAAATGTCTGGGTAATCGAATACGCGCTGCCAGATACGGAGGAAAATGCCGAGAATCTACGAACATGCCATATGCGTGGTTGGGTTGAGGTTCTAGAGAATTCTGTGCCAACGGGAAAACTAACTGAAGCGGGCGATTTTCAGACTGGGGAAATCTTTAGCGGTCAAAAGACCATCTATCGGTTAACGGATAGCGGGTGGAATGCCATTCATCGGACGCATGTCCAGACGCTATTGGGAGTAACTGTTGGACTATTAGGGGTTATCGTTTCCATAAACTGGGGAAAATCTGTTGCTGCAGGCATGGGGTTAATTCGCTGATTTTCGAGCTAAACATGTGGCCAAAAATTGTATTATGTTACATATGTAATATAACATCGGGGGACACATGGCGCGCGGAAAATCCGGAAGATTGGTTTTGGAAGTTGATCCTGAATTAAAACGCAGTCTGTATTTTGAGCTTGAAAAAGAGCAAAAGACATTGAAGGACTGGTTTGTTTCGGAAGCAAAGAATTTCATTCGGAAAAGTTCTTCACCGAATACCCGCGGGAACGTCTCGTTAAGGGTGTCTAAAAATGCAATTTAAAGAATGTCAGACTGAACAGAAACTTCGCGGCGGATATTACACGCCGTTGGATATTGCCCAATTTGTGTCCAAATGGGTGCTGAATCGAAACACTGCCAAGAAAGTGCTTGAGCCAAGTTGTGGGGATGGCGCATTTTTGGAGGCGTTGGGAAAAGTTTCAAGGAAGAAAGTTGAGGTCGCTGCATTTGAACTTGAGCCAGAAGAGGCGAAGAAAGCACGAGCTTGCCTTGGGACGCATAAGAATGTTCGTGCTTCGGTTCGTAATGAGGATTTTTTAGAGTGGTTCTGTTCAGAGAAAACGATTCAAGGGACATTTGATGGTGTAGTTGGGAATCCGCCGTTTATCCGGTATCAATATCTTTCCCTAAAAGCTCAGTCTTTGGCAGAGAAGATATTTGATTCCCACGAATTGCCATTTACGAAACACACTAATGCCTGGGTTCCGTTTGTTGTGGCGTCGATATCCCTATTAAAACCTGGTGGGCGATTGGGGATGGTGATTCCCTCGGAAATTCTGCATGTGATGCATGCGCAATCGTTGCGAGATTTCATAAAAGATACTTGTTCTCGCGTTGTGATTTTTGATCCCGAGGACATTTGGTTTGAAAACACATTGCAAGGGGCAGTAATCCTGTTCGCCGAAAAAAAAGCCGACGCGAGCGATAAGCATTGTGGCGTGGGAATTGTCCGTACCTACGGGAGAGAATTTCTCGCTAATAATCCGGAAGCCCTAGTCGATAACACGCTTTTGGTAAATGGTGGAGCGACCACGGGAAAATGGACAAAGGCGCTTCTGACACCCAAAGAGCTTTCCCTGCTACAGGCTCTTTCTAAGAACCCTAAAGTGAATACTTTTACCAATGTGGCAAAAGTGGATGTTGGGGTGGTGACAGGGGCAAATAATTTCTTCCTTGTTCCGGAAGCTGTTGTTGATCAATATGCTCTTAAGAAATGGGCGCATCCCATGTTTGGCCGCAGTGCGCATTGCCCAGGGATAATATATAGCCAGGAACAACATGCAGAGAATGCGAAACAGGGCTTGCCAACTAACTTTATCTGGTTCAATATATCGGATAAAAGCGCTTTGGATAAAAACGCTCGTCGGTATGTGGAAATGGGGGAGCACCAGCATCTTCATACCCGCTATAAGTGCCGGGTCCGTAATCCGTGGTTTAGGGTCCCGTCTGTGTATGCGTCACGTATCGGAATGCTAAAACGGGCGAATACAATGCCTCGCCTTATCTTGAATCAGTTAGAGGCATATACTACCGACACGGCATATCGCATTACGCCACTCAAAATTGATGAAGAGCAGTTGGTGTACAACTTTATAAACTCCCTGACTGCATTGAGTGCTGAACTCGAAGGGCGATCTTATGGCGGTGGGGTGTTGGAGCTTGTCCCGAGTGAAATCGAGAAGCTCTTGATTCCGATAGCTAAAGCGGCGAAAATGGATTTGTCCGCTCTTAACCAGGATATTCAAACAAAATCTACAGGCGAAGTCCTACAAAAGCAAGATGTATCTGTTCTTGCTGCAATAGGCGCGACAAAAGCGGAGCGTGAAACGCTGTTCAATGCCTGGCAGAGGTTATCGAAGAGGCGCCAGCGCCAAAACGATCCTCTTAGTCAATCTCAAGAATAAATTGAGTTGGATTGCCTACAATCTCTCGGAGCGTGAGTGTGCGCTCCAAGAGGTCTTTTTTTGCGATAAACTCTTTGGCGTCTCCCCAGTGAATTTGTGTCATGGCATTATTTTGTTGATATGCCTTGCTAGTTTTGGAACTGTTGTGTGTTAACTTCAGGCGATGTGTTCCGTGGCTTACGCCTTTGACTCGTATTTCAAACTCTGCTTCGGCGCGTTCAAGATGAGGAAGCTTTTTGTCCTTTGTCCAGGTAAGGCCAGAGAATACGGTGTCGCGGAAATAATGGCGCTGATCTATATCATCGCTTTGCCCTTTTTTGAAAAGCATTGAGCCGGTGGAGTGGGTCTTTTCCCCAGAGGGGATGTTCAGGTCCCGCTCCGTGAGTTCTTTGCTGGCCCAGATAATCTGAGTGCTTCCGGAAATCTTGCCGGTAACCTTCCCCTTCGCGGCCGCTTTTTTAATCCTGAATTTGCTTGGCTTAAAAATCAACTTCATTCGGGGAGTCGTGTCCCGTTCAGTGCCAGGCACCGTTTTTATCCCCTTGCGGACAGGGGCATAATCTTCATCCTCAAGACGGCCTTCCTTGAGCAAGGTTTCAACGTTTGCTGCGGTTATCTTGAAAACATTCTTGGGATAATCTGTTTTGAGTTTGTCATGAGTGCTTAACAAGTCCTTCAGGAACGCTTCATCCTCAGGGATGTTCCTATCTATATCGATGACGGCGCTTCCCTCGATGTTCCGGTTAAACCCTCCCCCGGTCATATTGGCGCTGCCAATGATTACTTTTGCTGACTTTTCAGCTACGGCAATATAAATCTTGGGGTGGAAAATGTGTGAGGCGGCTGCAGTGTCTACGGCGTAGACTTCTGGCGTTAGCTTTAAAAGAGCCAAAAGTCCTTGCGATGACGTGACTCCATTGCGAATCCCAACGAAGAACGCCATTTTCGATGCATGTTTCCTTATTACATCGGCCAGCGGAGTAACTCCGGTCTCTTTGAGAAACGCAACACTAACAATGAATCCTGAAAATTTGGAATCGGCCAGCAGTGCGCGGATTGCGGCCTCGTGATCATTATTGTCCTTAATGCCCTGCAAAAGGAACGATATCTTCGCCATGTTGCCCCCTAATCCTTTAATCTTGGATAAAGTACGAAAGTTTCTTCCTGTACAGCTGCGCAAATTCTTTTAGTTGAGTTATATCTATCCGTCTTTGGCCGGATTCCACCTTTGAAACATATGATTGAGTGCGCTTGAGGCGTTTCCCGGCTTCCGTTTGATCAAGGCCGGCCTCAATGCGTGCTTTCTTTAGTTGAGAAACAAGATATTGATGCTCGGGTGAATAAATCGCCTTTTTCATAGTTGACTGGCTCCAAGTCATATGGTATATTCCATATTGTAATATGCCAAACTGGAATACGGAATTAAAGGCATTGGTAAATAAGGTCGGGGAGCCTTATAATAGAGGGGATTTATGGGCGCGGGAAATAATTTTCTGCGTTGTACGGCCGCCTACGGCGTCCGGTAGCGGCCCGGTAAGGCCCAGTTGGGTACCGGCCGGCCGCGCATAGGAGGTTGTTGATAAGTGCGGGACTCCGCTTGGTGGAGCAGAGCGAGCCCGCAGCCGGCCGCTTGAAGCGGCCGGCGTGTGGGCGAGCCTGCGAACCTTCCTTCTCGCGGCAAGGAGCAGTGCGGGGCCGCGTAGTGGCCACGCCTGCGACGACATCTCGCGGATAAAATCCGCCTACCGCAGCTTCAACGGTGTTACTGGCGGTAATTACAAGATAACCTCGGGATGTTGCGCAAAGTAGTCTGTAATTTCATCCTGATAGGCCCGCCAAATTTCTCCCCGGAGAAATTTGGCACTTGAAAACTCCGCTAGTTCCCGCAGTTCCCGCGTTTTCTCCGCCGGAAAATTAAATTTTAAATTTATTTTTTCCCGCCAATGATAAAGTGCGAACCGAATTATTGTCCTTATGGCCGCCGGTGCGGCCGGCCCAGCGCTGCTGCGCCTGGCCGGCCTTACCCGCGGCGCAGAGTTGAAGAGTAAACACTTAAGTCCGGTTTAGCCCTGCTGGGCAAAACCGGCCTTAAGAGCAAGGGGAGGTAAGGTATGGAGAAGCTCACAATGCGGTATTTCCTTTATGCCCGCAAGTCCACGGACGAGCCTGACCGGCAAATCCTGTCCATAGAGGCGCAGCTCGCTGAACTGCGCGACTATGCTAAAAAGAACGGCCTTGCCATAGCCCGCGAGTTCATCGAGAGCAAAACCGCCAAGGAACCGGGCCGCGAGGTCTTCAACGACATGATCGCCCAGATAGAGCAGGGCGCGGCCCACGGCATAGTGGCCTGGCACCCGGACCGCCTGGCGCGCAACTCCATAGACGGCGGGCGCATAATCTATCTGGCTGATACCGGCAAGATCCTTGAGCTCAAGTTCCCTACCTTCTGGTTCGACCCAACACCGCAGGGCAAGTTCATGCTGTCTATCGCTTTCGGCCAGTCCAAATACTACGTGGACAACCTCTCGGAAAACGTAAGGCGCGGCATACGCCAGAAGCTGCGCAACGGCATCTGGCCTTCCTGGGCGCCGATGGGCTATGTAAACGACCTGGCCACCCACACGATACACATAGACAAGGAGCGCGGCCCGCTCATCAGGAAAGCCTTTGAGCTATACTCCACCGGCAGGTATCCCATAACTGAAATCCGGGACCGCATTAATTCAGCCGGCCTCACCGGGCGCAAGTTCAATAAGCCGCTGTCGGTTTCTAATTGCCACTATATGCTCCGTAACCCCATCTATTACGGGGTCATGCGCTATAATGGCGAGGTCTATGAGGCAAAGCACAAGCCGCTGATCTCCAAGGCTCTATTTGATAAGTGCCAGGAGGTGCTTGGCCGCAAATCTAAAACCCATACAAAAACCCTAAAGCCTTATGTCTACCGCGGCGCTTTCCGTTGCGCCACTTGCGGCTGCTTCATCACCACCGAGACCCAAAAGGGCCACAACTACATGCGCTGCACCAAGCGCAAAGGCCCCTGTGACGAGC
>CAYSYJ010000042.1:0-15282 GCA_964435105.1 uncultured Elusimicrobiaceae bacterium
CCAATGTGCCGCTGGTGGCGCTGTTCCTGCCGCTGCTGCAGCATGCCGGGGCCGGCACGCGCGAATTGATGGCCCTCGCCGCGGCCTCCACCTTCGCCGGCAACCTGTTCATCCTCGGGGCCGCCAGCAATGTCATCATTATCCAGAACGCGGAGAAAAAAGCGGGGGAGACGCTGACCTTTTGGGAGTTCGCCGGGGCCGGCATCCCCCTGACTTTCATAAATGCCATAATATACTGGGTTTTCCTGAGGCTCGCATGAAGAACATCCATTTATTCGGTGATCCGGAAAAGGCCGCGCGCAAGAAAAAACTGGGTGAGTTCCTTAATATCCTGTCGATCCCCTTTCTGCTGGCGGTGGTCGGCGGCCTGTTCTCGGATATGGCCCTGGCGGCCTTTTCGGGGACCCCTCACGGCGGGCAGAAGCTGCTGGGCCTGCGCTTCGATTCCCTGTCTTTCGGCCTGATGTGGGCCATGGTCTACCGCTGGGGGCGGCCGGCCCACCTCTTTCTGCGCAAGCCCGAAGAGGCGCTGAAAGAGAAGATCCGCCGCCGTATTTCCACCGTCTACCGCGACGGTTTGATAATGGTAGCCATAGTGCAGGTCATCGCCCTGTTGCCCTACCTGCTCTCCCCCGAAGCCCTCACCAAGCCGCGCCTGGCGGCCTCGGCCGTCGCTTTTATGGCCCAGCTCTGCCTGCTGGTGGTGGCGGTGGACTCCAACCTTTCCGGCCAGAAATTGCTGATGGAATCCCTCTATTCCGGCGAGGAACTTTACCGGCTGCGCCCCGCTTTCACGCTGCCCGTGTACATGAAGCTCGGCATGCTGGTGACCGGCTTCGCCATCCTGCCTTTCATCCTGGTCTACGCCGCCTTTTTTAACCGCATCCCCTGGGATAATTTCGCCTCCGACCTGGTGCTCACCCTGAGCGTCTCCGCGGCGATACTGCTCAACGGCCTCGTCAGCGTTTACCGCGGCATACAGGTGCCGCTGGACGGGCTGATAGCCAAGATGAAAAAAGTCGCCGCCGGGGACTACCGGCGCACGCGCATCTATTTCTCCGACGAGATAGCCCACCTCAAGGCCGGTTACAACGAGATGATAGAGGGACTCAAGGAGCGGGAGGAGCTGCAGGACACCTTCGGCAAGTACCTGTCCATCGAGATAGCCCGGGAGCTGATCCACAAGAAGAAGGTGAACCTGGGCGGCGAGGACGTGGAGGCGGCCGTGATGTTCTGCGATATCCGCAACTTCACCCCGCTTTCCGAGACGATGAGCGCCTCGGCGCTGGTGGCCTTCCTCAACGACTACTTCCATTACATCACGCCGCCGATAACGGAGAACAACGGCGTGATCAATAAGTTCATCGGCGACGCGGTGATGGCTATCTATACGCCGCTGCTGGGCTCCGAAGACTACGCCGCCGACGCCGTGCGCGCCGCCGCCGGCATGCGCAAGGCCCTGGCCGCCTATAACGCCTCGGGCAAGGCGCCGGGCCGGGTGGAGTTCGGCATCGGCATACACGCGGGCAAACTGGTGGCCGGCAATATCGGTACCGCGGCCCGCCTGGAATACACCTTTATCGGCGACACCGTGAACGTGGCTTCTCGCCTGGAGAGCAAGACCAAGGAGCTCGATACCGACGTGGTCATAAGCGGCCCCGCCCTGGCGCTGGCCAGGGCCTCGTTGTCGGGCTTCTCCTTCGAGCCGCTGGGCAAGGCGGCCCTGAAGGGCAAGAGCGAGCAGGTGGAGATCTTTAAGCTGTCCTGACGAGGTGAGGATATTTATGAAAGACCAGAAAAACATCATCAAGCTGCTGGCCGAGGCCATCGACGCCGGCCGCGGCGCGGCCTTTGTCACCGTCATCGAGGTCGGCGGTTCCACGCCGCGCGAGGCCGGCGCCCGCATGCTGGTCTATGCCGACGGCTCCATAGAGGGCACCGTGGGCGGCGGCACCGTGGAGGCGCTGGTCATCAAGCAGGCCCTGGCCTGCCTGAAGAAGGGGGGGGGCGGCAAGTTCGTCTTCGACCTAAAGCCCCAGGGCAATACCGGCATGATCTGCATGGGCCGGATGGAAGTTTTCATCGACGTTTACAAGAATCCTTTCAAGGTGCTTATCCTGGGCGCCGGCCACGTGGGTTTAAAGATCGCGGAAGCCTGCCGGCTGGCCGGGTATCCCTACCTCGTAGCCGACGACCGCAAGGACTTCGCCAACGCGGAGCGCTTCCCTGGCGCCCTGGCCATAATAACCGAGGCCCCGCATAAGGCCGTGGCCGCGGCCGGCGTGGACGCCGAGACCTACGCCGTGATAGTCACCCGCGGCCATTCCCTCGATAAAGAATGCCTGGAGGCGCTGATGCCTACCAAGGCCGCCTATATAGGCATGATAGGCAGCAAGGACAAGGTAGGGGAGATCTTCCGCCTGCTGGGCAAGAAAAAGCTTTACCCGCTCAAGGACCCTCGCGTGCACTCGCCCATAGGGCTGAACCTCGGCGGCAAGGCGCCCGGCGAGATCGCCGTTTCCATACTCGCGGAGATAATCAAATTCCATTATAAGCGCGACGCCGCCCATATGCGCCTGCGCCATTGATATCCCGGCTGTTCGGGAAAAATTGTAAAGAAGTGCGGAACTTGTAGAAACTGTTAGGGGGAGAATATGAAGTTGAACAACATGCGCGGCATGCCGCGCTTGCTTTGCGCGGTGACGCTAGCCGCTTTGGCGGGCGCCTGCATGCCCTCTAAGGCGATACGTGATTGGGATAATGCGGCCATTGCGGATACCATCCCGGCCTACGAGGCCCTTATCCGCAAGTTCCCGGACGATAAAAAATATGTGGCAAAAGCCAAGGACAGGATAGACGAGCTTGAATGGCAGGAAACCCGCAAGTATGATACCGCGCTGAGTTATTCCGGGTATATCCGTAAGTACCCTCAGGGCAACCATCTGAAAGAGGCCAGGAAACTGGCCTGCCAGCGGGCGGCCTCCATCTCCAATATCCAACTGGCTTATAATTTCCTGGAGCAGAACGATACTTGCGAGAACGTGGCCGACCTTAGGGCGAATATCGAAAACTGGGAGTTCGAGCTGGCTAAGACAGAGAAGCCTCCCGAGTACGCCTATTTCCACCTTCTGAAATATCCGGCGTCAGCGCGGAGGGCCGAGGTGGCGGCCATCCTCGACGATAAACTGTTCTCCGCAGCCGCGCGGCTTTCCGGCAAGTCCCCGATGTCCGCCTACCTCGGGCTGTTCCCGGCAGGCCGGCATGCCGACGAGGCCAGGGCGCGGCTCTCCGCTCAGCCGCAGGAGCCGTCTTCCGGAGGCTCGGACACGGAGGAACTGGTGAAGCGCGTCCTCAAGGACGACGACCTCTCCAGAAAAATGGCCTGCGCGGCCGCCTTTGCCGCCAAACTCTCCGCGGTCGGGACGGCGCCCGCGGAAGCGGACCGCCTCCGCAATAAGCTCTATGCCCTGGCCAAGGGCCAGAATTCCTGCGACGCGTACAGCGGGGTTATGCCGGCCCAACCCGACGCCGCCGCCCTGAACGGAGCCCTGTCCGGCTTTGCCGGCCTTATTGACGAAAAACAGAAGCTCGGGACCGTATACGCCGTCATCAAGCAGCGCAATTCCATACTCGCCGATTCCTCCAAGGTGGGCGAACGCCTGCGCGACGACCTGGAAACGGACGAGCTCACTTCCGCCATTCTCGGAGTGGAGGCTCTGGGCGGACTTAACCTGGAGATCCCCGAAAAGGGGTCGGCCGCCGCCAGGGAAGCCCTGGACGAGTTCAAGGGCATGAAAACACAGGCCGAGACCAACCTGTCCGACGCCGAGGCCCTGTTCGGTAAACTGGAGGAGCGGTACAAGGCCGCCAGTTTCTGTATCGCCTGGTCCTTCGCCAGGCTGCCCCGGGAGGCGAGCAAATGAAAACCCTGAAACTACTGTCCTTGCCGATCCTCCTGGCTTGCTGTGCTGGGCCAATTCTGGCCCAGGATCCCGCGCCCTGCGGGATCTCCTGCGAGAAGAAGAAACTGGCCGAGTCCATACAGCGCAAGGCCGCCCTGGTGAAGCAGGCGGCGGAAAGAAAATACGCCGAAGCCAGGAAACTGCGCGAGCAGGCCGGCATAGTCCGGGGCAGCGCCTCCGCCAAATCGCGGGAGATCCTGGGACGCGCCGAGTTCAACCAGGGCACGGCGGAATTCTTCGGCGACGTCTTCAGCCTGCTCTCCAACGCCGCCTCCATGGACCCGACATCGGCGCTCTCTTTCTCGAAGGCCCAACCGACGCTCTCCTTCCTGGTGAACTACCAGCAGAAGGCCGCCAACAAGGAAAGCGCCGCCGCCCAGAGCCAGGCCGACCAGATAGACGGCGCGGCCGACAAGCAGGCCATGCCCATGGAAATGCGCGCGCAGGCGCTGGAAGAGGAAGGCAACCGCCTGATGGACGCCTATAACAAGATAGACGCCATCGGCAACGCCTACTTCCTGCTGGCCGCCGCCTCGGACCTGAAGGAAAAAATAAAAGAGGATACGAAGTTCCTGGCTGAACTTAAATCCAAGACCCCGGCAAAATGAACCAGCGTGGCCGTTTCCGCAGATTGGCGATGCTGGCCGCCCTGACCGGCGGGCAGGCGCTTCTTTGCGGGCGCGCGGTGGGGGAGAGCGGCCGGGACCTTCTTTTGGCCAGCGAAGGGACGCCCGGGCTTGGCAGTATTCTAGGCCCCGGAGGGGAGAACCCTTGCGATAAGGCTCAAACCGCGTTAGAGGCCATCCCCGGGACGGAGGGAAAGTTAAAGGCCGCGCAGGAGCGGCTGGCCTCGGCGCAGTCGGAGGAAAAGGCCGCTCTTTCCAAACAGAAGAGCGGGCGCGCAGAGGCGGAGAAAAAACTTCTGGCCGCGGAAAAGAAGTTGGCGGATATGCGTAAGAACCGGGCCGCTAAAAAATTCGGCTCCGCCCTTGAATTAACCCCTGAGAGATCAGAATTTTTGCGGAAACTGGAAGAGGATATCCGCCAGACGGAGTCTGTCGCGGGGCAACTGGGGCAGATCTTCGTCAGGAGCGAGTGCCCGCGAGGCACTTCCGCCGATGTTTGCGGAGGCGCGGAGCGCGACCAGCGACAATTGCTCGGGAACGTCAACAGGCTGGTCGGGGCGAGGTTGAAAATTCTAAAGGACCTGAAGGTCTGCGTCAACAGGTCCCCGCGTTTTTTCGAATGCCGTCCGGCTAACGTCAGTTGCCCGGCCTCCGGCGTTATGAACGGCGTCTCTTTGGGCGGCGCTCGCGCGGAATTCGACCGGGCGTACAAGAGCGTGACCGCGCAGATGAAGATGTCCGGGAATGATGATGTTTGCCGTATCACCCGGGAAGCCTATGAGGCCAGTCTTCAGGAGTACCGCAAGAAGTACGCCGGGACGCCGGAGACGCCTGAAGAACGCCGGCAGAACACGATAAAGACCGACGTGGACGCCGAGCTGGCGCGGCTGGACGCGGAGCTTAAACCGGCCACGGAGAAGACCGCGGCCGCGGTACGCGACGTGGCGGAATTAAAAGAGGAACTGGCGGAACTGGAGCGGGAGTATGCAACGCAGGGTGTAGAATGTTCCAAGGAGGCATGCTCGCCGGAGATAAAGATGCGGCAGGCCGACTGGGAGATAAGCGCCGTACCCGAGATGCCTGCGATCCTTGCCGCGGCGCCAGGCGGCGGAGAGTGGACGTTTCAGGCTAGCTGGCATTATAACACCGTCCATTGCGATTCCCCGGCATCGCCGACGCCATTTCTCGGACGCAGTTTTGATATAGTTCAGTATGCCGGTGGTGGCATATTCGGCGGGGCCTATTCATTGAAATTCCAGCGTCAGTGCGGGACTGATAAAAAAATTGCATCCCGAAAAGGGAAAATAGCCGGGGCCAATCCGTCACCTGAGGAGATAAAACAGGAGATAGACCGGGTGGGCGGCGCAAATGCCGGGATATTGAAAAAGATAGCGTGCCAGGAAAGTTCTATGCGGCAGTTCCTTGTAGGCACTGAGAGGAAGTGCGCCGGCGAAAAAGGAATGCCGTATGCCTGCAACGAGAAGGATATCGGGATATTCCAGGTGCGTGACGCCAGCCCCATGAGGGAACATTGCCGGGCCGCCTGGGATTGGCGCAGAAACGTGTACTGGGGTGCTAAATTATTCTCGGACAAGGGCTGTACGTTCAAGGGCGATAAGGCGGTGGCCGGGGCGTGCTATCATAACCAATCAGAGACTGGAAGGCTTGGGGATGATGTTGTCAATCCGGCTCTAAAGGAATGTGTTCGCAAAAATATGCTGACAGGGTATGCTCCAGAGGCGCTCTCTAAGATCCCGAAGCCGCTCATCCGGTATATCGAGAAGATAGAATTGACGGACAAGCGCAACGCTTATCTGTCGAAGGAATATGTGCAGATATTGAAACAGGCGGCGTATGGTACTTCGGATGTCTTGGAACTGAAAAAACAGGCGGCCAAGTTGGGGGTCAGTAAGCGGCTTATGAACTTGATTGACCTAGTTCGCGACGGCTATGCTATCAGTGAGTACAATCTCGAGGCGGTAAGACGCTACAATGGCGGCAGGGAGTATGGCTATGACATCCCATATGGCTCTGAAGACTGCTTGGGAGAATGGCGTCCCCATCCGGAGAGGGTGACCGGCATGGGAAAACCGGATCTTGATAAAGCCGCTTACGTGATTTCGACCTTGTCGCAGGATTCTGACAAATGTTACAAATGAGGGGAGATATGAGCAAAAGATTGATCGGATTGCTGGGGTTGGTATTCATGCTGCAGGTTCCTGAGCGGGCGCAGGCGTTTTTGCCTTACCTGATCAGCGGCAGCGGCGCTGATTACGCGGTTATTGATCCCGAGCGCAACATCGTTGTAAGCACCGGCAGCCTGAAGACGGACCTGCTGTCAGCCACTACAGAGCATCCGGAACTGTCAAAGATGTATCTGCTTGATGGCTGGTATGCAGATGCCGCGCATGACCGTGCCGTATTCAATTGGGGCAGATTTGGGGAATATGATGACGGTATGCCGATATATGCCGGGAAACTCATAATACGCTTGAGCGACAGGCGGCTTCTTTTCTCATTCGAAAAAGATGGCGGACGGTGGTTGCCTTACCACAAAGTCAGTCCGCTGAATAAACTTGTCACAACGGGGGCCAGGGATGATGATTTCCCGAATACCCGTATGTATGATGGGGAAACCTATAGTGAAATTGTGAGTTCAGTGCCGTTAAAGTTCGGCGTCATAGACCGATTTTCCTGCTTCATTCCAGGGACAGCCCAGTTGTATGATGGCTTTTATTGGGAGAGGGGTGTTTATGATGTCAACAAAAACGAACTGGTTTTCTCAACAAGGGAAATATTCAAAAAAACCGACGAACTTGACTGTCAGTCTGGACTTGTCCTGTCTTATGTCCGCAAAGGCAAATCGAAGCCCGGTAAAGAGCTATTTCAAATATACAATTTGAAAGAGAGGCGGGTGCAGGCCGAGATTCTTCCGGATGATGCAATCTCGAAATCCAGAGATGAATGGCGGCTTTCTTCGGACGGTAAGTATGCGGTATGGAGCGAACAAACTAAAGTCGGGGTTGTCGGTGGAGCCGGCAACTTCGAGACTGGCCGGTTCGCGTTCTACAATACGGAGACCGGCAAAAAGACAGGGGAAGTCAAGTTGACTGAAAAGAATTGGGAGGACTACCAGTTCGGCACTTCCACATGGGTAAATGGCTTCTCTTTGGATGGGAAAAAACTTCTGGTCTGTTCCAGCCCTTATCTGTATGTCATTGATATCGGGAGTGCGAAGGTGTTGCATAAAGTGAAAATACCGTTTACGCCTGGGAATAACGGGGAAGGTTTTGTAGTGTGGCCATGAGCCAGGCTGCCCAGTTACTTAACGTGTAACGCGCCTGTAAAGGATGTCTTGGTGGCTTCTTGCGTTGATTTATATATAATATTCGGTAAGCAGACAAAGGTGGAGGGAGTCCCATATCTATGAAAAGGCGCATATTCGCGGTTTTGTTCGCTGTCGCGGGGTTTTCCGGAGTAGCGGCGGCCGAAGACGGCTATCAGCAGCTCGCGACCGAGATCTCTCAGGCGGGCGAGTCCCTGGGCAATAAGAAGATCGCCATAATCCCTTTCTCGTACGCGGACGGCCGCACGGCCGCGAAGGACGGGTCCATCATCGCCGAGCGCCTGACGATGAAGATGATCAAGCTGCAGAAGTTCGAGATAATCGAGCGCTCCGTCCTGGATAAGGTGATGACGGAACTTAAGCTTCAGGCTTCCGGGGTCATAGACGCATCCAGCGCCCAGCAACTTGGTAAAGTCCTTGGTGTGGAGGCCATTGTTACCGGCACCCTGGTGGAGACCTCCGGCGGGCAGATAGAGGTCAACGCGCGCTTGATAAAGACGGAGACCGCGCAGGCTATCGGAGCTTCCCAGGTCGCATTGAACAAGGACTGGGTCGGCGACGCCTCCGCCGCTCCCGAGCAGGCAGCGTACCAGCAGCCTGTCTACCAGCAACCCATGGCCAAGGCCGCCCCCGCCCGCCCCTATGTGCGCGGCGAGAACGAGTACGGCTTTTTCGACCTGTTCCTGGGTTTCGGCGCGCCCAACATGAGCCTGGAGTTCACCAACTCCAACAACAATATCAAGCTGGACAATACCTACACCAACCACCTCGGCATCAATGTGCCGGCCTTCTCCACGCCTCGCTACTATAACTCCGTGAAATTCGAGAAGCTGGCCACCGAGGGTTTCGGGCCCATAGCCATGCGCGTGGGCGGCTTCGGCAAGAAGGCCATAGGCGGCGACCTGGAGCTGTCCTTCGAGAAGCGCAATATGAAGGCCCAGACCGCGGCCTGGCTGCTCAACGGCGTCAGCGCCGGGAACGTTAATTTCACCAGGAACGACTACGCCACCGTGAAGACCTTCGGGATCAGCGGCGACCTGCTCATCCGCCACGCCGGAAAAAGGGTCGACCCCTATATCGGTATCGGCCTGGGTATGTCGCTCAACTCCATTACCCTGCCCTATGTGAAGGGTTACACCAATGGCTCCTTTGTGGTCCCCACTGAAGATTTCGGCGTGGGCTTCATGTTCCGCATCCCCGTCGGTATGCGCATCAGGGCCGGGGATAAGACGCAGATCGTCACCGAATTCCGCTACGAGATGAACCGCATCGGCTTCGACCGCGGCGGCGTCAGCGGCGAGTCGGACGTGATAGTGCTCAGCGGCGCCAAGCTGCTTGTCGGCCTCGGATTCATGTTCTGAGGGCCAGAGCGTTTTTTGGCTGAAAATGCGGCATTAACTGCGCGGCAACCGAGCGGGAGACCTGTTCTCCCGCTCTTTGCTTGGTAAAGTGAACGGAGGAACATCATGAAAAAACTATTCGTCGCCTTGCTGCTGCTGTCGCCGGGCCTGGCCGCGGCCCAGCCGCCCGCGGACCCTCTCCTGGACGCCATGAAGGCGGAACTCGCCCGCTCCATGAAGACGCTGCCGGGCGCCGAGCAGGTGCCGCTCTACTACCTCTCCTACCAGGCCTACGACAAGACCTCCTACAGCGTTTCCGCCCAGGGCGGGGCGCTCTATAACGACGATTTCCGCCGGTCCCGCCTGCTCGACATCGACGCCCGGGTGGGTTCCTTCGCCCTGGACAATACCCACGAGATGAAGGGCAGCCAGGCCAATAATTCCAAGCGCCAGGAGGCCGCCGCCCTGCCCATAGAGGACGACGGGGCCGCCCTGCGCGCCGAGCTCTGGAACCTGACCGACAAGGCCTACAAGGCCGCGCTGGACCAGTACGCCAAGGTCAAGATGAACAAGAGCGTCACCGCCGAGGAGGAGGACAAGTCCGACGACTTTCTGCCCGGAGGCGCCCACAAGTTCTACGAGAAGGCCGCCTTCCCGGAAATAGACCGCAGCAAGTACGCCGAGATGGCCCGCCGCCTGTCGGAGAAGTTCAAGGCCTACGATTTCATCTACGACGCCGACGTGCGCCTGTCCGCCGACACGGTGAACCGGTATATCGTGAACTCCGAGGGCGCGGAGATCGTGACCGGCAATACCTATGTGCGCCTGATGTACTCGCTTTACAGCCGCACCGCCGACGGCATGGACCTGAGCCGCCTGAAGATCTACGACTCCGACGGCGTGAAGGACCTGCCCGACGAGGCCGCCATAGCCCGGGACATCGACGCCTCCATCGCCGAGCTCAAGGCCCTGCGCGCCGCCCCGCCGGAGCAGCCCTACAGCGGGCCGGTGCTGGTCGAAGGCCGCGCCGCGGCCGTGTTCTTCCACGAAATACTCGGCCACCGCCTGGAAGGCCACCGCCAGAAGAGCGAGGAATCGGGCCAGACCTTCGCCAAGAAGGTCGGGCAGCCGATCATGCCGGATTTCCTGAGCGTCTACGACGACCCCACCCAGTACCGCCTGGGCGGCCAGTTCCTGCGCGGCTACTACCGCTACGACGACGAGGCCACGCCCGCCCAGAAGGCCGTGCTGGTGGAGAACGGCGTGCTCAAGGGCTTCCTGATGGGCCGCTCCCCGATCAAGGGTTTTGCCGCCTCCAACGGCCACGGCCGCCGGTCCGAAGGCCGCGGCCAGGTGGCCCGCATGGGCAACCTGGTCGCGGTTTCCGCCAAGACCCTGCCTTACAAGGAGCTGCGCGCCCGGCTGATAGAGGAAGTGAAGAAAGCGAAGAAGCCCTACGGCCTGGTGGTCACGGATATCGCCGGCGGCTTCACCATCACCGACCGCTACCTGCCGCAGAGCTTCTCGGTCAACGTCACCATGGGGTACAAGGTGTACGCCGACGGCCGGCCGGACGAGCCGGCCCGCGGCCTGAACCTCATAGGCACGCCGCTGCAGACCTTCTCGCGCATCCTGGTGACCGGCGACGACCCCAGGGTGTTCAACGGCAGCTGCGGGGCCGAATCCGGCTGGGTGCCGGTGTCCGCCGTTTCGCCGAGCCTGCTCTTCTCCGAGATGGAGACCGAGAAAGTGCAGAAATCCAACTCCCGGCCGCCCGTCCTGAAACCGCCTTTCGCCGACAAGGGGGGGAAATAACATGAAGACCGTACTGCTCGCTCTCGCCCTGCTGCCGCTCGCCGTCCCGGCCCGCTCCGCCGAGGACCAGGTCCTGAAGGCCATGACCGACGAGATGAACCGCACCGTGTCCCGGCTTAAGATGGATAACCTGGATAAGCCGTATTTCGTCTCCTATTACGTGGTGGACTCCTCCGAGACGGCGGTCTCCGCCGTCTTCGGGGCGCTCAAGGAGGACGGCTTCAACGCCTACCGCCACGCCTCAGTGGACCTGCGCGTGGGCGCGCCGGACTTCGACAATTCCTGGTACGTGGGCCAGGATTTCAACGGCTTCGAGCCCGGCGTGGCCTCGCTCAACGAGGAGGACGGCTACGACGCCATCCGCTTCTCGCTGTGGTCGCTGACCGACGACGCCTACAAGAAGGCGCTGGAGAAGCATTCCCAGAAGCGCGCCTACCAGAAGAAGAAGAACATCACCGAGCTCTACGGCGACCTGGCCCCGGCCGGCAAGGCTTCGCTCTTCCAGGACCGCGAGGGGATACCCCAGGCGGACCTGGCGGCCTGGCGCGAGCGGGTGCGCGCCCTCTCAGCGATCTTCCGCAAGTACCCCGAGATCCAATCCTCCCAGGTGCGGTTCTCCTATAACCCCCGGCTGGTGCGCTTCGTCAACAGCGAGGGCACGGCCTACCGCTACTGGTGGGACAAGGTGAACCTCGACATCAATGTCTCGGTGCAGGACAGCTTCGGCCTCAGACTGGCCGACGAGAAAGCCTTCGCCTGGCGCTCCCTGGCCGAGGTGCCGGCCCAGGCCGCCCTGGAAGCCGAGGTGGACGCCTACGCGCGGCAGATCGCCGGCCTGACCAAGCCGGCCGAGGCCGAGGTTTATCTGGGCCCGGTGCTGTTCGAGGGCCAGGCCGCCGCCGAGTTCCTCAACCAGCTGTTCGTGGGCAATATCTCCTTCGCCCGCCAGCCCTGGGCGGACCACGAGGACTGGATGAAGTACTATATCGACTCCGGCGAGCTCACCAAGAAGCTCGGCATGCGCGTGCTGCCGGCCTTCATGGACGCCGTCGACGACCCGCTCAAGGCGGAGTTCAACGGGGCGGGCCTTATAGGCCATTACCCTATCGACAACGAGGGCGTGCGCCCCGGCCGCCTGGAACTGGTCAAGGGCGGCAAGCTGGTGAACTTCTACATGGGCCGCGCCCCGGTGAAGGAATTCAGGACCTCCAACGGCCATGGCCGCGGTTTCGTCACCGAATTCCCCACGCCGCGGCCCGGCAATGTCTTCTTCTCGGCCCAGCCGGAGAAGCGCGCCCCGCTGGGCGAGCTTAAGAAGAAGCTGCTCGCCGCGGCGGCCGATAACGGCCTGGACTACGCCGTGATAGTGCGCCGCGTGGACGGCGAGGCCGCCCGCAAGTCGGACGCCCTGCTGGCCGGGCCCGTGCTGGCCTACCGGGTCAGCGTCAAGGACGGCTCCGAGAAGGTCATAGGCGGCTCCGACTGGGCCGGGGTGACCTTCAGGGCGCTGCGCGACATCCAGCTGGTCTCCGACAGGGACCAGGTCTATAATTACTTCCAGCCCGGCCCTTTCTACTATAACCGCGGCTTCGTGCCGGCCTCCATAGTGGCGCCGGACGCGCTGCTGGTGCAGGAAATGGAGCTGAAGCCTACCGAGGCCAAGCCGGACCGGCAGCCCTACCTGCCGCATCCTTACTTCGCCAACTAAGCCGGCCTTAACGCCGCGAAAGCCGCCCCCGCAGGACCTTGTCCGGCGGGGGGCGGTCTTTATAGGCCGCGCTTAATCTGCTATATTTTCACGTAGTAATTTATATCCCGTCCCAAAGGACCGCTTATGAAGCTATGTGAATTCATCCGTCCCGCCAGCCTGGCCCAGGCGCGCGCGAGCCTGCGCAAACTGGGCCCCAAAGGCATGCCCCTCGCCGGCGGTACCGCCCTGCACTTCATGCCCGGCAAAACCCCCGTCTCCGCCGTGGACCTTACCGGCCTGGGCCTCTCCTACATACGGCAGAAGGGCAATTACTTCGAGATAGGCGCGGCCACGCCGCTGTCCGACATCCAGCGCTACCGCGGCGCCCGCTGGGCCATGCACGAGATCTGCCGGCGCATCTCCACCCACCAGATCCGCAACGTGTCCACCATCGGCGGCAATATCTGCCGCGTCTTCCCCTGGGCGGACCTGCCCGTGGTGCTGCTCGCCATGGACGCCAAAATGGTCATCTACTCGGGCAAGACCAAGGAGATGGGCGCCGACGAATATTTCTCCTCGCAGCCGGCCCGTCTGTTCCGCGGCGGGGACCTGCTCGCCGCAGTGAAAATACCGGTGCTAAAGGCCCATCACGGCTTCGGTTCCGTGAAGGCCGCCCGCAATGCCGCCGCTTTCTCCATGGTCACCATAGCCGCCCTGCTGGAACTAGACGGCGGGGTCATCAAGTCCGCAAGGGTGGCCGCCGGCTCCGCCATCCCCTTCCCCAAGCGCCTGCGCTCCGTGGAAGCCGCGCTGGTCGGCAAGGCTCCCGCCGCCGAGACCTTCCGCGCCGCCGCCTCGCTGGCCAATAACGACGCCAAGTGGTGCAAACAGGAAGGCATGAGCGCGGAATATGTCGCCAACCTCGCCGAAGTTTCCATAGTGGACGCCCTCGAAAGGGCGGCCGAGTTCGCCCGCGGGAGGACCGCCTAAATGAAGACCCATACCTGCTCCGTTTCCTTCACGCTTAACGGCGAAAAGAAAACCTTCGCCACCCGCCCCGACGAGAAACTGCTGGACCTGCTGCGCCGCGAGGGCTATAAGGGCACCAAGTACGGCTGCGGCCAGGGCACCTGCGGCGCCTGCACCGTCATCATGGACGGGCGCGCGGTGTACGCCTGCCTGCTCTACGCCATGCAGGCCGAAGGCCGCAAGGTGCGCACCATCGAGAGCATGGGCACCTACGACAAGCCGGCCCCGATACAGCAGGAACTGGTGGCCGCCGGCGCCGTGCAATGCGGCTACTGCATCCCCGGCATCATCATGAGCGCTACCGCACTGATGGAGGCCGAGAAGGACATTTCCGACGAGACCGCCAAGGAATACATGGACGGCAATCTCTGCCGCTGCACCGGCTACGAGAAGATCTGGGTGGCCCTGCGCAAAACTCTGGACCGCGCCGCCGCCGAGCCTAAAAAGAAAGCCTCCGCCAAAGGGGGGAAGAAATGAAAAGGCATGAACTCGCCAAGAACCTGAAACAGGTCAACCATTCCGTCACCAAGATAGACGCCATGCAACTGGCGCTGGGCAAGGATTCTTATGTTGCCGACTTCCTGCCCAAGGACGCGCTCGTTATCAAGATGCTTTGGAGCCCCCACGCCCACGCCCGCATCAAGAAGATGGACGTGAGCAAGGCGGAGAAGATGCTCGGCGTAAAATGCGTGCTCTGGCACGGCAATGTGCCGCGCATAGTGCATTGCACCGCCGGCCAGGGTTTCCCTGAGCCGTCGCCTTACGATACTTTCATGTTCGACAATAAGGTGCGCTTCGTGGGCGACCGCGTGGCCGCCGTGGCCGCCGAGACCGAAGAGCAGGCTTTAGCGGCTCTCGAGGCTATAAAAGTCGAATACGAGGTGCTTAAGCCCGTCTTCACGCTGGACGAAGCCATGGCCCCCGGCGCGCCCGTCATTCATGACGAGCCCGAGGCCCATGTGCCGATCCCGATAACCTACGAGCCCAAGAAGAACCTGGTGGCCCATGTGGCCTGCGAGGCCGGCAGCTTCAAGAAAGGCATGGCCGAGGCCGACTTCACCTTCGACGAGATGTACGAGACCCCCTACGCCCAGCATTGCCCCATAGAGCCCTATACCTCCATGGCGCAGATGACCCCCGCCGGGCGCATCCTCATTACCACCTCCACGCAGGTGCCTTTCCACTGCCGCCGCATAGTGGCGCGCACGCTGGGCATCCCCGTGCAGAAGATCCGCGTGGTGAAGCCCCGCATAGGCGGCGGTTTCGGCTGCAAGCAGGAGATCCTGCTGGAAGACGTTACGGCCATGTTCGCCCTGCGCACCGGCCGCCCCTGCATCTGGCGCTTCGACCGCGAGGAGACCTTCCGCACCGGCCGCACGCGCCATCCCTTCCGCATCCGCCTGCGCACCGGCGTAAAGAAGGACGGCACCATCACCGCCATAGGCCTGGAGTGCATCAATAATACCGGCGCCTA
>CAYSYJ010000043.1:0-15198 GCA_964435105.1 uncultured Elusimicrobiaceae bacterium
CGGCCTCGCCTATAAAAAGCTCGTGCCTGCGGTCCAGAGCGGAATACGGCAGTTGGAAGACATCGAAGACGCCCCAGGCCAGGTACTCGCGCAGGTCGGGCAGCGTGCTGCTGACCGAGATGAACCTGACCTTACCGGCCCGCCGGGCGCGCTGCATGACCTCTACCAAGCCGCCGCTCTTCACCATCTCGGGGCTGGGATTATGCAGCTGCCAGACGTCTACATGGCCGGTGCGCAAGCGCCTGAGGCTGGCCTCGATGTTCTTTAAAAGCCGCGCCGGGGTCCACTCATGCCCCCGGCTCCAGCCGCGGTCCGGGCAGCCGCACTTGGTGGCGAGCACGAACTCGCCGCGGCGGCCGGCTAGGGCCAGGCCGATGAGCTCCTCGCTGTTGCCGTAATCCGGAGAGGTATCGATATAGTTCACGCCGGCGTCGAGCAGGCGGTTGAGCAGGCGCCCGGCCAGGCCGGAGGCGCCGGGGGCGGCCGGCAGCGGCTCGGCGTTGAGCACGCCGGAGCCGTAACCCAGCGCGGAGACCTTCAGGCCGGTCCTGCCCAGGCGGCGCAGCTCCATCAGGCGGCCTCCGGCAGGCGGGGGCCGCCGCGCAACGCGTTCACCAAGCGGCCAGCCAGCGTCCTGGCTCCCGCATAACCCAGGAAAGGTTCGTCGCCCAGGCAGTGATGGCCGTAGGACGGGAAGCCCAGCTCCACGAAAGGCAGGCCCGGGAAGAACTTCTCAGTGACCGCGAAGGAATTGCCTACGGCCAGGTGCGGGGCGGCGTAGCCGGAAAGGCGGCGCACGGCGGCCGCGGCTTCGGCCGTGCCGGGCGAGAAGAGCAGTGTGCCGGGCAGGCCGGCGGCCAGGGGCCGGGCCCTGGCGCAGAGCAGGGCCGCCCGCGGCCGCAGGCGCAGTTCTGCCGAGAAAGAGGAGAAAGCGGAGAACAGGTATGGGTCTCCGGCGAAGACCACGTTGCGGTGCGCCAGCGCGTCCAGCGCCGGCGCCGTCTCCAGCGCGGCGGCCCGCTCCAGCGCGGCCAGTTCCGCCGGGAAGCCCCCTTTCAAGCCGACCGCACGGCGCACGGCGGCCAGCCAGGCCGAGGTGCCCTTGAAGCCGAGCGGCAGGCCGGTTTCCAGCAGGCGGGCGCCGGAGCGCGCGGCCAGGCGGGCCGCGGCCCGCCGGCCATAGGGCAGCGAAACCACCAGGTCGGCGGTCAGGGCGGCGGAAAGCTCCCGGAAGTTCCCTCCGGAAGGGAAGACGCAGACCGGCTCCACGCCGGCCAGGACCAGCAGGCGGCGCAGTTCGGCGAGGTTCGCCAGGTGGTCGCGTTCGCCGCGGTCGTAAAGGTAGCCGGCCAGGGCCACGCGCGGCCGCCCGGCGCGCTTTTTGCGGCGGTCCGGTTCCGGCAGGGCGCGGGCCAGGGCCTCGAGGGCGAGGTCGTAGCCTTCCAGCCAGTCGGCCTCCAGCGAGCGGGCGGGCACGTCGGCCACCGGCGCCGCGGCGCGCACGCCGGCGGCCACGCCTTCGTAATCCACGCCGGCCAGTTTCAGGAAGGGGAGGCCGGTCACCAGCACGGCGCCGAACCTGCCCGACGCCGCGACCTCGCCCAGCAGGCCGGCCAGCTTGCGTTCATGGTTCTCGTCCTGCGGCAGCGGCCCGGTCATGCTGCAAAGCACGCGGTGGGCGCCGTCCGGCGCCAGCAGCGTGGAGCGCAGGTCGTGGTTTCCGGCCAGGAAATCCGCCTTGGGCATCACGCAGTCGCTGCCGTCCACCACCAGGCAGGCGTCGCTCACGGCGTTCACCGCCAGGTAGACACCGAGCTGGTAAGGCAGCGCGAAAGGTTTCTGAAACCCGGTTTCAGGGGAGGTAGCGTTCATTGAAATCCCATTCTCCCAGTTCGAGCAGGCGCCGCCATGTCTCCAGCGCCCCGTCATAACCGGGCTCGAAGATGCCGGCCGAGAAAGGCGTGCGGCCCGCGGCGGCTACGCGCCCGTCGGCGCGCACGTCGGAATAGACCAGACGCAGCGCCTTGTCTGCGCGCAGCAGGCGCGGCAGCGCGGCCGGATCCGAGAAGAATCCTATCTCGCAGGCGGCGCCGGCCGGCAGGGCGGCCTTTATCGCGGCGGCCGCTTTCCTGTCCGGCGTCCCGCCGGTCAGCACGAAAAATCTTAAAGCCCAGCCGCCCTCGGCCAAGACCCGCGGCACCGGCACCCGCTTGAAGGCCGACCCGCCGGCAAGGCGGTCGACGTCGCCGGCCGGCAGGACGAAACCGGCGGCCAGCCCGGAGGCTTTCTTTCGCAATTCGCGCGCCGCCGCGGCCTGCTCCGCGGAAGGGTCCGCCTTTACGTTTCGCCGCCCCAGCGCTTTCGCCACCGCCGAGATCCAGGCTGAAGCCCCGGCGAACCCGTAAGGCGCCGGCGGCAAAGTCCATTCCAGTCCCGCCTTGTCATAGGCGGCGCTCAGCACGCCGTCCGGGGCGGAAAGCACCTGAAGTCGCGCGCGGCGGGTCTCCGTGTAGAATGCCTCGCCCGGCTCGCCGGCCTTTATGCCCCGCTCGCCCAGCAGGCGCGGCAGCTCCGGCGGGCAGCTTCCGTAATAGACCAGGTTCGCGTCCCTGTCGGGGCGGCGGCCCGCCGCCCTGAACTTCCTCGCCATGAACTCCGCGCGCAGCGCGGCCTTTGGGGAGCTGTGCTTGCCCAGCGTGCAATATTTGTCCAGCCAGACGCTCGCGCCTGTCTCACGGCCCACCTGCTCGGCGAAGGCGGCCGCGTCGCTGGCGAGCATCATCGGTGAGCAGCCGACATAGAATTCCACCAGCCCGCCCGGGCCGGCCTGGGCGGCCGCGGTGCGCAGGGAGCCGAGCATCCTGGCCTCGTCGCCGAACACCGCCTCCGCGGCCCTGAAATCCGTGCTTGGTTCCCGTTCGTCGGACCGGGGCAGCACCGGCCCCGGCTCGTCCGCGCCGGCCGCTTTCACGCAGCCGTTCTCGCTGAAGACCCCGAGGGCGCCGCCCTCGCAGATGCAGAAACGGCACTCGGCGTCGCCGTGCATGGCCATGACCGAGTCGGGCGGGGCCAGGGCGTCCACCTCGCTGCCGTAGAAAATGAACTTGGGCCAGGCGCCGGCACCCAGGTGCTGGCGGGCCTTGCCGGGCGGGGCCGGCACGCCCGAGGGTGCGTGAACCGCGGCGTCTCCGCCCAGCAGGGAGCGCAGTTCCCCGAAAGAGAAGCCGGCCAGTTTACCGGCGGCCGCCTCCAGCTCGTCCCCGAGGGCCTCCGACTCCCGGCCGGCGGACGGATGGAAACAGACGGCCCAATCCGAAAATTTAAGCGGGCCCCGGGCCGAGGAGTCACCGGAGAATACCGTTTTAAAGACGCCGCGGCCGGAGCGCCATTCGAAAACCAGCTGCCCGCCTTCCAGCCCGGCCGGCGTGAACCCGGCGGCCTCCGCCGCCTAGGCGGGGCCGATCCCGGCGGGACGGGCCTGACCCGGGCGGGTCCTGGCCCGGCCGCGGGCCGGGGCGGGCAGGCGGCCCTCCATGAAAGCGAAGAACTCCGCGTCGCTCATCGGCCTCGGCGCCGAGGCCGGCCTTCCGGCCGCGCGGATGGCGGAGGCCAGGCGCACCAGGCGCACAGAGAAATCGCTGCGGGGCGAGGCCAGCACGGCCGGGCGGTGTTCCCTCTCGGCCGCTCCCACGGCGGGGTCGCGCAGCGTCACGCCGAGCACGCGCGTGTTCACGGCCCGGGCGAAATTTTCCGCCGCGGCCACGCCCTCGGGGCGGATGGCGTTGACGGCGAGCCCGGCCAGGTAGACGCCGTTGCGCGAATAGTTCTCTATCATCTGCACCAGCCGGTTGGCCGCGTAAAGAGAAAGCAGCGTCTCGGAAGTGACGATGACCACTTTTTTGGCGAAGCCGCGGCGCAGCGGGGCCGCGAAGCCGCCGCAGACCACGTCGCCCAGCACGTCGAAGACCGCCGCGTCGTAGCCGTCGCGCGTCAGCAGCTCCCCGTCCTTCATGGCGTCGAGCATGGCGCCGATCCCCAGGCCGGCGCAGCCCACGCCGGGCTGGGGCCCGCCGGCCTCGATGCAATGCACTCCGGGCACCCTGGCGGGGAAAATACTCGCGCGCAGGGCGGCCTCCCCGGCCGCGCCGCCGGCGCGCTCGCCGAAGGGCGGGATATGCCGGCCCATCAGCGCCATGGTGGAATCCATCTTGGGGTCGCAGCCGGCGTGCAGCACCTTACGGCCGCCGCGCGCCAGCACCGCGCTCACATTGGAGGCGACGGTGCTCTTGCCCACGCCGCCCTTGCCGAAAAAGACTATGCCTTCCATGTCAGCGCGCCCCCGCCGCCGCGGCCGGCCTCGGGCCCGGGACCCGGTCCGGGCCGCGGTCGAGCAGCCTGACCGCGTGTTCGGCCAGGTAGCGCCGGCGGCCTTCGTCCAGGGCGGCGGCGTCGGTCTCGAGCGACATGGCCAGCCGCTTCTTCAGATAGCGGGCCTTCATCAGGCAATAGAGCACCAGGCCCTCGGCCGCGTCCAGCGTCTCCCGCTCCGTGTCCGCCGTTTCCAGCGTCAGGCGCTTGTCGGCCCCGGGCGAATATAGCATCAGGTCCGCGGCAGCACGCAGCGCGGCGAGCCCCGAGCGCCGGTGCACGGCCAGGCGCAGCGAGCGCACCTGCTTCGAGGCCCTGTACACCGGTTCGTGCGCGAAATCGCCGAACGCGGCGTCGGACTTGAGCAGCAGCAGCACTTTCTGTACCCGCCAGTAGGAGCCGAAGGCCCGGTCGAAGGCCTCGTTGACCAGGCGCGAATTTTTCAGCATTTCGTGCGGGTCCAGGCCCTGGTTGGCCGCGTGGAAATAGCGGCTCACCGGCCAGACAACGCCCACCGTCTCGCCGTATTTGCGGATATGAGGGAAAGCCTCGCCGTAAACCTTGCGGATGCGGGAGAAATCCACGCCGCGCGCCAGGTCGCCGATGCGGTACTTCTCCTCCCCGCTCATGCCGAAGACGGCCTCGCCGGGGTAAAAATACCCGTCGTACATCAGCGTGACCTCGCTGCAGAAAACGTCGTAATAATCGGAGAGCATGCGCTGGCTCTCCAGCCGGTAACTGGCCACGAATGAGAAACAGATGAGTTCGTCCAGGTCGCCGGCGGCCACGATCTTTTCGAAGTGCCGGCGGCGCACCTCGGCCAGCGCGGCCTCCAACGCCTTTATCCGCTCCGGCTTCCAGAGCTCGTACTCGTCGAAGCCGAGCGCTATCTGCCTGAAACCGAGCTCCTCGAGGAACCGCATGGTGCGCGGCAGCGCGCCGATGGTCTCGGAGGTTATCACCGTAGAGACGCAGAGGTTGCCGGAGCGGCGGCGCGCGGCGGGGATGGCCTTCAGGTTCTTCACAACGGTGTCGAAGACCGACCGGGCGGGGCCGTCGCCGAAAACGCGGTGCCTGTCGTGCTCTTCGCGGCAGCCGTCGAGGCTGACCACCAGGAACACGTCGTTCTCGAAGAAGAACTCCGCCTTCTCCCGGTCCAGCAGGGTGGCGTTGGTCACCACCTTGATCTCGAAGCCCTTATAGTTCCTGCGTATATATCTGATGGTCCGTTTCAGCGCGTCGAATTCCAGCAGCGGCTCGCCGCCGGTGAAGGAGATGCGCCGGCTCTCCGGCTGCCCGTCGTCCTTCTTATAGGAGGCGTAGAGGTCCACGGCCCTTTTAAGCTGGGCGAAAGTCAGCGCCCGGCCGTGCTTCTGCGTGATCATGTGCCGCGAGGCGCAATATGAACAGTTCATATTGCACCTGTTGGTCAGGAAAACTTCCAGCAGGAAAGGTTCCGGGTTGCGCTGGGTGGGCTTCATAAGGGAGAGTTGCCGGCCCCGGCGGCCGCTGCCCGCGGGCGCCGGCCTGCGCCCCGCGGCCCTGGCCGCGGGGCGGCGACAGAAAATTACTTCTTGCCTTTTTCTTCGCGGATGCGCTTGTTTATTTCTTCCACGATCTTGTCTTTCTGGAGGCGCTCCTCTTTCAGGCGGGCTTCCTCGGCCTTGCGGTCCTTGAGCGCCTGCAGGGAGTTCTCCTTGGCTTTGCCCAGGGCCGCGCAATAAAGTTTACTGGCTTCCTCCGCGAATTCGGCGCAGGACGGCCCCTTCCCGAAATAGCCCTTGCAGAACTCTACGTTCTCGGAACCGCACCGGGCCGGGTCCGCGGTTTTCACGCCCTGGTACAGCTCCCAGTTTTCGAGGCAGTCCCTGTCTCCGCCGCAATCGGCGGCCTTGGCCGGGAACATTTTCGGGCAGCCCTTGAGCGCCGGCAGCGCCGCACAGAGCCCCTCCGGCCCCTTGGCGGCCGCGGAGCAGAAGTCCGCGGTGGCTATATTTTTGATGCCGGAGTTAGGGAAGTCCTCTATGGCGTCCTTTATCAGCCACTCGCAGGCCGAGATCTGGTTGTTCAGGCCGGCCAGATAGGCGATGGAAGCGATATCGTTGACGGCCGAAAGGCAGATGGCCTTGGGGCTGTATTTGCGGTAGGCCGAAGAGGCCGTGGAGTAGTTGCAGACCTCGGGGTCGCGGTTGGACAGCGCCTTGCAGAGCACGAACTTGTCCACCCAGACGCCCATTTTCTCCTCGTCGGCCCTGGTCAGCACGGCGTTAAGGCCGTGGTCGGCCTTCTGGCCCCAGGTCTTGCCCTGGGCCGCGAGGATATCGCGGATGGAGCCGCCCTCGCAGGCGGTCTTGGCGCCCTCCATGTCCAGCATCACGTCCGAACTCATGACGGACGACGGCGTCGTGGCCAGGTTCTGCGGCAGGCCTCCGGCCGCGTCCGGGGGCAGGGCGACACCCTGGGAGTCGGTGGCCGGGGGCGGGTTGCCCGGGACCGGCTGGCCGGTGCCGGCCTTCTTATTGTTCAGGTACTGGAGCACCATCAGGAGGCCCATCAGGGCCACAACCACGATTATCGTCCATTTCTTCATAAACGGTCCATCCCCCTCTGCTATCGCGGCGCGCCCGGGAATCCCCGGCGCCCTTAAACCGAAGACGCTTGCGTCGCGGCCGCCGCCTGGCGGCCGTCTCCTCGAAGTATACAATTAAATTATCTTGGCGAACAATCCGTAAACTCCGCGTTTAATTATTATAATATCAATGGCCGCCGGGCTGCGCCTGGCCGCTGACATGAAGTCGAAAGGCATGACTGACGAAAACTTCGCGGACCTGCTGGCCGGGGCGAAAGCCCTGGACTATACCGGCTATTCGGAGCAGTACCCCCCGGTGGGCGCCTGGCGGCCCCTGCGCGGGGCGGCGCTGCCGAGGCGGGCCTGGGCCGCGGACCGCCGCAGCGGCTCCTCCTTCAATCTTTTCGTGAACTTCCCTTTCTGCCGCAGCAAATGCGACTTCTGTTTCCTGCCGGTCACCGGCTGCGGCGGAAAAGCCGGGACCATGACGGAAGACTACCTGGCGCGGCTGGGCGAGGAGGCGGCTTTCTATTCGCCCCTGCTGGAAGGCCGGCGCTGCCGCACGCTGTACATAGGCGGCGGCACCCCGTCGCTGATGACCCCGCGGCAGACGGACTCCTTTTTCTCCGTCCTGCGCGGGGCCTTCGACCTCTCCGCCCCCGGCCAGGTGGCCCTGGAACTGCACCCGGAAAGCGCCGAACCGGCGCGCCTGCGCGCCTTCGCCCGCAACGGCGTGACCTGGGCCTGCGTCGGAGTGCAGAGCCTGGACCGGGGGGTACTGAAGGCCGCCCGCCGCGGCCAGCGGCTCGACTCGGTGCGCCGGGCCGTGCGCGGCCTGCGCGCCGCCGGCATCCCCGGAGTGAACCTGGACCTGATCTGCGGCCTGCCGGGGCAGACCCCGGGGATGTTCTTCGCCGACGTGGACGCCGCCGCGGCCATGCGGCCCGACGAGATACACCTGAACGTTTTCATGGACACGCCCTATACCGTCTACGCCCTGCGCGGCGGGCGCAAGGTGGACGGCGAGGCGCTGGAACGCCTGCGCGACGAGGGTTTCCGCCGGCTGCGCCCGCTCGGCTACCGCCGCATCGACAGCGACGCGGTGGGCCTGACCCGGCTCTCCCGGAATTTCCAGACCATGGAGCTCGCGGGCAAGAAATCGATACTGGGCCTGGGGCCCGGCGCGGTCTCGCGGGCCTGGGGCTCCGCGCGCTATATCAACACCGTTTCCTGGAGCGCCTACCGGCGCGACCTGCTGCGGGGCCGGCCGCCCGTGCGCCTGGGCGCGGCCACTTCCCGGCGGGACGAGCTGGCCTATTACGCCATCGACCGCCTCACCTATGGGACGCGCGAGCTCTCCTTCCGCTCTTTCCGGAAGCTTTTCGGCGAGGAATTCCTGGATGTTTTCCCGGCGCAGACCCGGGCCCTGGTCGCCGCGGGGGCGCTCCTGAGCCGCGAGGGCCTAAAAGCCCCCGCGGGGCTCTGGCTCGCCGCGAGAAAAATATTTTACTCGGCCGGGGTGCTTGCGGCCATCAGGAAAAATATGCGCCGGAGGCCGGCCGGGGGGCAATGGCCGCCGTAGCGGCCAGAAGATCAGCGGGCCGCCAGGCCCCTGTAGGCGAGAGACAGGCGCGCCGCCAGCCTTAAATAGTCCCTGGAAATTTTCGACTCAGAGGAAAGGAGTTCCCGGAAGAACTTCTCCGCGGCGGCGCTGCGCAGCGCGTAGGCCCGGGCCCCGCCGCCCATACCCGGGATGCGGTAATAATCCTTCACGCAGCCCGCGCAGGCCGCTCCCCCGGGGCGGCAGGCGGCGAACCGCCCATAGAACCCCTTGCCGGCACGCCCGACGGCGACTATATCGCCGTACTTCTTCATATCCACGAAACCGTAGGGGTAAAGCGAATAGGTCCCGTCGGGAAAGATCTCCAGGTCCTGCCTGAAAGGGCAGTCGGCGGCCGGCGCCGGGGAGCGCCAGGCCAGGCCCAGCAGCGGCTCAAGCAGCACATGCCTGCCCGCCGCGGCGGACCGTCGGATCCAGGCGGCCACTCCCTCCAGTTCGGAAGAGAATTTCGACAGGGCGGCGCGGCTCCAGGGCGCTCCGTGGACGCACTCTATGTTTATGACCCTGAAGCCAAGCCCGGCTATCCCTTTGAAGTCGGCCAGCGTTTCGCCGGCGAACCGGGGATGCACGCAAAGCAGGGCGGTCACCTTGAAAGGGTCCAGCTCGGAGAAGATGGCGGGCAGACGCCTCTTCAGGGCGGCGAAGGTGCCGCCGCCGCCCGGGAAGCGCCGCACGAAATCGTGCGAACGCTCGCTGCCGTAGAGGCTGACGGAAAGGATGATGCCGCGGCTCTTTATGAACGCCAGCTCCTTCCGGCCTATGGCCACGCCGCTCGAGGCCAGCCATACGGCCAGCGTCTTGCCCAGCCGCCGGGCCCGGGCCCGGGCGTAGTCGGTGATCTTTTCCAGGAGCGGCAGCTTCAGCAGGGCTTCGCCGCCGTAAAGTTCAAGTTTCTTCTCGGAGCCGGGCGACTCCAGCAGCAGGTCCACCGCCTCCCTGGCGTGGGCCTCCTTTATCACCTCTCCGCGCCCCTTGTCGATAAAGCAGTGGCGGCAGGCCAGGCAGCAGTCGGAGGTGACCGCTATCTTGAGCTTCTGTATCTCCCGGCCGGGGGCCTTCATTTCCCGCCCCCCGCCGCGAAGACTACCGGCAGCGGCACCGGCGGCGGCTCTTTTTTCAGGGGTTTGAACTCGGCCCCGCCGTAAAGTTCCAGGTATTCCGCGTCTATGCCGCGGCAGCGCCGGTACATGGCGCAGCGCCGGCAGGCTGCGGGTTTGCGGTTCTGCCCCAGCTTCATCTCCTCCATGTCGGCCAGGCTGCCGTCGGCGCGCAGCAGCGGCTCCCGGCGGCCCTCTATCTCCCAGTCGGCGGTAATCGCGCCGTAGCCGGGCAGCAGGCAGGGCGGGAAGTTCACGAGCGGCCGGGAAAGCACCGGCAGGCCGCTGCGCTCCAGCAGCGCCAGGGCCTTCTTCACGCAGGGCACGGTCTTCGAGACCGGCACGCGCAGCCGGCCGGCATTGCCGGCCATGACGCCGCGGTAATGGCTGTAAATGATATTGAAATAGTTAATGCCCAGGTCCAGCAGGGCCAGCCTGAAGAAGGCCGGGAAGCCGCGGTAGTTGAGGCGGTTGATCACCTGGTTGGTCCCCACCTCCTTGCCGAGGGCGCGCACGTTGCCGGCGCCTTTCAGCGCGGCTTTGAAAGCCCCCGGCGCCCCGACGAGCGCGTCGTGAACGCGCGCCTCGTGGCCGTGCAGGGAGATGTCGAACATGTTCACCCCCGCCGCCGCCAGCTCCGCGGCGAAACCCTTGTCTGCCAGGCGCGAGCCGTTGGTGCAGACCTTCACGCAGGCGTAACCCAGCTTCCTCGCGAAAGCCGCGATGCGACCTATGTCCGGGCGCAGGGTTGGCTCGCCGCCTATCAGCGCGGCTATCCAGCAGCCGCGCTCCCGGCCCTCGTACAGGGCGCGGCAGACGGCCTTGAAATCCGGCTCCTGCGCCGGCTCCGGCGAGGAGAAGAATTCCGGGGGGTTGTAGCAGAAAAGGCAGCGGTAGTTGCAGCGCGAGGTGAGCGTGACCTCGCAGACCTTGGGTTTCAGCCAGACCGGCCACTCCACCGCGGCGAGGCGCGCCGCGGCTACGGCGGCCTTTACGCCCGGGAAATGCCGGCGGACGAACTCCAGGTTTTTCTTCTTTATATCCATGCTCGGCCGGCCCGGCCCCCTAAAGGCTCTTAAGGGGCTTAAGCTCCTTGTCGCCGAAACGGCGCAGGTACTCGTTCCAGATCCCTTCGCAGATCTTGTAGGCCGCGCAGCCCAGGCAGCGCTCCGTCTTGCGGCGGGCCACCTGCTGGCGGGAAACTATGGCGTCGGTGTTCTTGAAGTCGGGGGCCCAGTGCTGGGTCGAAAAAAGGCGGCGCTCGTTCATCTCGCTGATCTGGTCGAAATAGCCCTTGAAGTGGCAGAGCGGCACGTAGCGGACCTTCCATTGCCGGAAACCGGCGTCCCTGCCGATGGCCAGCGCCTTGCGCATCCAGGGCGCGGCCAGGGAGATGCGCGGCACCAGCTCGTCGAACTCGCTCATGGCCCCGCCGTAATTCGGGTCCACGAAGATATACTCCACGTTGCGTATGCGCCTGGCCGCGTAGAAGCGGGCTATCTCCGGCAGGCGGCGGAAGTTCTGCTTCACCACCGTGGTGTTGCCGTTTATGCGCCGGAAGCCGAGCGCCTTCAGGTTGGCCAGGCCCTTTTTCAACTGCTCGAAGCTGCCGGGGGCGCAGGTCAGGGCGTCATGGGTCCCGGCGTCCGGGCCGTGCACGGAAAAGATGATGGAATCCAGGCCGGCCTTCACGGCGGCCGCGGCGAAAGCCTTGTCTGCGAAGATGCGGCCGTTGGTGGCGGTGACCACCTCCTGGATGCCCATCTTCTTGGCCGCGGCCACGATCTTGAGGAAATCCGGGCGGATGGTGACCTCGCCGCCTATCAGCTCCAGCACTCCGGCTCCCTGGCGGCGCGCCTCGGCCACCTCGCGCAGCAGCTCGCCGGTGCTCTTCTCAGGCAAGGCCCGTTTTTCGGACCCCACGCAGAAGCGGCACCGGTTATTGCAGGAGTAACCCGCGAACACCACGATCTTGAGTCTCTTTATCTCCAGCGGCACGTCGTCACCTCAGTAAATTGGCCAGGTTCCTGTCCAGGAGCAGCGTCAGGCAGGCCCCGGCGAAGATCCACTGCGCGAAAGCCCTGCCCCGCACGGCCTCCACCTTGGCCTCGCCCGGGAGCCGGGCCAGCCAGGCCTTGAGCGCGGCCGCCTGCTCCTCGTCCAGCCCGTCCTTGAAACAGTCGTCGAAAAGCCCGTCGAAGGCCGGGTTGCGCTTAAGGTCCTCGGCGAACTTCGCGCTCAGTATCACCCCGGGCTCGACCTCCGCCGGGGCAAGGTAGATCAGGTCCTTCTTCTCCATCAGGAATTCCAGCATCGCCCGGCCGAAGAACAGCAGCAGGCTGAACTTGAAGACGTTGAGCGCGGCCATGGCCACCATGGCCAGCATCCTGTCCCTGAACAGGAAATAGCCCGCGGCGAAATAGACCAGGTAGAGGGCGCAGGCGCCGTAGGCCCAGAGGCGGCTCTTGAAGAAGCGCCCTATCTTGTCCCAGAGGAAGAACAGGAAGAAGTAGATCAGGTCGGGCCTCGCCAGCACGCGGCCCAGCAGGCCGCGGGTCTCGATGCTGACTATCTGCTGCAGCAGGAACAGGAGCGTCATGTTCAGCATGTAGGCCGCGGCCGCGGCGCGGCCCGTCATGCTGCCGGTCGCGAGGGAAGTCAGGCGCTCGCGGATGTCGCCGCCCAGCTTGCGGAAGAAATCCGCGGGCGTGGCCGACATGAACCCGGAGGCCAGGAAGGACCCGACGGCGAACAGCGCGGCGGCCACGAAGATGTTCACCAGCAGCGCGAGGAAAAGGTAGACGGGGAAATTAGCGATAAGCGGGTTGATGAGCGGCAGCCAGGCCGCCGCCAGCATGAAGAACTTGGCGTCGCCGGCCGGCCAGATCTCCGAATACCACAGTATCACCCCGGCGACGGCCGCCAGCAGCAGGTGGGTGAGCCACAGGCGGTAGAAGACCGGGTTGAGAAAATCGGTGGTGGACCCGTAAAGGCCGAGCAGCGTGTTGACGAACAGCGCCCCCGCGGCCAGCAGCAGCAGTTTGAGCCCGGCGGCCAGGCGCGCGTTGGGGATCTTCTTGGTGGCCAGGTCCACGTTCACCACCCCCATAGCCCAGGCGGCGAAAGCGACGAAGAAGACGAGGGAGAAGAGCTTCATTTCTTCACCGGCTTCAGCTCGGAGTCCCCGAACTTGCGGCGGTAATCCTTCATCAGGCCCAGGCAGCCGGGGCGCAGGCGGCAGCCGCGGCAGGCCGCCGGGTAAACGCGGTCCTCCCGGGGCAGCGTGACCCAGCAGCGCTCCCGCAGTTCGGGAGCGATCAGGCACAGCGGGAAATGGTAGAGGCGCAGGTCCGGGAAGGAGCGGATCAGCCGGGCGGCGGCGTTCACGGCGGCAGCCGAATCGGAGAGCCGCAGCGCCAGCCGGGCGTGGTTGGTCCGGGATTCGCCTTCGATCTCGTAATGGATGGCCGTAACCCGGTATTTCCCGCCGGCGAAGGCGCGCCGCATGAAGCGCAGCGTGGCCGCGAAGGAGCCGATATTCAGGCGGTGCAGCACGAACCGGATCTCGACCTCGGGACCGTTCTTCGCGGCCATTAGCCCCTTGAGGGCGGCCACGGTCTGGCGGAAGGCGCCGGGCACGCCGGCCACCAGGTCGTGCAGCGCGGCCGTCGGGCCGTGCAGCGGGATCCCCACGGCGAAAGGCGGCCTGGCGGCGCGCAGGAACTTTTCCCGGAATTCCCTGTCCGCGAGTCGGCGGCCGTTGGAAAGCAGCGTGATATTCACTCCCGGCAGGCGGCCGCGGAAATAGGCGATCAGCTTCAGGAAATCCGGGTGCAGGGTGGGCTCGCCGCCGGTCAGGTTGATGAAGTGCGGGTTATCGTCGTTCTTGAGGTAGGTCCTGCCCAGCCCGCGCAGGTAGCGCTCCATCTTGCGCACCTGCCAGGCCAGTCCGTACTGCGCGCTGTCCGCCTTGGGGAAAGAGCGCATATTGGTGCACATCACGCACCTGTTGTCGCATTTGTTCCAGACCGGGATGTCGGGCATGGTCGCGGCTCAGGGCTTCTTCAGCCAGCCCTCCACTATCTTCCGGTCCGCGGGTTTGGACAGGAGCCCGAAGACGGCCCCGAAAACGGCCTTCTGCACGGCGCACCAGCCGCCGGCGGCGATATCGCCCCAGGGCGAGCCCTGGGTCTCGTAATTGTGGACGGGGCAGACCCCGCAGTAGGGCTTGTAGGCGCAGCGGAAGCAGTGATGCTGGCTCTCCAGGCAGGAGGCCATGGCGCAGACGCGGGCCGCGTCGGAGGAAACCAGTTTCCGCACGCTCGCCCCGGCGGCCTTGCCCGCCATGAAAAGCCTGTCCCCCCTGGCGCCCACCATGCGGCCCTCGTCGCAGGTGTAGACGGACCCGTCCCAGTCGTAGGCCAGCTGGCCGGTGGCGGCGCCGCAGGGCGAACGCAGGTCCAGGTAATTGGGGTCCTCGCGCAGCAGCGCCTTGCGGGCGGCCAGCGCGGCGTTGCGCTCCACGAAGCGCTCCCCCCGCCTGTTGACCTCCATGATATAGGCCAGCGCCCGCCGGTAGAATTCGCCGAACTCCTCCGGGCGGTAGCCGATCTCGTCCCAGACCGAGCCCGCGTAGCCGATGGGCGACAGCGGCCGCAGGAAGATCCCGCCCAGCCCCAGCCGGCGGTATTCGTCCACGATCTCCTTCTCCCGCCCGAGCGAAAGCCGGGTGGTGGTCATCAGCGCGGAAGGCAGGGAATCGGGGCCGCCGCCGCGGCGGCTTTCCATGATGCGGCGCAGCCAGGCGGTGGCCGGCGCGTGGGCGGAACCGCCCAGCCGGCGGCGGTTGGCGTCGTGCAGGTCCGCCGGACCGTCGAGGGAAGTGCAGATGGAGACGTTGCGGGCGCTCAGCCAGGCCAGCTTCTCCGCGTCCATCAGCGTTAAATTGGTCACTACGGTCAGCAGCAGTTCCTTGCCGGCCTTGCGGTTGGCGGCCAGGGCGTGCTCCACGGCCGCTTTCAGGACCGGCCAGTTCAGCAGGGCCTCGCCGCCCTGGAACTCTATGGTCACCTCGCGGCCCGGCGAGGACAGGGCCAGGTCCACGGCCCGGCGGGCGGTGGCCGCCTTCATGTCGGTACCCTTGCCGCCGCAGGTGGCGCGGCAGTAGACGCAGGACTGGTTGCAGCGCAGCGTCAGCACCAGGATATGCAGGCTGGGGCCCTGCAGCAGCCCGGCCGAGAGTGCGGCTATCTCGCCGGCCTCCCGCTCGATGTCCAGGCGCTCGCCGAAAAAATTAAGCGGCAGCAGGCGGCGGGCGAGCGCGGAGCTTTCCCGCACCCGGCCTTCGGAGAAGGCGGCGAACTCGCGCGGCGTCAGCAGCGCCCAGCGGCCGGAGTCCCCGGTCACCAGCACGCCCTCCGGAAGCCGCTCGAAGCGGAAATGGGCGGGCTTCAGCCCGGCGGCCTTCATGCCTTGGCCCTCTTTCCGGCCTTCACCGGTTTGAATTCGCTCCAGCCGTAAAGTTCGGGATATTCCTTCCACGG
>CAYSYJ010000044.1:0-15170 GCA_964435105.1 uncultured Elusimicrobiaceae bacterium
AGCGAATATTCGGAAAGCAGGTTGTCGGTGGTGCCCTTGAGGGCCTTTACCTGGAACTCCAGCAGTTGCCGGGACTTTACCTGCAGGGCTATCTCGCGCTGCCGGGTCAGCACCTCGGTCTTCAGCGCCCTGACGGCGTCCTCCAGGTCCAGCTCGGCGGCCTTGAGCGCGGCCCGCTGGCCGCGGGCGTCCAGCAGTTTCTGCGCGCCCAGGAAGCCGAAAGAGTAGGAGAGCGAGGCGCCCACGCCGTAGGCCTGCCCGTCGCGCCAGGGCCCGCCGCGCGTGCCGAGGACGCCGGTATCGTACTTGCTCCAGTCGGCGTCCACCCTGAGCCGCGGCAGGTCCGCCCGCAGGGCGTTGCCGACGGTGATCCGGGTCCGGTCCAGCGCCGCCCGCTTGAGCCGCAGGTTATAGTTGCCGGCCAGGGCCCGGGCCACGTCCTCGCGCGGCAGCGGCAGCTTTACCTCCACGGCCGCGCTGCTCAGCTGCACGGCCTGGGGCGCGTCCGGCTCGGCGTCTATCAGTTCGTTGAAGGCCATCAGGGCCTTTTCAGCGGCGGCCTCGGCCTGGGCGAGGGCAAGTTCGCTCTGCAGTTTGTCGCCCTCGCTCTGCGTCACCTCTATTTTGCTGCGGGTGCCGCTCTGGAACTGCTCGTCGGTGTCCTTGTACTGCCGCTCGCGGGCCGCCAGGTTGTTGCGGGCTATCTCGATCTTGCGCTGGGCCGAATAAAGGTCGTAGAACCGCCTCAGGGCCTTCAGCGCCTCGGCCTGCCTGGCGCTCAGCAGCGTCAGCCGCGCGGTCTCGTAGTTGAGGCGCGCAGTCCTGATCCTGGACAGCGGGCTGGAGGCGGAATCGTAGAGGTTCAGGGAGGCGGAAAGCCGGGAGGTGGCGTCCTTCTTGTCGAAATGCAGGTAATGGCGGTCCTGGTCGTAGAAAGAATCCGCCATCGAGAAATCAAAGGCGGGCAGCAGCGTGTCCAGCAGGGCGCCCTTGTAGGAGGCCTCCGCCCGGGCGAAGGCCTGCTCCGCCTGCTTGAGCGAGGGCGAGGCGGCCAGCACCTGCTTCATGTAGGTCTTGGGGGTGAACTCCGCGGCGGCGGGGCCGGCGGCGAAAAGCAGGGTCAAAAGCAGGGCGATGGTCTTTTTCATGGTCAGGTTCTCCGCTCGGTCCGCCTCACTTCCCGGCCCGGGCATAGAGGCAGTCCGCCTCCCGGTTAAGCCCCTCCCGATCGAGGATGGCCGCGAGTTTCTCCAGGCCCTCCCGGTCGCCTTCCAGGTCGTACACGAAAATGGAATACCCGGCCGAGAAAACCGGCTTGCGCGCCTTGAGCCAGTCGAAAGTCTTCTTGTCCGGATAGTAGGTGCCTTGGAGGTTGGTGGCCGACACGGCGAGCAGGGGGCCCTTCATGGAGCAGACGTCGGCGCCGGTCCCCTCCAGCTCGACGTTGGAGACCACTCCGAGCGGGAAATAGGCGATGCCGTAGCTCTCCGGGCGGGCCACCCCGAAATAGGACAGGACCACCGGCGGATTGCCGCGGCCCTTAAGTTGGCCGGCCAGGGTCTTCAAGTCCTGGCCCCAGTCCAGGTTGGAATCCACGAAGTATTTATAGCCGCCGGCCGGGCCGCCGGCCAGTTCGTTGAAATAGGCGAGGTGGAAAGGGTGGGCCCTGGCGACGGAAAGGGCCGTAAGCGCCAGCAGCCCGCCGGCCAGCCAGGCCCCGCGGCGCAGCTCCAGCAGGCGCGCCAGGGCCAGCCCGCCCAGCACGGCGAGGAAAGGCATGACGGGCATGATGTGGCGGTAGCCGATCTGCACCTTGTCGGTCAGCGAAGCCGCGAAAAAGACCGCGGGCGGCAGCAGCAGCCACAGGTAGTCCTTCCTGAAATTCCTCAGCGCCAGCCAAACGCCCGCCGCGGCCGCGGCGAGTACCGCCAGGGGCGTCTTCAGGGCCAGCGCCGCGGGGAAATACCACCAGACGCCCTCCAGGGCATGGCGCCCCATGGCGAAGGAGGAGCGGCCCTTGTCCAGCCGCCGCAGCGTCTCGGAAAGCCCGTCGAAATAGAGCCCCAGGTCGAACCGGTAGACCAGCGCCACCGTAAGCAGCGCCGCCGCGAAGTACAGTGCTATATAGCCGAGCAGGCGGCCCAGCGGCAGGCGCGGCCAGCGCAGGTTGTCGGCTATCCAGAAGGCCGCCACCAGCGGCGGCACTATGAACATGCTGAACTTGGAGACCAGGGCGAGGCCCGAGGCCAGGCCGGACAGCGCGGCCCAGAGGCGCAGCTCCTTAGGGTTCAGGAAATCCTGTTTCCTGCCGCCCTTCACCTGCAGCTGCACGGGGCGCGCAGCGGTGAAGCGCCAGGCGGCGGCGAAAGAGGCGAAGTAGAAAGCCGCCGCGGCGGCGTCCGTGGTGATGAGCGCGTCGTTGGAAATAAAGACCGGCATCAGGGCGAAAACCGCGAGCGCCAGCCAGCCCGCGGCGGGAGAGACGAGCCCCCGCGCGAAGAACAGCACGGTCCCCCCCAGCAGCAGGGTCCAGCAAAGGAAAGTGAAGACCCTCACCGAATTCAGCAGGCGCTCCGCCGGCGCGCTGTTCTGGTAAAGGAACAGGTCGCCGTAATGGTAGGGCATGCTGTCGGCGAAATAGGGATGCCCGGTAAAGGCCCGGGGCTTCAGCGCCAGGAGCGGCAGGGCGGAGAGCATCTCGGAGAAAGGCGGATGGTCCATGATGTTCATGGCGTAGCGGCCGGTGGCCAGGTAGGAGTAGCCGCTGGCGAGATGCACGGTCTCGTCGTAAGTGGGGGCCGCGGAGCGGATGAAGGCAAAACCCTCGAAAAGATGGAAAACGAGCGCGGCCAGGGCCAGGATACGCGGGAGGCGGTACTTGCTGTCCATAAGTATAAACCATATGATACAAAAAATATCCGCCGCCGCCCGGCGGCCCCGGGCCGGGAGGTGTTTTTGATAAAATATGCCTATACCCACGGAGGACCGCATGAAACTGTTTCTCACCCTTTCTTTCCTGGTACTGGCCGCGGCGGGCGCCTACGCTTTCGATCTCTCCGGACTTTTCTCCGGCTGCGGCAAGCCCGCGGCGCTAAAGGACCTGGCCGCGGCCCAGCCCCCCGCCCCCGAAGCCCTGCCCAAGCCCGGCAACTGCGACTTCCCGGTGAATATCAAGCCGGAGGAGGCCCGCTACTTCATAGAGGCCAAGAAGCCGGTGGTCATAGACATCCGTACCGCCGAGGAGCACGCGGCCGGCTATATCGCCCCGACGCACCTGGTGCTGGACTATTACGCCCCGGACTTCAAGGACCGGCTGGCGAAGCTCGACCGCAACGCCAAGTACCTGATCTACTGCCGCAGCGGCCGCCGCAGCGGGGCCGCCCTGCTTACTATGAAGGACCTGGGCTTCGCCGACATCCACGACATCGAGGGCGGCATCAACGCCTGGATAGCGGCCGGCCTGCCGGTGGTCAAATAACCGCCGTACCCGCCCAAGAAAAAAGCCCGCCGGAAGGCGGGCTTTTTCTTTTCCAGAGCGGCCTCAGAACTTGTTCCAGAGCCGCTGGGTGGTCACGTCGTGGTGGAACAGCACCTCGGAGGTCTTCACTATGGCGCCGAGCTCCTTGGGGCTGCGGTCCGCCGCGGCCTGCTTGGCGGCGGCGTACTTCTCGTGCGGGGCCCCGCCCATGATCCCCTTCACGAAGTCGCTCGCGCGGAACAGGCGGATGGCGTCGTAGATATTGCCCGGCAGGAAACGCACCCGGTCGCGCTTATTCTCGTCCTTGGTGAGCGGCCGGCCCTCCAGGGCCGTGCGCACCAGGGCGTAGAGCGCCAGGTAGGGATTGGCGTCCGGCGCCACGGAGCGGATCTCCAGGCGGGCGGACTTCTCGTTGCCGGCGGGGATGCGGATCATGGCGCCGCGGTCCACCGACGACACCTTGATCTGGTTGGGCGCCTCGAAATGCGGGTCCAGCCGGCGGTAGGCGTTCACGCTGGGATTGAGGACCAGCGAGAGCTCCTGCGCGTGGTTGAGGATGCGCGAAACCGCGTCCCAGGCGGCTTTCGAGAGCCCGTCCTCGTCCTTGCCGTCATAGAAGACGTTCTTCCCCCCCTTGGAGAAGGAGAGGTTGAGGTGCATGCCGCTGCCGTTCACGCCGGAGACCGGCTTGGGCAGGAAGGTCGCGGTCATGCCCATATTGGCCGCCACCTGGCGGCAGACCAGCTTGTAGAGCTGCACCAGGTCGCAGGCGCGCACCACGTCGGCGTACGAGAAGTTCAGCTCGAACTGCGACGGGGCCACCTCGGGGTGGTCCTTCTCGTTGCGGAAGCCCATGGCGCGCTGCGCCTCGGCCGCGGTGTCGATGAACATCTTGAGCGGGGCCAGCGGCAGCGAGTGGAAATAGCCGCCGCTCGAGATGAGCTCGAAGCCGGCCACCTCGTTGTAGCTCTGCTCGGCGTTGAGGCCCTTCACCACGAAGCCCTCCACCTCTGCGGCCACGTTGGCGGTCAGGCCTTTCTCCTTCTTGAGCGCGGCGGCCAGCGCCGCCAGGCGCGCCCTGAAGTCGGAATCGTAGGTGGAGCGGTCGCGGTTGAGCACGGTGCCGAACATGATCACCTTGCCCGGGCCGAACACGTCCGAAGGCAGCCAGACTATGCTGCCCCAGTCCACCGCCAGCCGCAGGTCGGATTCCTTCTGCGCCGAAAAGCCGCGGATGGAGGAGCCGTCGAAGGTCAGGTTGTCGTTGGACTCGAGGAAATACTGCTTATCATAGTCCAGCATATGGAAACGGCCTTCGATGTCGGTAAAGCAGACCGTCACGGCCTTAAGGCGCTTCTCCCCCCGCAGGTAGGCGCAGTATTTCTTTTCCAGCTCGGCCTGCGACAGCCGGCCGGCGGCCTCGGCGGCTTCCAGGTTGAGCCGCTCGAGTTCGTCGTAGGGGATCTCCAGGAAATTTTTCAGGGGTACGGCCGCTTCCGGGGGCATTTTTTTCATATCGCCTCTTTTATGCTTGTTTTAAGGATAACTAAATTAGTTATACGTGAATTTAATTTAAAAGTCAATACCCTAAAAGACCTGCCCCCTGCCCGGCCCTGCAGGCGGAAATAGAAGTGGGACGGAAAAAATTGTATAGTTCATATATATAAATTATGCCCGCGGACATTCCCCCCCAGGATAAAGAGCAGGCCGGAGCGCGCTACTCGCGCCACGCCAGGCTTTCCCTCATAGGCCAGGCCGGCCAGGCCAGGATAGAAAAGGGTTCCGTTCTGATCATCGGCTGCGGCTCCCTGGGCTGCGCCCAGGCCGCCTTCCTGGCCCGCGCGGGCGTGGGCCGGCTAATCCTCGCCGACCGCGACACCGTGCAGGCGCCTAACATGGCCACCCAGCTGCTCTACGAGGAGGCCGACCTGCGGGACAGGGCCCCCAAAGCCGAGGCCGCGGCGCGCCGCCTGCGCGCCGTCAATTCCGGCATAAAGATAGAGCCCCTGGTCGCCGACATCTCCGCCGCCAACATAGAGCCGCTGGTCGCCGGGGCGGACCTGGTCCTGGACGCCACCGACAATTTCGAGACCCGCTTCCTCATTAACGACGCGGCCGTAAAGGCCGGCAAGCCGTGGATCTACGGCGGCGTGCTGGGCGCCGACGGCATGGCCATGGCCTTGCGCCCGGGACACGGCCCCTGCCTGCGCTGCCTTTTCGACCTGCCTCCCGTGGAAGGCCGCCTGCCGCCGCCCGACGTGTTCGGCGTGCTCTCCACGGCCGCCGCCTGGGTGGCGGCCCTGCAGGCTACGCAGGCGCTCAAGGCGCTGGCCTGCGGCGGAGCGGACTGGGGCCGCATGCACACCCTGGACATCTGGAACGGGTCCGTCACCACGGCCGAAGTGCCGCGCGATCCCGCCTGCCCCTGCTGCGGCGGGCGGGAGTTCAAATTTCTGAAGCCGGCATAGCCGGACGAGGGCCGAGAGGTTTTAATGACCAGCTTCATACTTAACGAAAAGAACATCCGCACCGAAGAGCCGCAGGGCCTGACCCTGCTCGAGTTCATCCGGGGCGTCGCCTGCCTGTCCGGCACCAAGGACGCCTGCCATGAAGGCGAATGCGGCGCCTGCACCGTGCTCATCGGCACCCGGCAGTCCGACGGCACGGTCGCCTACAAAGCCTGCGCCTCCTGCCTGACGGCGCTGGGCGACGCCGACGGCTGCCACGTGGTGACCGTGGAGGGCCTCGGCGGCGGCCCCCTGACCCTGCCGCAGCGGCTGCTGGTGGAGCACAGCGCCTCGCAATGCGGCTTCTGCACTCCGGGCATAGTCCTTTCCCTTACCGGCTTCGCGCTGGGCAGCCCCTCCCTCTCCTACGACGCCGCCCTGAACGCGCTGGACGGCAATATCTGCCGCTGCACCGGCTACGCCTCCATCCGCAGCGCCGCGAAGGCCCTGTGCGCGGCCCTGGAGGATACGGACAAGTCTCCTTCGAAGCGCCTGGGCGACCTGGTCTCCTCCGGCGTGGTGCCCGCCTATTTCAAAGAGATACCCGGCCGGCTGGCCGGCCTGGGCGCGATCCCGGCGCCCTGCGCCAGGAACGCCGTGCCAGTGGCCGGCGGCACCGACCTGTTCGTGCAGAAGCCCGAGGAACTGCTGGAGAGCGAGCTCTGCTTCCTCTCCCGGAGGCGGGACCTGGACTATGTGCGCGAGGACAAGGAATTCCTGCGCGTGGGCGGCGCGACCACCATAGAGGATTTCCGCAATTCCCCCGTGTCGGCCCGGCATTTCCCTGCGCTGGCCGCGGACCTGCTGCTGCATTCCTCGGCCATACTGCGCAATAAGGCCACCCTGGCCGGCAATATAGTCAACGCCTCGCCCATCGGCGACGCGGCCATAATACTCCTGGCGCTGGACGCGCGCCTGGTCATAACCGGCGAGAGCGGCCGCCGGCGCGAAGTGCCGCTGGACAAGTTCTTCCTCGGCTACAAAAAGACGGACCTCGCCTGCGGCGAACTGGTGGCCGAGATCGCCATCCCCCTGCCGCCCGCCGGCGCCCGCTACAATTTCGAGAAGGTGTCCAACCGCACCATACTGGACATAGCGGCGGTGAATTCCGCCCTGCTCCTGACCGCCGGCCCCGACGGGGCGGTCAAGGACCTGCGCGTCTCCGCCGGCGGCGTGGGGCCGGTGCCCCTGCTGCTGCCCGGCCTGGACAAGTTCCGCGGCCGCAAGCCCGACGCCGCGCTGTTCGAGGACCTGGCCAGGGCCGCCCTGGCCGCAGCCAAACCCATAGACGATATACGCGGTTCGGCGGAATACAAAAAACTGCTGCTCGGCCAGCTGATGCGGGCCCATGCCCGCGCCCTCGCCGCCGTGGAGGCCGCATGAGGAACGACGATACGCTGATGCACGTGCGCGGCACGTCGCGGTTCGTGGACGATATCCCCGTCCCCGGCTGCCTGCACGCCGTCCTTTTCACTTCGCCGGTGGCCAAGGGCCGACTGCGCTCCCTGGACGTCTCCAAGGCCGCCGCCGCGACCGGAGTGGCCGCCGTGTACACCCACAGGGACGTGCCCGGCCTCAACCAGGTGGGCCATGTTTTCAAGGACCAGCCGCTTTTCGCGGTGGACGCCGTGGAATACATCGGCCAGCCCATAGCCCTGGTAGTGGCGGACTCCCGCCGCAACGCAAAGAAAGCGCTCGCCCTCATCAAAGCCGACATAGAGAAGCTGGAGCCGGTGCTGGACCCGCGCGCGGCCGCCGCGGCAGGCCAGCTCCACGGCAAGAAGCGCGTGCAGACCCACGGCGACCCCGACGGCGCTTTCCGAAAATGCGCGCATGTGTTCGAAGGCCGGCTCTCCAGCGGGCCCCAGGAGCATTTCTATTTCGAGACGCAGCGCGCCCTGGCCGTACCCGGCGAGCATGACACCATAAAAGTGTACGCCAGCGCCCAGTCTCCCGGCGCCTTCCACCACCATTTGGCCGAGGTGCTCGGCATACCCATGCACAAAGTGGAGCTGGACATCCGCCGCCTGGGCGGCGGCTTCGGCGGGAAGGAATCCACCGCCGTCTGGATAGTGGCCCCGGCGATGGCCGCCTTCCTGCTCAAGCGCCCGGTGAAGCTGGCGCTCGAGCGCAACGAGGACATTGCCACCACCGGCAAGCGCCACGCCTACGAGTACGACTATAAGCTGGGCCTCGACGCCGAAGGGAATATCCTCGCCTACGATATAACGCTGTACCAGCATGCCGGCGCCTGCGCCGATATATCGACCGCCGTGCTCGGGCGCTCTTTCCTGCACGTCTGCGGCTCCTACCGCATACCGAATATCCGGGTCACGGGCCTGAGCTGCCGCACCAATATACCGCCTAACAACGCCTTCCGCGGTTTCGGCGTGCCGCAGGGGACTTTCGCCATAGAGGCCGCCCTCTCGGCCGCCGCCCACAAGCTGGGCCTGGAGCCGGAGGCCCTCAAGCGCAAGAACCTTCTGAAGGACGGCGACACCCTGCCCTACGGCGTGCGGCTTTCCGGCGTGAACGCCAGGCGCTGCTGGGAAACGCTCGACGCCAAGGCGCATATCGCCCAGCGCCGCGCCGCCGTGGCCGCCTATAACAAGGCCCATACCGACACCAAGAAGGGCCTCGCCGCGCTGCCGGTCTGCTTCGGCATCTCTTTCGCGCAGACGGCCCTCAACCAGGCGAGCTCGCTGGTGCATATCTACGTGGACGGCAGCGTGGCCGTGAGCACCGGCGCAGTGGAGATGGGCCAGGGCGTGAACGCCAAGATCCGCATTGTGGCCGCCCGCACGCTGGGCGTGCCGCTGGAGCGGGTGCGCGTGGAAACCACCAACACCTCCCGCATCCCCAACGCTTCCCCCACCTCGGCCAGCACCGGCGCGGACCTCAACGGCATGGCCACCAAGTACGCCTGCGAGCGCCTGCGCTCGCGCCTCATAGCTTTCGCCGCAGGCGCGCTGAAGGCCGACCCCGCCGCCGTCACAATAAAGGACGGCGAGGTGCTGGTGTCCGGGAAACCGGCCGGCCTCGGCTGGAACAAGCTGGCCAAGGACGCGCAATGGGCGCGGGTGGACCTGGGCGAGCACGCCTTCTACGCCACCCCGGACCTGCATTATGACATGGAGAAAGAGCAGGGCCGACCCTTCGCGTACTACGCCTACGGCACTTCGCTTACCGAGGTGACACTGGACTGCCTGCGCGGCACCTACGCCATAGACTCGGCCGAGGTGGTGCAGGACGTGGGCGAATCCCTCAGCCCCGCCATAGACCTGGGCCAGACCGAGGGCGCGGTAATACAGGGCATGGGCTGGGCGACGATGGAGCAGATCCGCTACGCGCCCGACGGCCGCGTGCTGACCGGCGTCAGCGCCTACAAGGTGCCCGACATTAAGTTCGTGCCGGCGCGTTTCGACGTGACCCTGCTTAAGGACTCGTCGAATCCTTACGCCGTCTGCAATTCCAAGGCCGTGGGTGAGCCGCCTTTCGTGCACGGCATAGGCGCTTATCTCGCCGTGGCCGACGCCCTGCGCGCCGCCCGCCCCGACCGCGAGCCGCCGGCCCTGCCGCTGACGCCGGAGAAGGCCTTCATGCACCTGCACGGGGGCGGCAAATGAAGAAGATACAGGTACGTTATTTCGCCTTGGTAGGCGAGCGCCGCGGCGTACAGACCGACCTTTACGAGACCGGGGCCGCCACCGCGCGCCAGCTGCTGCATGAAATAGAACTGAACAAAAAGATCCCGCTCACCACCAATATTTCCAAAGCCATGGTCAATGGCCGGTACGTGGAGTGGGACGAGCCCATCAAGGACGGCGACCTGGTCACCCTGCTCTCCCCCTTCTCCGGCGGCTGACATCCTCGTAAAAACCCTCCGCTCCCGCGCGCCAAACCCTTGTCCGCGCGAGGCAAATAATATATCGTAGAAATATCTTAAAAGGGGTCGACAGCGGAGTTCGGGGAGCCGATAGATCGTGAAGGATATCTTCGTCAAATGAAGTTCGAAGCCGCCTATTCCCTGGAGCCCGCCGGGGCCAGCCCTGAAAAAGGCAGGGCCGGGCTCTCCCTGCTCGAGGACGCCCTGGTGCTGGCGCCGGCCCGCGGGACGCCGCTGACGCTGCCCTGGGAAGCCGTCGCGTCCATGGAACTGGCGGACTACAAGGCTTCGCTGGGCCTGGCCTCGGCGACGCTGGTATTGGGAGAGTTGGGCTACAAGTTCGAGGATTTCGCCCGCCACGCCTCCCGCCTGCGCAATGAGCGGCTCATAAAGCTCGGCCTGGCCGGCGAGCCCATGAAGCATTCCATGATAGAGGCGGACTTCTCCTGGACGGCCCCCGGCCGCAGCCTCTCCGGCCGCTGCGAGCTGCGCATCCACGAGACCTCGCTGCTGGCCCTGCCCGAGACCGCCGAGTACCTGCGCCTGCCTTTCCGCCGCATAAAGGAAGTGAAAGAGGGCGATTATTCCGTCGAGATATTATCCGAAGACGGCGAAACCCTTAAACTCTCCGGGCTCGGCGGCAAGCACGACCATTTCCGCGACTCCCTGGCGGCCGCCATGGGCGCCATGACGCTCTTCGTGCAGGAAGCCCTGCGCCCCGCCATGCCCGGCGCGGACCCGCTGGGGCTGCGCGCTCTTTCCGCCGCCCTGAAAGAGGGCCTGCTGCTTCCCCTTGAGGCCGTGGAGAAGGCGATGCCCGGCGCCGCCGCGCTTATCGAGAGCAGGATCTGCGCCTCCAAGAAGGACGCGGCCGAGTACGGCTTCCTGAAAAGGCTGGCCGCGCCCGGCCAGATCGCTTTCGGGGTGAAAAAAGGCCTGATGGGCGCCATGAGCGGCGACCATTTCATCTTCGTATTCGGCGCCGGGGGGCCGGCCCCCGCGGCCATCGTGGAATCCTTCCTTGTAGACCCCGCCGGCCAGGCTACGGATAAAACGGCCACCTACGTTTACCGGCTGCCCGCCGGGGCGGACTGGCCCTCTTTCCTCGACTTTTTCAACCGCGCCATGACGGCGGTTAATTTCAGGCGCAAGCCGGTGCTGCTCAAGGACGAGGCCCTGGCCGACCCGAAGAACGCCGTCTGCGCCGGGGCGCTGGCCCGGGTCCCGGAACTGCGGGAACTGCGCGCCCTTTACGCCGGCCGGGCCATCCATTCGGAGGAAGAGGCCTGGCAGGCGGATATCAAGGCGCTGCTCGCTTTTGTCGCCGCCAGCAAGCCACCGGCCCGCTGGACGAAGAGCGGCGAAGAGGCCGCGGAGGCGGAGGAGGACTAATGCCAGGTTACGGACATCCGTGCAAGTATTGCGGCGAGATAGCGCCCGCGGACGCGGCCGCCTGCCCCGCCTGCGGCAAGGTAAATCCCTGCGGGGACCCGCGCTGCCCCAAGTGCCGCGCGCCGGTGAAAGAAGGCTGGAAAGCCTGCTCGGGCTGCGGCTTCAAGCTGGAAATATCCTGTCCCAAATGCGGCAAGGCCGTATTCTTCGGGGACTACTGCTCCGCCTGCGGGGCGCGGCTGGCCGCGGTCTGCCCGCATTGCGGCGACGAGCAGCCGCCTATTTCGGATAAATGCCGCAAATGCGGGAAAAAACTCGGAGGAAAATGACATGGCCGGACATCTGATAGCCTTCAGCGACAACTACGCCGACAACAGCACCGAGGCGGGGTTCCAGTTCACCTTCTTCTGCGACTCCTGCAGGGAGGGCTACAAGACGCGCTTCCTGGAATCCAAAACCTACGGCAAGAAGAAATTCTTCAAGGGCCTCGGCGACGTGATAGGGGTGGTTTCCCAGCTTACCGGCAAGAACTTCGGGGGCCTGGAGCGCGGCAGCGACATCATAAGCGAGAAATTCTCCGGCATGTCGCCCGAATGGCACAAGGAGCACGAGGCCGCCTTCGAGCTGGCGCAGAACGAGGCCAAGGGCCATTTCAAGCGCTGCCCTAAATGCAGCAAGTGGGTCTGCGAGACCTGCTGGAACGAGCAGGAAGGCCTTTGCGTCAAGGACGCGCCCAGGGCCAACGTCGAGATAGCGGCCGCCAAGTCGAAGAAGATGGTGGAGGACATAGAAGCGGCCGCGCAGGCGACGCCGGTCTTCACCGGCAAGATCGAGAGCAAGCAGACCATCTGCCCCAAATGCGGCAAGCCGGCAGGCGAGGGCAAGTTTTGCGGCAACTGCGGCGCCTCGCTGGCCATGCCCAAATGCCCCAAATGCGGCGCGCAGAACCAGCAGGGCGCGCGCTTCTGCGGGGAATGCGGCAATAAGCTCTGAGCCGCGCGGCGCGCGGACCAGCATCGAGAGGGTCAACATGACGAAACTGGCTATCATAGGCGCGGGGTCGAGCTATACCCCCCTCCTTATCGACCATATCCTTAATTCCCGGCTGGACGGGGCCGTGTCCGAGATCTGCCTGATGGACATAGACGCCGGGCGCCTGAAGGCCGTATACGGCTTCACGCAGCGCCTGGCCGAAAAGTCCAAGTCGAAACTGTCCATAAAGGCCACGCTCAACCTCAACGAGGCCGTGAAAGGCGCGAAGATCGTAGTGCCGCAGATAAGGGTGGGCATGATGGCCGCGCGCCGCCGCGACGAGGAACTGGGGCGCAGGTACGGCATTATCGGCCAGGAGACCACCGGCGTAGGCGGCTTCTCCAAGGCCCTGCGCACCATACCGCAGATACGCAGGATAGCCGACGCCCTGCTGCGCCACGGCGCCAGGGACCCGTGGCTGGTGAATTTCACCAACCCGGTGGGAATAGTTACCGAGGCGCTGGTGCGCTTCCACGATATAAAGGCCGTGGGCATCTGCAATGGTTCGCTGACCATGCACAAGGGCGTGAGCGACCTGCTGGGCGCGCCCATGGAGAGCACCGAGATAGATTATGTCGGCCCCAACCATTTCGCCTGGGTGCTCGACGTGCGCCGGGGCGGCCGTTCCGTGCAGGGCGCCGTGATAAAGAAGATGATAGAGCAGGAAGGCCTGCCGACGGCGCTCAACATCACCAAGGTCAAGCTGACGCCGGAGATAATGAGGCGCGCCGGCATAATCCCCACCGGCTATCACAAATATTTCTTCCACGCCGGCGCGGTGGTGAAGGAAGACAAAACTACCCCGTCGCGCGCGGCCAAGGTGGCCGAGATAGAGCGGCGCATCTTCGCGGCCTACCGCTCACCGTCGGTCTCGGAGATACCCGAGGCCGTAAAAGAACGCGGCGGCGCCTTCTACAATGTGGTCGCCTACGATGTCATCGCCTGCCTGCTGGGCCTGCAGAAGAAGCGCGTTACCGTGGCCGTGCCCAATAACGGCACCTACGACGGCTTCGAGAAAGACCACGTCCTCGAGATGCCCTGTATGATAGATAAGGGCGGCTATAAGCCGCTGAAGACGGCGCAGCTGCCGGTCTTCGCCAAGGGGCTGTCGCAGCGGATAAAGGCCTATGAGGCGCTTACCGCAGAGGCCGCCTGGAAATGCGACTTCGATCTGGCCTACCAGGCGCTGCTGCTGAACCCGCTTACTCCCGACGCGGACATCACTTTCCGCCTGCTCAAGGCAGTACTCGCCCAGAACAAGGCCTTTCTGCCGCCTTACAAGGGGGCCCGGTGAAATATTTCCTCGGCGTGGACAGCGGCGGCACCAAGATAGCCGTAGCCTTGCGGTCGGAAAGCGGGGCGGTGCGCGTGGCGCGTGTGCCGGGCGCGAACCTTGAGGTTAAGGGCACCAAAGCCGTTTACGCCCTCATAAAGCAGGGCGTGGACCAGCTCGCCCGCGGCAAAAAGATAGAACTGTCCGGCGCCCGCTTCTGCCTTTGCGGCATAGATTTCCCCCGCGACTCCGAGATGGTGGAACCTTATTTCAGGCAGCGCCTTGAGCGCGATTTCGGCTATACCGGCCCCATGAGTTTCGAGAACGACGCCTTCGCGGCGCTGCGCGCCGGCACTGCCGCTCGGCCGGGCTTCATAATCTCCCTCGGCACAGGCTTTACCATAGCCGGCATAGACGCCAAGGGCCGCGAGCGCCTGGTCTGCGATTACCAGGTAAGGAATCTGCTCATCACCATGACCCTCGGCCTCTCAAGTGCCGCCCACGGCCTGCTGCCCGGCAACAAGCCCTCACGCCTGCTCGCCGAGATAATGCGGCTAGCGCGTTGCCGGACGCCCTATGACCTGCTGGCGCGGCTGTGGGCCTGCGATTTCAGGCAGTACGCCCGGCACCTGCCGCAGGAGCTCAAGTTCAAGTTCGTGCCGCTATTCTACAAGTATTACGCCAAGGGCGACCCGCTGGCCGTCATGATCCTGGGCGAATATGTGGAAAGGATCGGCCGTGCCCTAGCCGCCCTGAAGAAATTCGCCGGGAGCGAAGGCACCGTGGTCTTCTCCGGCAGTTTCTTCACCAAGTACCCCAAGGAAAGCGCTTTCTTCAGGCGTGAAATACTGCGCCGCGCCGGCTTCCGCCAGGCCCGCCAGGTAACCCTGGACCGCGAACCCGTCTACGGCGCCGTCCTCCCCTAACCCCTAAAAGGTACCTGCTACCTTTTATTAACAGAACCGCCGGGTTTCCCCGGCGGCTCTTTAGCGATCTGGCGAATCTCTAGTCCAGGTCGAAAGTAAAGACCTGACCCCGCTTACTGCAGGGTACAGACCACCGAGTCTTCACCTTTCAGGGGCCCGGCCGAGTAAGTGAGCTCCGCCGTCGTTCTCTTGCACACGTTGGTGCCGTCGCCGCAATCGATCCACTCGCCGGGATTCGGCAGGAGCAGCGAGAAGCTGCCGCCGACCTCGTTAGTGCCCGTAAACAGCAAGCTGCCGCCGGGAGCGATATCCTGCTCGACAGAGAGGAAGTAAGCGGTAAAGGCCGAAGTGCTCTGCTGATCGGGACGGCTCAGCAAGTACAGGGTCTGTGAAAAACTGGAACCCTCGCCCCAGTAGGTGCTGCGGCCCTCCAACTTTATATACGGTCCGGTACAGGACCACGATGCGGCCTGGTCGGCGAACGCCGGCACGCACAGGCCAGCGCCTAATATTACCGCCGCTATGATCAGTTTTAGTTTCATGTTTGTCTCCTTTATTTGGCCGCGGTACCGGCAGCTGCCCGCCCGCGTTCCCATGCTTATATCCTAACAACCTGCGCCGCGCGGCGCATGAGGCGCAAGCACCTTTTTTCGGGACAACCGGCTTAGGATGGAGA
>CAYSYJ010000045.1:0-14184 GCA_964435105.1 uncultured Elusimicrobiaceae bacterium
CTGGAAGAGTAGAATTTAACAACCTAGCAGTGGTCCAGTAAACGGGGGAAGGTCACTGGTTTTCAGTTCGACAGTGACGGAAAGGCTGTCCTAATGTATGGGGCCAACTATTTCCTGAAGCAGGCTGTCTGGCAGTAGCGGAGATTCCTCGCGATGGCTGCCGGGTGGCTTAACGCGCCCGGCAGTTTTATTTTGCTGTCCGGAATGTTCGGCGGAACTGAGGCATAGTGGTATAATTTTATTGGTTTTGCGCGGGGGATTCCCTGCTTTTTTGTGGAGCTGTCACATTGGAGTCTGTCCGTTACCTTAAGGGAGATGGTGTTAAAATGTGACATCAGGGATTTTAAACTTTTGATGTCTGAGAACAACTCTGGAAAATCTACGGTTGGCATGCCGGGGATCCTTCTCGGCATGGCGGTGTTTTTCGGGCCAGTACTCCCGGCGCTTTTCGCGCTTGTGATGTTCCCCGGAACCGTCGAGAGGTGGGTCTCATCATATGTCGGCTGGGGGTTCGCGAAGTTCAGCGACTTGCCGCTCCTGCACAGTTTCATGGGAGATCTGCCGGGATTCGTTAATTTCTGGCGTGTTTATTCGCAGCGAGTCCTGATAAAGCTCCTGGCTGACATCTACAATTATCAGCTTTTCGCGTTGCTTTACGCCGGGCTTGCCGCCGGCGCGGTCTTGGCCGTGCGCTGGGCCGCCCGCTCGCTTGGGGGTGGGAGCCGCTATCTTATGGCCGTCGAGACTTTCGCCGTGCTACTCGTTCTGCGGGCCTTTGCGGCGCCGTTCGGACTGCCGTTCCCGTACGCGGCCGCGGCGGTCCTTGCCTTTCTTTATTTAACCAATATCCTGTTGCCAGTTGAAGTCGGTTCCCGCCGGTGCGGAGAAGAGCGTAAGCCCGGGGCCTTCTCGGTGCTGATCTCCATGAGCGGGGTCCTTCACTTGTTCGCCCCATCCGCGCTTTTCGGCATCGTTTTGGGGCTGTCTGGGAGTCCGCGGGAAAAAAATCCCGGTCGCGCTCTGTTGTTAGGGAGGGCTTGGACGCTGCTTTTCCTTTTTCCGGCCATATCGCTGTTCTTCTTTTCCGCGGTCGAACCGCGGCTCTCGCCGGCGGCCAGGGAGGTTTTCCCCCAGAAAGGCCTCTATGACATCGTTGTGGACCCCGGGGCGAACAGGCTGCTCGTCACTTTCAAAGACGGCAATGTCGGGTGGACTTTCAGTCTGGATACCCTCAAGGCCACTGGCAGGTTCATTCTGCCCACGCAGGAACTGGAGGACATAGAGTTCGACCCTGTCCGCAGGGAAATATACCATGTGGACAGGGAAAGCGGCAGGATCTTGGCGATAGACGCCGACACTTTCAAAGTGCTCCGCTCGGGGCGTATAGGAGTCCCGTCCTCCGGCAGTACCAAACTTGCCTTCGATCCGGTTTCCAATAAACTGCTTATATCTTGGGAGAACGACAACCTCTTCGCTGCCGACAGGTATTCTCTCGACAGCGCCATCATCGGAACTCCGGGCAATGTCGGCCCGGTAAGCGCAGGCGGGATCGCCTATTACAATGCCATTGAGGAGCCTGGCGTGTGGGCGCTGGACCTGGTCCGAATGCGCCCCTTTGGGCGGGCTGAAGGGCCGAAAAAGAGCGACCGGCCGGCGCTGGCTCCCAGCCTGGGAGAACTTTTTGTGCCGGACCCGTATGGCGGACGGATCTGGGTGTATTCCGCGCCGGGTCTGGAACTGCTCCGTAAATTGCCGGCTCAATTCGGGGTGAGGCCGCTGGCGGTGGATGAGACGAACCGCCTGTTGCTGAGCGCCAGCGTGGTAACCGGCTATCTGGAAGTGTTGGACCTGCGTACCGGCAAAAAGGCGCAGCGCCACTATGTGGGCAAGTATCCCCGCATCATAAGGCTGGACGCGCCGCGCCGGCGGGCATTTATCACTCTGACCAATTCCGGGCTTTACGCGCTGGATTATTGAGAGCGCCTGGAGTCTTTGAGCGTCATGCGCAGGGCGTTCCAGGCGGCCTCCAGGTTCAGACCCCGTATAAGGCCCAGTTCCACCAAAGGCGCGCAGCAGCAGCCGGAACAGGCGGCCGGAGCGCCGCCTCCCAACCCGCCCGCCCAATGACCGAACGGCCTGGGCGCAGGCAGCCCTGATTTTTCCAGGTGGCAGGCCGTAAGCGTGCCGTCCGGTTCCACTACGGCGGCAAGGCTGCCGGCCGGGCAGTGCACCGTCACCGGGTCCGGCCAGCCGGCAAGTTGCCGCAGCCCTGCAAAGGAATTGCGCACCGGGGCTCCGGCGCGTTTCAGCCCAATGATCCGTTCTATGGCTGCCCGGTAGGCCTGGGGCGGGGGGGCTATGGGATTTTCGGAAACGGAGGAGTTGCGCCGCAGCGAGGCGGGTTGGAACATGACCGTGATCCCGTTCGCGGCGGCTAGGTCCAGGACTTTCTCCGCCTGGTCCAGGTTGAGGGCCGACAGCACGCAGAGCAGCGAGACCGGAACGCCCAGTTCCCGGCAGACTTTTATCGCCGCTACGGCTTCGTCATAGCTGCCTTCGCCTCTTATCTTGTCATTTACCGCCCTCTCGCCGTCCAGGCTGAGGTTGACGTGGGAAACGTGTTTAAGGGCGGCCGACTTTGCCGCCGCCCCGCCGCCATTGGTGCTGAGGAAAACCCGGAAGCCGAGGCCCGCGGCGTGTCCGAGTATCTTTTCAATGTCTGGCCGTGACAATGGTTCCCCGCCGCCGAAAGTTATCCAGCGCGCTCCCAGGCGCCAGAGTTCATCCAGGCCTTCCATTACGCCGGAGGCGTCAAGCTCCGGGCCTGTCGCCAGGGACGCCCCGCAATAAAGACAGTCGCGGGAGCATTTGAAGGTCAGGTTCCAGGATATAAAGGGCGGGAATCCGCGGCGCCGCAGCAGGCTCAGGGCCGGGGCGAACAGTGAAAAGTAAGTTTTGTGCCTCATGTGGCCGGTTCAGTAGTTTGCCGCGTAGAGCCCGTCCTTCGTAGCGGTCAGGAAGGCCCGCCTGGCGGAGGTGTCGAGTTTTATTATCCTTCCGTATTTCCCCACGTAGCGGCGCAGCGATACGCGCCCGGTGACGGGATCCGCGGCTTCGAGGTGGCCGGTCACTATGCTCGCGCTTATCAGGAGGCCGTGTTCGTCGTCCACGGCGATAGGGCGCACCCCCAACTGCGCCGGGAGCTTGCGCAGCAGTTCCAGGCCCGGCGCGGAATAAACCCAGATCTTGGCGCCTAATGGGTCGGGGACGAAGAGTTCCCCCCGGGCGGGGGAGAGGGCCATGCGCTCGCCCCTGCGCGGGCCGTCAGCCGAGGCCACGACCTTCAGGGTGGAAAGGTCCAGCGCCACTATGGACCCGTCCCGCTCCGAGTTGTAATACGCCATCGAACTTCTATCGTCGGAAAGCGGATTGACGTTGCCTGGAGACCCCAGCAGCCGGCAGTTCAGCGTGTCCCTGTCCGCGGCGAACAGGTTGTCGTTCTCCCAGGAGACCAGCAGGCGCCCCGCGGCGGCGCTGAACGCCGCCTTGGTGCTGCCGGAGGAGGGGACCGGCATTTTCCCCGAGCGTAGGACCTTCATGGTCCCGGCGTCGACGGCGAGTATCCGGCCGGTATCCCTGTCCACGTGGTAGATCTCGCGGCGCGCCGGATCGAAAGCGAGGTTCTCGAGTTCCCCGGTGGGCAGGGTGAACCTGCCGGCCGGCGCGAGGTCGTCCAGCCTGAACTGCCAGCCGGAGCCGGACCTTTTCTGCGTCACCAGCAGCTGGTTGCCGGCCTTGTCCACGAGTATGTCGTACAGCCCGTACTCCGGCAGCAGCAGTTTTACGCCCGGCTGGGGGGAGGCGGGCGCGGAGGATGTCGCCAAAACGGATATGAGCGGGAAACCGAACAGGCACACGCAGGCGCGGCCCAGCAGGAGCGGCAGGCCGCGCGCTGCAGGCCCTGCCGCCGCGAAGAAAGCCGCCGGGAACAGGACATGTGGGAGCGCCGCCAGCGAGGGGACCAGCAGCCATGACCGGGATCTCCTGATCTGCGCGCCGGCCAGGTCCGCCAGGGCGGGGCCGTAAGGAAAATTTAGCGCGTAAAGCAGCGTCAGGGCCGCGCCGACAGGCACCGGGCGCGGGACGGCGGCCAGCGCGGCCGCGGCGCAGAACAGCGGCAGTGCCGCGGCGGTCTCGAGCGGGGCCGTGAAGCGCCTTTGCTGTTTTTTCGCGGCGAACGCCCTGAGGGCGACGGCGATAGCAGCGGCAGCGAGGGAGAGCCCGATCGCCTGCGGCAGGGAGTTGTACGTCCTGACCAGGGTTTCCAACAGGGTCCTCTCGGCGTAGACGGCCCAGAAATGGAACCATTCCCACTTCCATACGGGAACGGACGCTAGGCCGGCCTGGAACTTGGCGAAAAAAGTCCCGGTATAGGCGGCCACTTGTCTCTCTACGGCTCCGGGAGAAAAAAGGAGCAGGAATACCAGCGTGATGGCCGGCGCCGCCGCCGCTGTCAGGGCGCAGAACAGGCTGGAGCCGCGGCCGGGTGTACGGGCGCTCTCCGCGAGAGATCCTTGGGCTGGCGGTATCGTTGACACTGAAATCGGTCCTTGCGGCCGGAAAAGCGGAATAAGGGGCAAATCCCCTCTTGCTTCCGCGGCTGGTCGCACGCATTATTCTATCAGAAATTTTCGCGACACGTTGTAATTGCGGCCGCGGTTCGTGAAACAGCCGCTATTATTTAATACAATTACCACGGTTGCCGCGAAGGTGAGCGCGGCTTCCGGATTTCTTGTGACGAAACTCCTTTCTGCGATTTTAATTTGCCTGTCCTTCCCCGCGGCCGCCTTTTGCGCGGAAGCGCCTGGGAGGCTTCTCCAGTCCCGGGGTTCATGGGGAATAGGGCTCAATTACCCCGGAGTTTCCGTCCGTTATTTCCCCGCGGATGGCCGCGGTCTGGAATTGCTGGGGCAGTCGCAGGACAAGGTTTTCGCCGGGGGATTGCGGTACTATGTTTATCCCGTCTCGTTGCGCTCCGGCCCGGTAAGTCCCTACTTCGCTTTAGAGGGCGATTATTTCAGTTTCAAAGGTTCCTACGCCAAAGGAGCCGGTTGGGGTTGTGGCGCATACGCCGGGGCGGAGTACAGGCTGGCGCCTCGGATCTCCATGCAGGCCGACCTGGGGGCCATGTACGTTTCCCTCACGGACAGATCTACGGACCTGTCCGAGGGCGGCCTTGAATTCCTTCTTAACCTCGGGTTCAATCTTTACTTCGGCGGAGGTGGGAAATGAGGCGCCTGCTGCTGCTGGCCTGCCTGGCCGCGTTCTGCGCGGCTCCCGCCCATGCCGGGTTCAGCCTGGGCCGCCCCGGCGCCGTCAAGAAAAGGGTGGAAAAACTGGACGACAAGGTGCGGGCGGCCCGCGCCGCGGCCGCGGCGCAGGGTTCAGGCAATGGCGCGCCGGTGGTGGCCTCCCTTACCGCGGTTTCCACCACGGTGGCGGCCGGCGGCCTGGCCCGCCTTACCGTCTCCGCCTCCGACCCCGACGGGGATTCGCTTTCCTATGTCTGGAGCAGCACGGCGGGCACCCTGAGCGGCACCGGTACCAGCGTCTACTGGCTGGCCCCCTCCACCCCCGGCGTTTACACGGTCTCTTGCGTAGTCTCCGACGGCACGGATTCCGCCCCGGGCACGCGGCAGGTGGCGGCCGTGCACCCGGGTACGCTCAAGTGGGTATTCACCCCTTCGGCCGTGGTCGACCTGCCTCCGGCGGCGGCCGCGGACGGGACGCTTTATGCTGCCGCTTCGGACGGAGTCCTTTACGCGGTAGGACAGGACGGCGTCCAGGATTGGGCCTTCACCACGGAGAATAACGACCTGTTCGATTTCGGTCCTGTCTCCGGTTCGGATGGCACAGTGTATGTAGTGGCCGCGAGCACCAAAACCTATGCTGTCACCGCTTCCGGCTCATCCAAGTGGGGAGGACCCTCGCCGCTTTTCCCTTCCAATATTACTGATCCGCCGGTCCTTGGAACGGACGGCACCTTGTACCTTTACAACGGCGACGCCCCGGAGCTATACGCCCTGTCCGTCCTGACGGGAGCGGGCGTGTCCACCTTCACGGCCCTGACCGGCATCGCAAGGCCGCCTGTGGTCGGCGCAGACGGCACTATATACGTAGTGGACGGTTCGGACATGCTTTACATGGTGCCGCCGGCCGATGGATTGGCCCGGTCCACCTCTACGGATGTTTCCGGTATTTCCTCCCAGCTGGCGCCGGGGCCGGACGGGATAGTGTTCTTGCCCAAGGATAACTACGACCTTTACGCGTTCAACCCGGACGGCACCCAGAAGTGGGGGCCGTATAATATGCCGGACGTGGTTGCGGAGGCGCCGGTAGTGGGGGCCGACGGCGCAGCTTACATCTACGATGCAACCCCCGCGATCCACCGGGTGAGTTCCACTACCGGGGCCGGCTCCGCATTCGGCAGTCTTGCCGCGCTCAGCAATACACCCGTTCCCGGGCCGGACTCGCTGATGTACCTGGTCGACGACGGCACAGATATCTACGCCATGAACCCTGACGGTTCGGTAAAATGGGGGCCCTTGACCGTCCCGGACGGCGCGGCCCTGTCTTCCGACCCCGTCTTTTCACGTGACGGCACGCTATTCTTCTGTACCGACGACGGCAAGATCTACGCCGTTTATGCGACCTCCTCTCTGCCGTAGCGGCGAAGCCCTGAATGATGCGGAATTCTTTGAAGCAGCGGCTTGCCGATGACTGGCGGCTGATATCTATCCTGAGGGCCGCGCAGGCTCTCTGCGGTCTGCTTTTTGCCTTTCTCCTGGCCGAGGCCGCGTTGAGATCTTTCGTGCCGGCCTCTCCGCCGCTTAACGCAAGTTCCCTGTATTACGAAAATCACCGCGGATACTATGAACAAGTCGCCCTGGAAGGGGCCCGCCCCGTATACGGTATCAGGTACAATTCTACAAGAGAAGGTTTCAGGCTGCCGGACGGCCCCGGGGGCGGTTCCGGGCGCGCCGCCGCCGGGCGCGGCGGCATATTGCTGCTCGGGGATTCTTTTACCTACGGGCGCGGAGTGCGTTACGGGGATACCTGCGCGGCCAGGCTTGAAAAACTCCTCTCCGCGGAGGGCGCGGGGGCGCCGGTATTCAACGCCGGAGTGGTGGGGGCCGGGGTGGAGGAGGTGGAGCGGGCCTACCTCCTGCTCTCGCGGGAATTGAAGCCCAGGCTCGTGGTCTACGGACTGGTATTGAACGATTTTGGCGCCCGCCCTCCGGAAGGCGCCGCCAGCGACCTGATAGACGGCAACAACGCCGCGGGCCGCCGCGGCAGGTTCGCCCATTCAAGGGCCCTGGGCCTCGTCAGTGAAATTCTAGGCAGGCGGAGTTTGACCCGGCGTACGCTGCGCGCTTACCGGGATTCCTTTACCGGCCCGGGCGCCGCGGAGAAGTTCGCCGCTATCGCGCGTCTCAATTCCAGGGTCGCGGCCGACGGCGGCCGCCTGGCGGTAATGGTCTACCCGCTGCTTTACGAACTGAAAGAGTATCCGCTGTACTCGGCTCATGAGGCGGTGCTTTCTTTCTGCGCCGCGGAGGACATCCCGTGCCTGGACCTTTTACCGGTCTTTTCCCGGTACGGAGAGGAGCGGCTTCAGGCGGCGCCCTCGGATCAGCATCCTAATGAGCTGGCCCAGGGGGTCGCGGCCGCGGAACTGGCGGCCTTTCTGCGGCGGGAAGGGCTTATCGCGGCAGGCGCGCCGGCCAGGCCCTTAACTGCCGCGTACCCTGAGGCTCCCCGGCAGGGATATTTAATACAATAGCGACAGGTCCTATGAAGAACCGTTACGCGATAATCGCCGTCCTGTCGGCGTTGATCTACCTGCCCTCCGTGTTCGGCGGTTTCATGTGGGACGACGAGGATATCATCACCGGGGACAGCGCGATACACGGACAGGTATCGCCCGCGCGCGTTTTTTCCCCGGAATACTGGAAGCGCGACTTCCCCGGCGCCGAAAGCCGCTACCGTCCCATGCGTTCCCTCCTGCTAATGGCCCAGTGGAGGGTTTTCGGCCGTTCCCCGGCCGGTTACCATGCCGTGAACCTGCTGCTCAACGCGCTGGCGTCCTGCCTGGCCCTGTGGGTGGCCTTCCTGCTGCTTAAAGACCCGGACAAGGCCTTCGCCGCGGCGCTCATTTTTGCGCTGCACCCCGTGCACGTGGAGTCGGTGGCATGGCTCAAGAACGTCACTGACATCCTGATGTTCATTTTCTCCGCCTTGGCGGCGGCAACCGTGCTGCGCTCCCGGGAGGAGGGGTCCGGTAAGGGGCCGGCCGCGCTGGCTGTGGCCCTGTTCCTGCTGGCGCTTTTTTCCAAGGAGAACGCGGTGATGCTGCCGGTCCTGCTTTTCTCCGCCCTCTGGCTGCTGGATGGCGAGTCGCCCGGCGCGGCCCTGCGCCGGACTTTGCCGCTCTGGGTCATGAGCGCCGTTTTTCTCGTGTTCGCGGTATTCTTCCTGCGCAGGGCGCCCGCCTCCGGCCGGTTCGACATCGTCCAGGCCCTGCTGGGTTTCGCACAATATTCCCGGCTGCTGTTCCTGCCTTTCGGTCTGAACGCCGACCGCAGCGTCGTGACTCTGGCGGACGCCGCGGGGCCCGCCCTGCTTGCCGCCCTGGCCGTTTACGGCTGGAGAAAGTCGAACAGGCCCGCGCTTTTCTCCGCGGCCTGGGTGGCGCTATGCCTGGTGCCTTTCTTGGACGTGAGGTTTACCACCGGCCGCCCGATAGCGGAACAGCGCCTCTACATGGCCGCGCTGGGGACCGGCCTGGCTTTCGCCTCTTTCTACAGGAGGCCGTCCAGGCCGTGGAACTACGCCCTGGCCGGGCTCGCCGTATTATTCGGGGCCGGTACGGCGGCCAGGGCCTTCGATTGGATAGACCCCGTGCGGTTGTGGGAAAAGACGGCGGCATCCTCCCCGGCCTCTCCGCGCGTCCACAATAACCTCGGAGTATCTTATGAGCGCGCCGGCCGCATTAACGATGCGGCCAGGGAATATTCCGTTTCCATGGCTTTGGCTCCTTCCGAGAGCCATCCCAGTCTTAACATGGCGGACCTGCTTTACCGGATCGGTGACAAAGCCAAGGCCGAACAGATCTACACGGAAGTGCTCTCGCGGTTCCCCGGACTTTATCGCGCCAAACTGGGCCTTATGCGGATAAAACTGGAGACAGGCCGGCCCGGAGATGCGCTGGCGCTGGGCCAGGACCTTGTCAGGGAAAAGCCCGGCGATCCGGAGGTACATAACGCGCTCGGAGTGGCCAATATCGCACTCGGCCGGCGGGCGGAAGCCATGGCCGCTTTCCGCAAGTCGGCGGAGCTCGACCCCGGGGACGCGGGAGCTCTTTACAATATTGCGTCGCTTTACCGCGATTCAGGGGAATTCCCGCTCGCAGTTCAGGCCTATGAGGCGGTGTTGCGCGCAGCCCCGGCGCACGTTGACGCGCTGAACAACCTGGCCATATTGAGCGATATGAGCGGTAACGAGGACAAGGCCATACAGCTCTTCAAGCGGGCGCTGGAGGTTTCCCCCGGTTTTTACCAGGCCTCCTATAATCTCGGCGGCGTCTATTTCCGCCGTAAAATGTACGTGGAGGCCCTCTCGGAGTACTCACGGGTCCTCGCCGCCGCGCCGGGACATACGGGTGCCGCCAAAAGGTCGGCCGAGATCAGGAAACTGCTGAATGAAGATAGCCGGAAATAAGACACTTTGCGCGCTTCTGGTGTTCCTGGCGGCCTTTCTGGGGTACGCAAATTCCATTACGTCCACTTTCCACTGGGAGGACGAATTCCTGGCAAGGGACAATGTCCACATCAGGCGTCTTTCCAATATACCCGACTTTTTCAGGCCCGGCTACGTGAACGTCTACGAGGCCGGCGCCGGCAGCCGTTACAGGCCGCTGAGAACGGTCACGCTCGCGGTCGACTACGCCCTCTGGGGGGATGACCCGAGAGGCTACCATCTTACCAATGTTCTGCTTAACGCGGCCGCCGCCGCGGTTTTCTGGGCTTTCTGCCTGGCTTTGACCGGCAACGGTCTTTTTTCGCTCCTGGCGGGGCTTCTTTTCGCGCTGCACCCCGTTCACGCTGAATCCGTCGCCTGGGTCAAGAACCGCTCCGACATTCTTTGCGCGGTATTCTATTTCGCTTCCGCCGCGCTTTTCGCCCTATACAGGCGGGAGAGGGGGAACTGGTTATTGTGGTTGTCCGCCGCCGCGGCCGTTCCGGCTTTCCTGGCCAAGGAGATGGCCCTGTCGCTGCCGTTCACGCTGGGGCTGGTCCTCGCTCATGGCAATCTTGAGGAGGGGCGGAGCTGGAAAGAAGGGTGGCGCGGTCTGCTGCCTGTCTTTGGCCTCCTGGCGGCGTATTTGGGGTTCCGTCAACTGGGGATGTCAGGCGGCGCCGCAGGGGGGGCGGCCTTCCCGAGAATTGATCTGATGGCCGTTTCCGCGGGAGAGTATATCAAGACCCTGCTCTGGCCGGTTTTCCTCTCCATAGACCGGCAACTGCCTTCGGGCGCGGCGGCCTTGCCGCGTTACGCGCTGGCCGGGGCCGCCCTGGCCGGAGTCCCCGCGCTGTGGCTTTCCGGGCGCCGTCGCGGGGCACTCTGGCTCCTGCTGTTCTGGGTCCTCTATTTGCCGGTCTCCAACCTGGTTCCTATAGAGGGCAGGCCCTTTGCGGAGCAGCGCATGTACTTGCCTTCAGCCGCTTTCTGCGCCCTGGTCGCCTGGGCCCTTACTGAGCTTCCGCCGGCCGGGCGCCTGCTGCGCCTGGCTCCGCTGGCCGGATTGCTGCTTGCCGGGGCCTGGGGCGTGCGGGGGGTGGTCCGGAACCGCGACTGGCGCAGCGAGTCCGGGCTGTGGCTTAAAACGGTGCAGGTCTCTCCTTCCGCCAGGGCCTACAATAACCTGGGGGTCACTTTGCTCCGTGAGAAGCGCTACCACGAGGCGATAGGCAGCGCCCGGGAGGCGCTTAAACTGGACCCGGCCTACGTGGACGCCTATAACACCCTCGGGGCCGGGTACTACGACCTCGGCCTCTATGACCGCAGCATGGCGGCGTTCGAGAAGGCGGTATTCTTCTCCGACGGCAGGGCATATAAGTCCCTGATGAACATGGCCACCATCCACAGCCTTAAGGGGCGTGAGAAGGAAGCCGTGGAATTGTACGCCGCGGTGATCAGTAGGGCGCCATGGCTGGACGCCGCTTACTACAACATGGGCATGGCCCTTAACCGCCTAGGGCGCAAGGACGACGCCTTGTCGGCTTTCTCCGAAGCGGTGGCGCTGAACCCGTACAATGCTCCGGCCTATTTCATGCTGGGGCATATTTTTTCGGAGAAAAAAGACCTGCGCTCCGCCGAGCGGGCTTATCGGGACCTGTTGAGGGTGGAACCTTCCAACGCCGTGGCGGCAAAATTCCTGTTGTCCATGCCTAATGGCGCCATTGACGGGTCAATGCCTGGGCCTTGACAAACCAGATCTTTCTGCTATAATATCAATGCAGCGCGGTGTAGTATGCGGTCGCGGTGCCCCGCCCTTTTGGCTTAGCGGTTGCGGTGTGCGGTCGCGGTGTGGTCGCAGACAGACGCGGTACGTGCGGTGCAGTGAGCGGTAAGCGTGCGGTGAGTGTCCCAAAAGGGCGGGGCCTTCCGTGCGGAAGTTTTGAAAGTGCCGATAATAGCAAAGCCGGCTAAAGCCGGCGGCGCAAAGCCGAGGGCCCGCGGGGGTTGCCTGGCTGCCGAAGACGAACATGGAAGAACGGTATCGTTCCGTTTTTGTCATAGTTATAAGCGCCGTTGCGGCTTGCGCCGTAGCGGCTTTTTTATGGCCCGGTCCTGAAATACGGATTTTTCCGGGATTTAACATTTGCGCAACAATATTTATTTATTATAATAGGATGGCACTGAACGACCCGACAAAGGATGAAACCTCCTTGGCCGGGCCGTTCCTTGCTATTTGAAAAAATGACGACGGCAGGGAAGATACTATCTATCGCGCGCGCGACCCGCGTATTACGGGCCGCGGCCCTGCCTTTGCTGGCCCTGGCCGCCGCCTTCCTGCCTTCGGCCGCCCAGGCCGCCGACTACGAATGGGGCGTCAAGTACGCCATGTACGAGCTGCATGGCCGCAACTGGGGTTCCACCTTGTCGCGCACCACCATCGCCTTCCGGTTCACCGCGCAGTATGACGGCGTCATAGACCAGATCTCCCTGGCTGTCGGCCGCTCGCCTACGGCCAACCAGGCCATGACCATAGGCATAGCCACGGCGCTGGGGGCTACGGCGCAGGCTCAGACTTACCTGGCTTACGCGAACGTGAACCAGGGCGGAGCCAGTTCCGGCTACGCCTACTGGCAGGTGCAGGCTACCAGCGCGACCCCGGTGGAGGCCGGGATGGACTACTACCTGCTCATGCGTCCTTCGGCCATGACCAGCGCCGGGACCTATCGGGCCGGCACCATCTTCGGTTACTCGAATGCGGATACCGTGGACGACTCCGCGAACACGATCTACCCCAACGGGGTGGTGGACAATAACCTGCAGGTCTACTTCTCGAAGAGCAGCATAGAGCCCTACTCGCTTATCTCCAACGCCATGCCCTCTTTCGTGCTGCGTTACGACAGCGGCGCCAATTACCAGGGCCAGCCCTACGCCGCGTTCACTACCAGCAGCAATGAAGGCTTGCAGACAGGTGAAGGCGGCCTCAACACCACGACGCCGAATTCTCTGCAAAATATCCTGGACCAGGGCAATATATACGGCAACCGGGGCGTTGGCTACTACTTCACCGCCGACGCCAATACCAGGAATATAGTCGGCGCCAAGATCTTTCTGCAGAAGGTCGGTAATCCGGCGGACAGCCTGAAGATCCGGGTGGTAAAGGCGGGGGCTCCTTACACGGTGGTGGTGGATACCACGGTCTACGCGGCCGCGGGAGAGATCTCCACCACCTGGGGCTGGCAGCCGTCCGCCGGCAGGTCTTTCCCCGGCGGCGCCTTTGCGGCCGGCGAAAGTTACTATGTCTATTTCTTCTCCCAGGGAAGCGCCAACGGCAATCATTACCGCATCGCGCTCATGGATACCAAAGATTATGCCAATGCCACCGTAGCCGGCGCCAATAGCCTTACCGTCAATGGTACCGCCGACTACTATGTCTACAACGGCGACGTCCGCAACCTGGCGGGTTTCGGACGTCCCTACGCCAACACTTACGGCGACATCCCCATAGTGCTGCGCTGCGACAATGACAGACCCGAGGTGGTGGTCCTGCAGCCCGTGGCCGATTCTTACCGCAAGGACGTCTTCTCCATAGCCGGTACCGCCAACGATAACTACTTCATGCGCACCGGCGGCGTGGAAGTGGCCGTAAAGAACCTTAACAATAACCGTTACTGGGACGGTTCCGGTTTCAACTCGAATCCCATAGTCTGGATATCCACCGGCCCGGGGTCCGCCGCCGCCGGCGCGGATATCAGCTGGATCCACGACGTGACCTGGGCGCACAACACCCGGTACGAGATCTATGCCCGGGCCAAGGACAGCGTCGGCAACTACAGCCTGGGCTGGAGCACGACCACCTTCGCTTTCGACCAGTACCAGCCCCCGCCGGCCGAGGTGCCGGATTCCACCATGACCTTCCCCGCCAACGGGAAGTTCGTGAGCGCCATGCCATATGTATCCGGTACCGCGACCGATAACTACCCCAACGGCAAAATAGGCGCGGTCAAGTGGATGCTCTGGCGCTCCGGCTTCTGGTGGGCGGACGACTATTCCTGGAAAGCCGGGGCGCCTCCCGCCGACGTGGACCTGCAGTGGGTGGGCACCTCCATGACCCCCGGCCAGGACATCCCCTGGACCTCCAACGCCGTGCCGCCGCCGGCGCAGATGATCACCGGCGCCACCTATTACATAGCGGCCCGGGCCGAGGACTCGGTGGTCAATTCCTCCGGCGGCGAGGCGGCCAATAAGGAAATATACCGCTCCACCATTACTTTCTACTGGGACACGGTGCCGCCCGCCTCCGCGGTCACATACCCCATGGATGGCGGCGTGGCGGGCACCCTGCCTGTGTTCTACGGCACCTATTACGACCAGCATTCCGGTATC
>CAYSYJ010000046.1:0-14074 GCA_964435105.1 uncultured Elusimicrobiaceae bacterium
CAGCGCGTTCTGCTCTATGAACACGCGGCGCGGCTCCACCTTGTCGCCCATCAGGGTCGTGAACATCTTCTCGGCCTCGGCCGGGTCCTCCAGGGAGACCTTCAGGAGCTTGCGCTTGAAGGGGTCCATGGTGGTCTCCCAGAGCTGCTCGGGGTTCATTTCGCCCAGACCTTTGTAGCGCTGGATGTGGGCGCCCGCCGCGCCTATCTTCATGGCGGTGTCGAGCAGGCCCTTCAGGTCCTTGGCGGCGGTCAGCGTCTTCTCGTTGGAGATCTCGAAGACGTCGGTCTTCTTGGGGTCCTCGTTGTGGAAATCGCCCACCGCCCAGCCGAAAGGCTTGAGCTTGGCGCCGATATTATTCAGCTTGGTGAACTCGCCGAGCGGCTGGAACTCGGGGCCCAGCTCCTCGTCGTCCATCTCGGACTCCGGCACGCCTTCCTTGGCGAGCTTATCCTTGTGCTGCTGGATATACTCGTTCTCGTAGTCCTGCCATTCCTTCTCGGTGAAGAAGTACTTGTAGGTCTCGGGGCCGGTCTCGATGCGGTACATCGGCACGGCGCCGTCGGCCTGGAACTTCAGGTAATCCTTGAGGGTCAGGTTCTTGGTCTCGAGCTTGCGGGTGGTGTTCTCGATGGCTATCACCAGGTCCAGCAGTTCGGCCAGCTCCTTGGGATCCATCTTCTTACCCTTGGCCTTAACGGTTATGCCGCTGACGGCTTCCTTGGTCTGCCACTTCTGCAGCTTTTCCTCGTTCTCGAAGTAGGCCTCGAACTTGCCCTTCTTGACCTTGTAGAGCGGCGGCTGGGCGATATAGACGTGGCCCTGTTCCACGAGCTGGCGCATCTGGCGGTAGAAGAAGGTGAGCAGCAGCGTGCGGATGTGCTGGCCGTCCACGTCGGCGTCGGCCATGATGACGATCTTGTGGTAGCGCAGCTTCTCGATATTGAAGCCGTCCTCGCCTTCGCCGATGCCGGTGCCGATGGCGCTGATGAGCGTGCGCACGGCGTCGGAGGAGATGATCTTGACGAGCTGGGCCTTCTCGACGTTCAGGATCTTGCCGCGGATGGGCAGGATGGCCTGGAACACGCGGTCGCGGCCCTGCTTGGCCGAGCCGCCGGCCGAGTCGCCCTCGACGATAAAGAGCTCGGACTTCTTGGGGTCGCGCTCCTGGCAGTCGGCGAGCTTGCCAGGCAGGCCGGAGTCGGTCAGCGAGCCCTTGCGGCGCGCCAGGTCCTTGGCGCGGCGGGCGGCCTCGCGGGCCTCGGCGGCGCCCAGGCCCTTCTGGCAGATGGCCTTGGCGATGGAGGGATGCTCCTCGAAGAAGACGGACAGCGCCTCGCCGGTGAGGGTCTTCACTATGCCCTCCACCTCGCCGTTGCCCAGCTTGGTCTTGGTCTGGCCCTCGAACTGCGGGTGCGGCACCTTGACGCTGACCACCACGGTCAGGCCTTCGCGGCAGTCGTCGCCGGTGACGTTGAACTCCTTGTCCTTGAGGAGGTCGTACTTCTTGATATAGTCGTTGATGACGCGCGTGAGCGAAGAGCGGAAGCCGGACACGTGCGTGCCGCCCTCGGTGGTCTTGATGTTGTTGACGAAGGAGAACATCGTCTCGGAATAGTCGGTGTTGTACTGGATGGCCAGGTCCAGCACGATGTCGCCGTCGTTCTTGCTGACGAAGATAGGCTCGTCGTTAATGACCTGCTTATTGGTGTTGAGGAACTTCACGAACTGCTTGATGCCGCCCTCGAAGAAGAAGGTGTGCTTCTTGCCTTCCTCGCGCTCGTCGATGATGGTGATGCGGCAGCCCGGGTTCAGGAAGGCGAGCTCGCGCAGGCGGTTGGAGATCACGTCGAAGGACAGCGTGCCGTCGCCAAAGATCTCTTTGTCGGCCTTCCAGCTCACGGTGGTGCCGTGCCCGTCGGTGGCGCCGGCCTGCTTGACGTCGTACTGCGGCTTGCCGCGCTTGTACTCCTGCTTCCAGATCTTGCCGTCGCGGTGCACGGTGACTTCCAGCCACTCGGACAGGGCGTTGACGCAGCTCACGCCCACGCCGTGCAGGCCGCCGGACACCTTGTAGGCGCCCGCGTCGAACTTGCCGCCGGCGTGCAGCACGGTCAGCACGACCTCGAGGGCCGATTTACCCTTGAGCTTGGGGTCCTTCACTTCCTTCATCGGGTCCACGGGGATGCCGCGGCCGTTGTCGGTGACGGAACAGATATTGTCTTCCTTGAGGACGACCTCTATCTTGTTGCAGCCGCCGGCGAGGATCTCGTCGATGGAGTTGTCCACGACTTCGTAGACCAGGTGGTGCAGGCCCTGCACGCCGGTGGAACCGATGTACATGGCGGGGCGCTTGCGCACCGCCTCGAGGCCCTCCATTACCTGTATTTTAGAGGAATCGTAACCGCCCTCTTTAGGGTTGGCTGTCTTGGTCATGGCTGTCATGCTCCTGTTGAGTAAAAGGTACCAGGTACCTTCCGATTTAAATGCTGCTGGCCGTCTTGATGGCTTTTATCCACGGCCTTTTAAAATATTTATTGAGCCCTTTCACCAGCACCGAACTCCTGAGCGCCAGTTCGCTGGCGGCGGCGGCCGAGGCCGGCTTGACCAGGATGAAACCGCGGTCCACCCCGAGCAGCGAGCAGTGGTCCCCGAGCCGGCCTATCTCCTTCTTCCAGACCGCGTCCAGGATGGCCAGCCTGTCCAGGTTGGCCACGCCCATCAGCTTCCAGGAGGAACAGACCGCGTCCGCCCGGGTCCAATTGGAACTTCTGCGCTTCAGGAACATATCACTGCGTGCGCAGGGGCATCACTATGTACACCAGGTCCTCGCGGCCCTTGAGCCGCAGCAGGGCCGGGGTGGCCGGGGAGGTGAACTCCGCCAGGACCTCGCCTTCGCCCGCCGCTTTAAGGATGTCCATGATGAACTTGGGATTGAAGCTGATCGAAAAATCCTTGCCCTTGTAGTCGACCTCGACCTCGTCCTCGAAGTCCATGCTCTGGGAGGCCGAATTGACGACCAGGGCCCCGGCCTTGAACGTGTACTTAACCGCGCCGCTGCGCTCGTTGGAGCAGATGGCGGCGCGCTTGGTGACGGCCATCAGCTTTTCGGCGTTGACGTTCACTTCCATGTCGTGGCTCTTGGGGATGATCTGCTCGTAGGCCGGGAAGTTGCCCTCCACCAGGCGCGAGATGAACACCGTCTTGCCGATCCTGAAGCCGATCTGGTTGGAGGAGAGGCCCACGGTCACCTCGTCCGCGTCCTTGACGCCGCCGCCCTTGATGAACCGGGCGAGCTCGCCCAGGATCTTGGAGGGCACGATGACCTTAAACTCTTTTTTCGCCTTCACTTTCTTGGAGGAGGCGATGGCCAGGCGACGGCCGTCCGTGGCCACCAGGGAGAAGAGGTCCTTCTCGTATTTCCAGAGCAGGCCGTTGAGGAAATGCCTGTCGTCCTCGGTGGAGGCGGAGAAGATGGTGCTGTTGATCATCTCGGCCAGGAGCTTGGCCGGCACCTTGAAGGAATTGCTCTCGTCCAGGTCCGGGATCACCGGGTAGTCGTTCTTGGGAGCGCCGCCCAGCTTGAAGCGGGACTTGCCGCTCAGGATGGAGATGCGGTTGCTCTCGTCCACGGCTATATTGACGGCCGCGTCGGCGCCCAGGTTCTGGACTATCTCCATGAACTTCTTGATCGGGACGGTGATGCTGCCTTCGCCCTTTATCTCGACCGGGATATGGTGCTTGATGGCCATCTCCAGGTCCGTGAAGACGACCTTGAGGCCCTTATCCTCGGTCTCCATCAGGAAGTTCTGTAATATAGGTATAGTGCCGGTCTTGGAGGAGACCCCGGCCTGTATGGTCTGGATCCCTTTGATCAGTGTTTCCCGGTTACTGTTTATTTTCATATCCGTAGTCCTCTATATAAGATGGCTGTTTATAATGTCAAAGCGGTTAATATCATTGGGGAAAGTTATCAACAGCTTATCCGATTTTACTGACACTACTGACAAAAAACTGGGTTTTCAACCGCCTGTTACCAGGTTAGCCTTTGTTATTAACAGCTTTTATCCTGGCTATTATCTGGTTCAAATTCTCGTTGAAGTAGGGGTCGGTCTGCACCAGTTGGCCTATCTTGTTCTTGGCGTAGAGCACCGTGGCGTGGTCGCGGCCGAAAGCGTCCCCTATGTCGTTCAGGGACAGGTCGGTAAGGGTGCCCGCCAGGTACATGGCCACCTGCCGCGGGAAGGCTATGACCTCGCTGCGCTTCTTGGAATTAAAATCCTTGAGCTCTATATTGTATTTATCCGAGACCACGTTCTTGATGAGCTCGATGGTGACCTTCTTCTCCTCCTGCTCGTGCCCGCTGATATGGTCCTTGATGATCTCCCGCACGGTGTCGATGGAGGGCTGCAGCTTCATGTTGGAGCAGAAGTTGCCGACGGTGATGAGGCAGCCTTCCAGCTCGCGGATGCTCTTCTTGACGTTCTCGGCGATGAAGGTGATGACGTCGTCGGGGATGTCGTACTTGTGTTGGTCGCGCTTCTGGCGCAGGATGGCCACGCGCGTCTCGAAATCGGGGATCTTGATGTCCGCCACCACGCCCTGCAGGAAGCGGGAGATCAGGCGGTCGTCCATGGCCAGCTCGCGGGGCGGCCGGTCCGAGGTGAGCACCACCTGCTTCTTGGACTGGAACAGCGAGTCGAAGGTGTAGAAGAACTCCTCCTGGCTGCGTTCCTTGTCCAGCAGGAACTGTATGTCGTCGAGCAGCAGGCAGTCCAGTTTGCGGTACTTGTTGCGGAACTGCTCGGTGGCGCCGCCGCGCACCGCGTCGATGTATTCGTTCACGAAGTTCTCGCTCGCGGTGTAGATGATCTTGGCGCCGGGGTTGAGCTTGAAGATACCGTGCGCGATGGCGTGCAGCAGGTGGGTCTTGCCCAGGCCCGGCGGGCTGTAGATAAAGAAAGGGTTGGCCTGACCTGGCGCCTTGGCCACGCCTTCCGCCGAAGCGAAAGCGAAGCGGTTGGAGGTGCCCATGATGAAGCTTTCGAAAGTGTAGTTGGGGTTGAAGGACAGGTAGTTCGGCGCACGCGTGGCCGGCGCCGGGGCGGGAGCCGCGGCGGGCGGCGGCTCCGACGGGGCGAGCGACATGGAATAGTTGAGCGAGAGGGTTTTCCCGGTGAGCGCGGCCAGGTGCGAGATGATCTTATCCTCGTAGCGCTGCTTCACCGTGTTGTAGATTATGGAATCGGGAACTTCCAATTTAAAAGTGCCGTTCTCTATGAAAAGGGGCTTTATGGGGCGTATCCAAAGGTCTACGGACTCGGAACCCAGCTCCGGCCCCAGCTTTTTAAGGAGTTCTTCCCACAAAGACTTGATATCGGTTAAGTTATCCACAAGTTATCCACAACTGTTAGCAATTTATTTTTATCATCAAATAACGCTTATTTTTTAAGTGTTTTTGATGTTAATAACTTTTTATCCAGTTTCCTTTTAGGAGGTTTTTGGGCTGAATATGATTGCAAAAATGTGAACAAGCCCCCCTTTCAAGGGGCCGCTCACTATTATTATATATTTTAATGGCAGAAGTCAACAGGGGACGTTGGTTAGTTGGTTAGTTTTTACGGCCGTTAATCAATTAGACTGTTGATTTGCCAACTAACCAACTAACCAACGTCCCCTTTCCTACACTTTAGCCGTGGACGCCGACTTTAACTTTGCGGAAACGGGCCGGGCTTGAGCCGTGGCACATCATCGCGCGCTGGCCGGGCTGACCCTTGCCGCAGTTGGCAACGCCCCACAGGCGCCATTCCTGGGGCCCTGCGATGGCGTCACAGGAGCCCCAGAACTCCGGGGTGATACCCTGGTATCTGGGGTTCTTGAGGATGCGGCCTTTTTTGCCGTTCTTGATCTCCCAGCCTATCTCGCAGCCGAACTGGAAGTTCAGGCGCTTCTGGTCTATGCTCCAGGAGGTGTTGTTCTCCATCATCACGCCGTCCTTGACGCCGGCTATGAGCTCGGGCGTAGTGGAGGAGCCAGGCATCAGGCTCAGGTTGCAGATGCGGGTGATCGGTATATTGGAATAGCCGTCGGCCCGGCAGCTGCCCCAGCTGCGCTCCATCCCGATGCGGCCGCAGAACTCGCGGTTGGTCATGTAGCCGGACAGGATGCCGTCCTTGACGATGTGCCAGCGCTGGGCTTTTACGGCGTCGTCGTCGTAGCCGGCGGTGGCGAGTCCCCCCGGCAGCGTGGCGTCGGCCACCAGGTTCACGATCTCCGAGCCGTAGCGGAACTTCCCGAGCTTCTCCGTCGTGGCGAAGCTGGAGCCCGCGTAGGATTCCTCGTAGCCGAGCACGCGGTCGAGCTCGCTGGCGTGCCCCACGCTCTCGTGGATCTGCAGGGCCATCTGGTTGCCGGAGATGATAAGGTCCTTCACGCCGGCGGGACAGACGGGGGCCTTCAGCAGGGCTATGGCCTCGTCGCGCACGCGGTCGGCGTGGGCGGGCAGGTCCATGGCCTCGATGATCTCCCAGCCGCCGCCCAGCGTCTGGCCGCCGTGCGAGCACGGGTAGCCGCGCAGCTGGGACTCGCCGTTCTGCACGGCGGTGGCGGTAACGCAGCCGCCGGTATTGAGCAGCACCTGCTCGATGCGGGAGCCCTCGGTGGTCATGTGCCACTGGTGTTCGCGCATGAAGACCATCTCGGCCTCGGAGACTTTTATGCGCTTGTCGGCGCGCAGGGTCTTGTCCAGCGCGAACAGCAGGTCCAGCTTGGTCTGCACCGGTATCGCGAAGGGGTCCTTCAGGAAAGGGGTCTGCCAGAAGTCCTGGTAGGCCGGCTCCGGGGCCAGGCGCACCCGGCCCTTCATCAGCAGGCGGCTCGCCTTGGCTATCGCTATGGCCTTAAGGGTGGTCTCCGCCACGGCGCGCTCGGTCATCTCGCGGCCGCTGGCGAAACCCCACGCGCCCTGGTAGAGCACGCGCACGCCGTAACCCAGCGTGGTCTCGTCCACGAGGCTGGCGATCTCGCCGGTCTTCACGGCCAGCGCCTGGTTGCGCTCCTCGACGACGCGGATGTCGCCGAAGTCTACCCGGTGCTTGTTGGCTACTTCTATGGCTTTGGTGGCAAGTTTGAACATGGTCTTTTACCTTTAGAATTTGGTCGCCGACGAGAAGTTGAAGCCCGACAGGCGCATCGGGGGGCAGGAGATGCTGCCCCAGCCGGACAGCAGTTCCGGCTCGCCGCCAACGGCCTCGATGTTGGAGAAGGCCTCCACCATGCTCTGCGTGAAGCGCATGTTCTTGATCGGGTAGGCGAGCCTGCCGTCCTCTATCATGAAGGTGCCGTTGCGGGTCATGCCGGTCATTTCCATGGTCTGGGCCTTCAGCAGGTTGGTGTAGTGGAACTGCGTCACCAGGATGCCGCGCTCCGTGCCCTTTATAAGGGCCTCCAGGGAGCCCTGGCCGGGCTTTACGGCGAGGTTGAGGGCCAGCGGGCCGAAATAGCTGGGCTGGGGCAGCGCGTGGCCGGTGGAGGCCGTTTTCGCCTTCCTGGCGGTCTTGCGGTCGTGCACGATGTTCTTTATCACGCCGTTCTCCACGATGGTGACTTTAGAGCGCGGCTGGCCTTCGAAGTCGAAGGGCATGCCAGGCGCGGCGCCCATGTAGTCGTCCTCCAGCGTAAGCAGCGGGCTCAGCGCCAGCTTGCCCAGCTTGCCGCAGGCGAAGGAGCGGCCCTCGTTATAGAACTGCCCGCCGAAGCTGTAGGCGTTCACGTAGCTCAGCAGGTCGCCGACGGCCTGCGGTTCCAGCACCACGGTATACCTGCCGGGTTTGGGGTCGCGGGGTTTGCGGCTGGCGGCGGCCTTGGCGCGCGCGGTCTCGTTGAGGCGCTTGAAGTCGATGTCCTCCACGGCGTGGGAGGTCTGCTCGGCCCAGCCGGAGCCGTCGCGGTCGGTTACGGTGACGCTGTGCGTGACGCCGGTGCCGCGGTAGCGCGCGAAGAGGCCCAGGTTATTGGCGATCACCAGTTCGGAAGTCCCGTTGTCCACGGTGCCGCAGCTGACCTGGCCGGACCTGGCGCAGGCGCGGGCGAGCTCCGCGGCCTTTTCCGCGCGGAAAGAGGGGGTCAGTTCGGCGGTGGCGCGGTCGAAGAGGTTCCGCCCGGCGGGCAGGGGGCGGGGCTTGGCCAGCGGCAGCAGCTCCGGGTCCTTTTTCTGCCGCTTCAGTATCTCCAGGCCGGAGGAGATCGTGTGCTTCAGCGAGGCCTCGTCCGCCTGGTTGAAGGAGAGCTTGGCGGAGCGCCCGCCGTCGAGCAACCGCACCGAGAAATTCAGCGCAGAGGAGGCGACGTTCTGGGAGATGACATTGTCCGCGAAGCGCGTCAGCGCGCTGTCGCGCCGCTCCGCCATGACCTCGCATTGCACGCCCCTGGCGAGGCGGAAGATCCGCCCGCAGACCGACTCGATGTTCTTCATGCTGCCTCCTCGGAGAGGTTGTCCGGCCGCCTCGGCGGCGGCTCGGGTCAAAGCGGGGGTTTTTCCGGGGTCGGGGGCAGGCCGGGCTCCTGTCCGGGCCTGGCGTGGCGCTTATGGCGTTTGTGCTGGTCGTGGGCGGGCTGGGCCGGCTGGGCGGGCTTGGGGGCCTGGGCCGCGAAAAGCTCGGGCAGCGGCTCGCGGCCCTCCAGCCATTTGCGCAGCGTTTCCTCGCCGGTGACGGAGTAGGTTTCCGGCGTGTTGACCACGGCCAGCTTGGCCTTCTTGGCCCTTTCGGCCAGGTTTTCGGCGCTCTTGCCGTGCGAGAAGCCGGGCGCCTCCAGCAGCTTCAGGTTCTGCTGGGTCAGGCCCAGCAGGTAATGGGTGCCGTCCTGGTTGGGGCCTACGACCAGGGTCTTGTCGTTTATGGAATCGAAGGCCTGGTAAAGCCAGTCCTTCTTCACTTCGGGTGAAAGATGGTTGAGCAGCACGGCTTTTTTCGCGCCGGTGAAGAAGGCCAGGCGCAGCGCGTCGGCCACGCGCTCCTCGTGGGAGCGGTCCTTGACCTCCAGGAAGCCCGGGTCTTCCGGGTCCAGCCAGGTCAGGTCCTGGTGGTGGGCGGTCTTCTCGTAGGAAAGTATCAGTATGGCCTCGGGAAAAGCCTTGGCGGCCTTGTAGGCGTTGAGCAGCAGGTCCCGGTTGACGTGCACGGCCCGCTCAGGGCCGAAAGCGGTTTTAAGTTCCTGCCCGATCTTCTCCGGTTCGGGGGCGTCCATCAGCAGGATGATGCAGTTGTCGCGTTTGTGTGCCATAGGTTTAAGGATTTTGTATTAAATAATTAAAGTATATTATACTAAATAGCCTGACATGACCGGAGGCCGCTTTTCCCACGTATGAAGCAGAAGGATAGACCGATAATCGTCTACGGCGGCAGCTTCGACCCGCCTCACCGCGGCCATATGGCGCTGGCGGCCGCGGCCCTGCGGCAGCTGCGCCCCGCCGCGCTTTACTTCGTGCCGGGATTCCGCACCCCCTTCAAGGATTTCAAGCCGCTGCCCTTCGCCGAAAGGCGGGGCATGCTCGAGGCCGCGCTCCGCGGCGCCGGGCTGGCAGGCAGGCCGGAAGTAAGGATCAGCCGCTTCGAGGCCGACCAGGGCCGCGTGGTCTATACCTGGGAAACGCTGGAACATTTCCGCCGGCTGCACCCCGGCGCGCCGCTTTATTTTTTGATGGGCTCCGACTGCCTGGCCGACTTCCGGCGCTGGCGGCGCTGGCGCACGGTGCTGCGCCGGGCCCGGCTGCTGGCCGGGCTGCGCCCCGGCTACGCCCTCTCCGCCGGGGAGGTGCCTTTCACGCCGCTGTCCGGCAGGTTCCCCGAGGCGGCCTCGTCGGGCCTGCGCGCGGCGCTGTTCCTGGGCGAGGAGCCGGCCGAGCTGCAGCCTGAAGTGCTCTCCCGGATAAGATCGCGCGGCCTCTACTTTTCGCGAGAGCGGGCGCTGCTGAAGAAGCTTATCTCCCCGAAGCGCTACCTGCATTCCGTCGAGACCGCGCGGATGGCCGTCAGACTGGCCGGCCAGCTCGGCGTGCCGGCCCAGAAGGCCGCCGCGGCGGGACTGCTGCACGACTGCGCCCGGGACCTGGGCGAGCGCGCCCTGCTCCGGCGCGGCCGCGCTTTGCGGCCCAGGCCGCCTTTCGCTTCCGATACCGCCGCGCGCGCGCCGCTGCTGCTGCATTCCTGGGTCGGCGCCGACCTGACCCGCCGGCGCTTCGGGGTGGAGGACCCGGAGATACTGGAGGCGGTGAGCCTGCACGCCACGGGCGCCCCGGGCATGGGGCCGCTGGCCAGGCTGGTCTATGTCGGCGACCTGGCCTGCCATGGCAGGGATTTCGAGGAGGCCGGGCTGGTGCGCGAGCTGGCCTACCGCGATTTCGACGCGGCTTTCAGGGCGGCCAATTATGTTAAACTTACCCATGCGTTCTCGGGCGGCGGCTGGGTGCATCCCCTGAGCGTGCTCTTATGGAACAGTTTAAGAACGGAAAAGCCCGCTTCCTGACCGCGGCCGGCCTGCTGCTGGCGCTCGGCCTGGCCGCGGCCCAGCACTTCTCGCCGGTGGCCCGGCTGGTGCGCGACGGGCGCGACGTGCGGGTGGCCGTGCTGGGCGACAGGGCCGCCGCGCTGCTGGTCTACCATTCGGGCAAGGGCAAGGTCAGCGCTTTCCAGTTCCAGAATTTACGCCGGAAAAAAAGCGTCCCGCCGGCGGAGCGCGCGGCCGAGCTGGCCTCCCTGGCCGTGGGCGCGGACAGCGCCTTCCATATTTCAGTCTCCTCCGCGCCGGACCTGGAAGCCCTCTGGCGGGCCCTCGACGGCTGGCGCGCCGCCCCCGCCTCCCTGCGCGGTTACGCGGCCTGGGTCCGCGGCCTGGCCGCTTCCGGGAGCACCGATATCTCCGGCTTCGGGCTGTTCACGCTGCTGTCCGAATTCTCCTCGCTGGGCGCTTCCGACTTCTTCCTGGCCGAGGCCGCGGTGAAGCGTGCCCCGGAGCAGGAAGAGGAGCCCGCCGCCGAGGCCGGCCCGGTCCACAGGGTCGAGGTCTTCAACGCCTCCGGCCGCAACGGCCTGGCCGACAGGACCGCGAAGCGGCTGAGGGCGCTCGGGTTCGACGTGATAACCGTTTCCTCCTATGGCCGCGGCGAGCCGCATACCCGCATCCTCGGGTTCTCGCGGGATACCGCGGCGGCGCTGCGCCTGCGCGCGGCGCTGGGCCTGGAGGAGCTGGAGATAAGGGTCCGCCCCTCGCAGAAGAGCGTGGCCGGGGCCGCCGTGATACTCGGCGCGGATTTCGACGACAGGAAACTGGGGAAGTAAGTTACGGGAGGGTACTATGGACATGGTTACTATACTCAAGACGGCCGTGCAGAAGGGGTCCAGCGACATCCATATCTGCGTGGGCAAGCCGCCGATGATGCGCCTTAACGGCGAGGTGGTGCCGGTGGTGGACGGCGTCCCGGCCCTTACCGCGGAGCAGACCAAACAGCTCATCTATTCCGCCCTTTACGACGAGCAGCGCGCCAAGTTCGAGAAGGACTGGGAGCTGGACTGCTCCTTCGCCATCACGGGCGTGTCGCGCTTCCGCCTCAACGTGCTGGTGGCCCGCAACGGCATCGAGGCCGTCATGCGCGTTATCCCCTCCAAGATCCCGACCCCCGAGGAGCTGGGCCTGCCTCCGGCCATCGTGAATTTCGCCAACGTTCCCAAGGGCCTGGTGCTGGTGACCGGCCCCACGGGCTCGGGCAAGTCCACCACGCTCGCGGCGCTGATCAACCAGATCAATATCGGCAAGAAGAAGCACATACTCACCGTCGAGGACCCGATAGAGTTCACCTACGAGGCGCAGTCCTGCGTCATCCGCCAGCGCGAGATAGGCCAGCACACCCGCGGCTTCAACAACGCCCTGCGCGCCGCGCTGCGCGAGGACCCCAACGTGATCCTGGTCGGCGAGATGCGCGACCTGGAGACCATCCAGCTGACCATCACCGCGGCCGAGACCGGCCACCTCACCTTCGCCACCCTGCACACCCAGGACGCGCCGTCCACGGTGGACCGCATCATCGACGTGTTCCCGCCGCACCAGCAGACGCAGGTGCGCGTGCAGCTGGCGGCCTCCCTGCAGGGCGTGGTGTCGCAGATCCTGCTGCCGCGCAAGGACGGCAAGGGCCGCGTGGCCGCGCGCGAGATCATGGTGATGACCCCCGCCATCCAGAACCTCATCCGCGAGGGCAAGACGCACATGATCTACAGCGCCATCGAGACCGGGGCCAAGTACGGCATGATCTCCATGGACAAGGCCCTGGCCAACCTGGTCATCCAGGGCGTGATAGGGCTCGACGTGGCGCTTTCCAAGGCGCACGACCAGAGCGTGCTGCGCACGCTGGTCGGCAGCAAGGCCTCGGTCTGAGGAGGGGATTATGTCCGATATAACCGGTCTCAAGGACGTTCCGCTGTTCCGCAGCCTCGCCCCGGGCATGCTCGAGGAGTTCGCTTCCTATTTCAAGAAGACCTCCTGCTCCGCCGGCGACGTGATCTTCAAGGAGAAGAGCACCGGCACCTCCCTCTATATCGTGGTGGCGGGCGAGGTGGTGATCGAAAAGGCCATGGACGAGGAGGGCCGGGAATTCAAGACCCTGGCCATCCTCTCCGCCGGGGACTTCTTCGGCGAGATGGCCGTGATCGAGGACCAGCCGCGCTTCGCGCAGGCCAGGGCCTCCAGGGAGACCGAGGTCTACGAGGTGGGCCGCAAGGAACTCTTCTCTTTCGTCAAGGAGCACCCGGAGAGCGGCATCGGCCTGTTCAGCCAGATCATGCGCACGGTGTTCCGCCGCCTGCAGCACACCTCGAGCGAGCTGACCATGCTCTTCGACATGAGCCGCTTGCTGCTGGCCCGGCACAAGACCCCGGCGGAGTTCCTCACGGCCGTGATGAACGAGATCCGCATCTACTTCGAGGGCTCCTGGAACATGAAGGCCTATGTCTACAACATGTTCAACGAAGAGTATGAGGAGGTCTACTCCAGGGAAGGTTTCTCCGCGGCGGCCGCGGAGCTGCCCGCCGCCCCCAAAAGCGGCTGGGAGAGCGACCGCCGCTACGTGATGGAGTGCTCCCTGGAAGGCCGCCGGCTCGCCTGCGCCGTCTTCGAGCGCTCGGAGGCGCTTTCGCCGGTGGAGAAGAACAACCTCGCCACCATATTTAATACAATATCCTCCATCCTCGGCTCGGCGATGGTGAACATCGAGCACCAGGCCGAGGCCGCCATGCTGGAACAGCTCAGGAAGACGAAGAACATGATATGACCAATAACAAGAACGCTTTCAAGAAGATAGCCGTGACGGCCGCCCGCGCCGGCGACGATAAAAAAGCCAGCCCGGTGAAGGTCTACGACCTCTGCGGCCGCTCGCCGCTGGCCGACTTCGCCGTGCTGATGGGCGTGGAGTCGGCCCCCCAGCTGGACGCCGTGGAGGAGGAGGTCCTCGTGCGGCTCAAGCACGAAGGGATCTACTGCCTGCACAAGGACGGCATGCGCTCGCGCAACTGGAAGGTGCTGGACTACGGCGGCACGCTGGTGCATATCTACGACCAGAAGGCCGAGGAGTTCTACGCCATAACCAAGGTCTACGGGGACTACAAGCCGGTGGAGTGGGAAGAGGCGCCCGCCGCCCCGGCCCCGGTCAGGAAGGCTCCCGCGAAGAAGGCCCCGGCCAAGAAAACCGCCAAAAAAGCCACGGCGAAAAAGACCGCGGCCAAAAAGCCGGCAAAGAAAGCGGCCGCTAAGAAGCCCGCTAAAAAGGCCGCCAAAAAGACCTCGAAGAAGAAGTGAGCCGCCCCGGCGCCGGCCCCGCCCCCGGGCGGGCCGGCGCTTTATTTTACCCGCAAAGGTGTGACATGAAGATCTCCTCCCTCGAAGCCGACCTCCGCAGCCGCGCCAAGGCGGCTTTCGCCGTGGACGACGCGGCCGCCGCGTCCTTCGCGCTGGCCGCGCCGCCGCCGCATATCAAGGCCGACGCCTCCATAGCGTGGCCCATAGCGGCCGCGAAGCTGCTCAAGAAGCC
>CAYSYJ010000047.1:0-13932 GCA_964435105.1 uncultured Elusimicrobiaceae bacterium
CCAACCTCCACACCAACTGGGTGGTGTTCGATTCTTCCGACACGCTGGTGCGCAACGTGGTGTTCCGCCAGGCGGCCAAGGACACGGCCGAGATAGATTTCGAGACCGCGCCCGGCGCGCTCTGGGGCTACAATGTCTCCTATTCCACCGCGGCCAAAGGCCTGCTGGTGGAACTGCGCGCGGCGCCGCGCCCGTCGCTGGCCTGGCCCAAGCCCCTCTCCGGGCTCACCGTGGTGCTGGACCCGGGGCATTCTCCGTACCTCCGGTGCGGCGACCGCAAGATCCCTCTAAAAGAAGTTAAGTTCTCCGCGCTTTCCGCCTCCGCCGGCTGCCGCCTGGACGGCGCCGTGGGGCCGAAGGAGACCTTCGAGGTCAACCTGAACCTGGCCATAGCGCTGCGCCTGCGCGACCGTCTGCAGGCCCTGGGCGCCGCCGTTAAGATGACGCGCCCCGGAGAGGAATTCGTGGACCTGGCCGACCGGCCCAGGCTCGCCCGCGACCTGGGCGGCGACCTGTTCATCAGCGTGCACAATAACGCCATCGGCGACGGCGAGGATCCCTTCTCCCAGCCCCGCGGCTTCTCCATCTACTATTACCACCGGCACGGCCGGCCCCTGGCCGCGGCCCTGCACCGCGCCTACCTTAAGAATATACCGCTGCCCGACGAGGGCCTGCGCTACGGCGACTACCTGGTGGCCCGCATGACCTGGATGCCCGCCGCCCTGGTGGAGAACGCCTACATGATCCTGCCCAGGCAGGAGGAACTCCTGACCTCCCCGGCTTTCCAGGATAAGCTCGCCGAGGCAATGGCCGCCGGCGTGAAGGACCTGTTCAAGGTCCCGCCCCGTTCCAAGAGGTAAAGCATGACCGACACCATCGACCTGCTCCTGAAGTTCAACAGCGACCTCGCCGCGGAAAAGCCGCAGGCGGAAGAAGCCGTCTGGGATTTCCTGGTGCGCCGGGGAGCCGGCCTGCTGGGCTGCCACGCCGCGAGTTTCTTCGAGGCCGACGACAAGCGACGCGCGCTCACCTTCCGCAAGAGCATAGGCCCGGTAGGCGGGGACCTGGTGGGCGTGTCCTTCCCTTACCAGGGGGCGGCGGGGGCCTGCGCCGAGAAGCGCGAGCCGCTGCTCATCAACGACGCCGGGAACAGCCCTTACTTCACCAGGAAAGTGGACCAGGGCACCGGGTTCAAGACCAAGTCCGTGATAGCCGTGCCGGCGGTGGCCGACGGGGAGCTGCTGGGCGTGGTGGAGTTCATAAACGCCATGGCCGGGTCCTTTTCCGAGGCCGACCTCAAGGCGGCCGTGCTGCTGACCTCGCTGGCCGCCCAGGACGTCTATATCCGGCGGCTGCAGACCACCATCAAGCAGCTCAGCCTCAAGGGCGAGAGCACCATCAATAACCTCTCCGGCGGGTTCATTGGTTCGGACATGGAGGGGAAGGTCATCTTCTTCAATCCCAAGGCCTCGGAGATCTTCGAGGTGCAGGGCGACGCCTACCTGAACAAGCCGGTGGTGGAGCTCTTCCAGCTCTGCCCGGACGTCGTGAGCGCCATCGGCGACGTGCTCAAGCAGGGCAAGACCGTGCGCCGCCAGGAGTTCACCTGCGCCGTGAACGGTCGCAAGAAGGTGATCGGCTACAGCTCCATCAATATCAAGGGCGTGGACGGCAAGATCATAGGCGCGGGCCTCATCTTCCAGGACATCACCAACCTGTAGCCCGCCGGGAGGAAATGGAATAAGCCGCGCATGCGCGGCTTATTTTTTTGCCGGGCGGACGCTTACTTTACGCCTTTCCTGGGGCAGAAAGCCAGCGCCGGGCACTTTTCGCAGAGCGGCTTGCGCGCGTCGCAGACCGCGCGGCCGTGCAGCACCAGCGCGTGGGCGAACCAGATCCAGTCTTGCTTCGGGACGGCCTTCATGAGGTCCCGCTCTATCTTTACCGGGTCGGTGTGCCGGGTCAGGCCCAGGCGGAAGGCCACGCGCTTGACGTGCGTGTCCACCACCACGCCGGCGGCTATGCCGTAGGCAGAGCCCAGCATCACGTTGGCGGTCTTGCGGGCCACGCCGCGCAGGGTGAGGAGTTCGTCCATGGTGCGGGGCACCTCGCCGCCGAAGTCCGCCATTATCGCCTTGGAGGCCTCTTTGAGGGACAGCGCCTTGTTCTTGTAGAACCCGGTGGAGTGCACCAGGCGCTCCAGGTCGGGCAGCGGCGCCGCGGCCATCTGCGCCGGACCCGGGTACTTGCGGAACAGGGCGGGCGTCACCATGTTCACGCGCTCGTCGGTGCACTGCGCCGAGAGGATGGTGGCCATCAGCAGCTCGAAGGGGCTGCCGTGGTCCAGCGAGCAATAAGCCTCCGGGTAGGCCTTTTTAAGGGCCCTCAGCAGCCCGGCGACGTCCGTCTTCGGCATCAGAGTATGAAGTCCGTGGAGAGGAACTTGCTCTTGCGCCCGCGCAGGATCTTCCTCACCAGTTTCTTGTTGGCGTCGCTGTCCTTTGCCGCCACCAGGGAACGGATGGAGAAGCAGCGCAGCGCGTCGGAGACGGAGAGCGTGCCTTCGGCCGAGTCCTTGCGGCCGGTGAAGGGGAAGACGTCGGGGCCGCGCTGGCACTGGCTGTTGACGTTGACGCGGCTGACCTGGTTGACAAGGGTGTCGGTCATCGAAGCGATGGTGTCGGGGTCCCGGCCGAACACGCTGACCTGCTGGCCGAAGTTGGACTCCACCACGTACTTCAGAGGCTCCTTGACGTCGCTGAACGGCACCACGGGCACCACCGGGCCGAACTGCTCCTCGCGCCACAGGCGCATCTTCGGGCTGGCGGGGTAGACCACGGCCGGGTAGACGAAAGTGGCGTTGGCCAGGCCGCCGCCCTCGTTGATCACCTTGGCGCCGTGCTTTTTGGCGTCGGCCAGGACCTCGGCCAGGTAGGCCGGCTTCTCGGCCTCGGGCAGGGGTGTTATCTTCACCTTGGGCTCCCAGGGCATGCCGAGCTTCAGGCCCTCGATGGCGGTGACCAGCTTCTCTATGAACTCGCTCTGCACCGAGCGGTGCACGAAGAGGATCTTGAGGGCGGTGCAGCGCTGGCCGTTGTAGCTGAGCGCGCCGGTGACGCATTCCGAGACTGCCAGGTCGATGTCCGCGTCGGGCAGCACTATGCCGGCGTTCTTGGCGTCCAGGCCCAGCACGCAGCGCAGGCGGTGCGGCGCCGGGTGCTGCACGCGCAGGACGTCGGCCACCTTGCTGGAACCTATGAAGGCCAGCACATTGACCTTGCCGGTCTTCATGATGGGACCTATGATCTTGCGGCCCTCGCCGTAGAGCGTGTTGACGACGCCCTTGGGGAAGGAATCGCGGAAGGCCTCCATCAGCGGGCGGTGCAGCAGCACGCCGTACTTCGGCGGCTTGAACACCACGGTGTTGCCCATCAGTATCGCCGGGATCAGCGTGGTGAAGGTCTCGTTCAGCGGGTAATTGTAGGGGCCCATGCACAGCGCCACGCCCAGCGGCGAGCGCTTGATCTGGGCCATGATGCCCTGCGTGATGGAGAGGCGCGAGGAAGAGCGGTCCAGCTCCTTGAGCGCGTTGATGGTATCGACGATATATTCCACCGTGCGGTCGAACTCCTTGGCGGAATCGTCGGCGGACTTGCCGATCTCCCACATCAGGAGCTTCACCACTTCGGCGCGCTTCTCCTTCATGCGCCAGACGAAATCCTCCATGTGGGAGATGCGGGCCTCCACGCTGAGCGTGGGCCACAGGCCCTTGCCGTCGTCGTAGGCCTTGGCGGCGGCGTCGAGCGCCTCCAGGGCCTCCTTCTCGGTCATCAGGGGGTAGGAGCCCAGCCGCACGCGCTCGGCGCCCTTTCGGCCTTTGAAACAGACCGGGGAGAGCACCTCCTGGCGCGGGCCGGTCCAGGGCTTGATGCGCCCGTTGACCAGGTAGTCCTTCTGCTCCAGCGGCGCCGGGCGCGCCTCCTGCGGCACGGCGCCGGCCTCGGGGAAAATGTCCGCTATCCTGGATCCTATGTTCATGATCGCCTCCCTGCTAGTTCAGCAGCCTGCCGAAAAACACTTTCTTGCCGTTCACCAGCGCGCCGTGCTTAACCTTGGCGAAGTCGGCGCCGAACTTCTCCTTGAAGGAGACCTCGCGCACCGAGTTGCTGTCGCCGGTGGCCTCGATCAGGCGGCCGGCGCCCGCGTAAAGCATGACGTGGTTGATGAATCGGGGTTTGGCGGCGTCGGCCGAGAAGATCAGGTCCGCGGGCTTGAGCTCCTCGCGCGAGACGCGCCGGGAGGCCGCGTACTGGTCGCCGGCATTGCGCGGCAGGTCCAGGCCCCAGGCCCGGTAGGCCAGGTTCACCAGGCCGGAGCAGTCTATGCCCCAGGCCGAGCGGCCGCCCCAGTAATATTTGTCTCCGAGAAAGACGCGGGCCGTGCCCAGTATGGCGGCGCGCAGGCCGTCCCGCTTCGCGTTAGCGGCCAGCGGGGTCAGGTGCTTCTCCGGCAGCACGGCGGCCTCGCCGCCGGGCAGGGCCACCTTGAGGCCCGCCTTGGTGCGGGCGAGCGGCCGCACCTTCACGCCCATGGAGATCTCCGCGCCTCCGGCTTTTAGCGTCTTGGCGCGCACCACGGCGGTGGGGGCCAGCGGCAGGCTGAAAGCCAGCGCCTCCAGCGGCAGCCAGCCCTCGTAGGGGGCCAGGGTCTTGCCGTCGGCCTTGAGGCTGGACTGCTCCAGCGCCTTTGCGCGGGCCCACCCGCCGGAGGTTTCAAGCAACTCCACGCGCTCATTGGCCACCAGCTGGCTTTCTATGAGCTTGGCGCGCTCGGCGCCGTCGGCGGGCGGCATGGAATAGAATTCCGCCATCCTGCCTTTCACGGCGAGCAGGCGGTTGAAGTCCCTGGCGAGGATATAGGTGAGGCCGTACTTGTTATTGAGCCAGGCGGCCGCGAACTCGGCCCTGTCGTAGACCCGTGGCACGGTGCGGTCCTCCGGCGCCGCCGGATCGTTGGCCAGCACATTGCCCCTGGCGTCGAAGCCGGTTACCGCCATAAGGTGGCCCTTGGTCTTCTTGAGGGGGGAGCGTTTGAGTTCGTCGGGGCCGAAGGTGACGCTCACCACCGGCACCGCGCCGGCCGCGAGCAGGGCGGCCAGCTCCTCGTAATTGTTCAGGCGGGCCAGCACCGCGTAAAGCCCGCGGGAGCCCGCGTGGGCCGTGTTCATGAACCAGTTGCCGTAGATGTTCTCCGACGGGTCCAGCACGGCCGCGGCGGTCTTGAGCGGGTCGGCCTCCAGCCCCAGCGCGCCGAAGGCCATGGTAAGAGAGACCGGGCTGCAGATGTCTCCGGAATACTTGACCTGCAGGGCCATCTGCGAGCGGCAGGGCAGGGCGGCCTTGACCGGCTTGAAGCCGGCGGGCTTGGCGGCGGAGGCCGGGTCATAGGGGGCGGCGGAATCGGTATAGGAAACGGCGGCCAGCCGCAGCAGGGCCGGGCGGCGGCCTTCGGACAGGGTAAGCCGGTAGCGCAGGGCGGTGGCCCTGGCCTTCAGGCGCAGGATGTCGGTATCCAGGCGGCCGAACTCATTGTCCTGGCCCCCTATGCTGCCGCGGCCCCTGCCCTGGGCGTAGCGGCCGAAGCTGAACCAGGGGCTCCAGCCGGCGGCGGTCTTTACCTGGGCCTCGGCCTCGAGCGAGCCGCCCTGCAGGAGGGCGCCGGCCGAAAGCAGCAAGTTGTCGAAGGGGAAAAGCGACTCTATCTCCGGAGAGGTCAGCACGGCCGGGCGGCTGGAATCCTCCACCTGGAATACTCCCTCGGGGAAGGCCGCTGGCGCCAGGTTGGCGGTCCTGGCCTGGGAAAAATCTCCGGGCAGGAAATGCACCAGGGTCCAGGAACGGGGCGCCGGCGGTTGGGCCGGCAGGGTGGTCTTTGCCGTCATGATAGCTAATCCTGTGAAGAGTAAGATCCGGGTTCTCACTGAGGTTTTCCATTTAGGCCGCCCCGCGGCGGCTGTTTCCGGTCGGGATTATCTTATCAAATTGAAAAGGCCCGTTCGGAATATATATGATTCGCTTAAATGGAAGTAAGCGTCGTAGTGCCCGCCTATAACGAGGAGGCCCTGCTGGGGGGCTGCCTGGCCTCGGTCAAGGCCGCCTTCGCGGCTTTCCCGGACGCGTCTTATGAAATAGTGGTATGCGACAATAATTCCACCGACGGCACCGCGGCCGCGGCGGCCGCGGCCGGGGCACTGGCGGTATTCGAGCCGCTGCGCATGATAGGCATGGCCCGCAATACGGGGGCGGCCAGGGCCTGCGGGGACTGGTTGCTCTTCATGGACGCGGATTCGGAACTTTCTCCGGCCACCCTCGGCGAGGCGCTGGCGCTGATGCGCGGCGGCCGCTGCGTGGGCGGCGGCGCGCTGATAGGCTCCCACGCGCCGGTCCCGCCGCCCTGGGGCCGGCTGCTCACCGGCTGCTGGAACCTGCTCTCTCGTTCGCTGCGGCTGGCGGCCGGGTCCTTCCTCTTCTGCAGGCGGGACGCTTTCCTGGCCGCGGGCGGCTTCAGTCCGCAGCTCTACGCGGGCGAGGAACTGCTGCTCAGCCTGCGCTTGCGCCGGCTGGGCTTGGCTAAGGGCCTCGCATTTGAGATAATTACCTCCGCCCCGCACCTGAGCTCGGGCCGGAAGTTCCGGCTTTACGGCTTCATGGAACTGGCGGCCATGGCGCTCGGTTTCGCGCTGCGGCCGCTGCGGGCGGTGAGGGACCCCGGGCGCCTCGGTGTATTTTACGACGGGCGCCGTTAGGCGAAAGGAGTTTTATGAAAAAGATAGCGTTCCTGCTGCTGCTGGCCCTGCCCTGCGGCCTCGTCGCCGCCGAGGCGGAAAAGTCCCTGAAAGGCGTGACCATGCCCGCGGCCCTGCAGTTCGAGGGCAAGAAGCTCGCCCTCAACGGCCTGGGCCTGCGCACCAAGGTGGTGTTCAAGGTCTATGTGGCCGGCCTCTACCTGGAAAAAACCTCCGTCGACGGCGCTGAAATAGCCGCCTCCGAGCAGGTCAAGCGCATTGACCTGGTCTTCCTGCGCGGCGTGGACGGCCCCGACGTGGCCAAAGCCATAGCCGACGGCTTCAATAATAACGCCGGCGACGCCCTGCCCGCCCTGAAAGAGCGCATCGAAAAATTCGGCCGGCTCATCCCCGACGTCAGGAAAGGCGACAAGCTCACCTTCGTCTACCGGCCCGGCGTTGGCGTGGAAGTGCAGGCCGGCGGCAAGACCCTCGGCTCCATCGAGGGCAAGGACTTCGGCGACGCCCTGATGCGCGTCTGGCTCGGGCCCAACCCCTCGGATAAGGCCCTCAAGGCCGGCCTGCTGGGCAACTGATCCCCGTGGCCCTGCTCCTCTCCCTGCTTGCGGCCCTGCGGCTCTGCGCCGCGGGGCTGCTCCTATGCCTGCTCGCCTGCGCGGCGCTATGCCAGCGCTGCGGGGCGGCGGAGAGGAAAGGCTACGCCTCGCAGACCCTGGCCGCGGCCGGCTCGGTCATAACCTCGCCGCTGCGGCTGGACCGCGGCTCCGCCCTGTGGGCGGGGGGCATAGCGGCCGGCGGCCTGCTGGTCTATTCTTACGACGGGCAATTGCGCCGCCTGGCCGGGAAGAACCGCTCGGCGCTTAACGACGATATCTCCTCCGGCCTGGAGAAGTTCGGCAACGGCACCTATGAACTGGGCCTGCTGGGTCTCTACGGCGGGCTCTGCTGGCTGTTCCACGGCGAGGAGGGCCTGCGCACCACGGGGCTGGCAATGCAGAGCTTCCTGGCCGCGAACGCCGCAGGCACGCTGGTGAAATATTCGGCCGGCCGCGCGCGCCCCTACGCGGAGGACGGCAAGCGCCGCTTCACCCCTTTCCGCTTCAAGAGCGCCCGCACCTCCTTCCCTTCGGGCCATACCACCAGCGCCTTCGCGGTGGCCTCGGTGTTCTCGCGCCGCTGCGAGTCTCCGGTGGTCGGTATTACGGCCTACGCGCTCGCCGCCGGCACCGCCCTGCAACGCCTGTACGACGACAAGCACTGGGCTTCCGACGTTTTCGCCGGGGCCGCGCTGGGCACCGCCGTGGGCCGCTGGATAGCGGACCCCGCGCGCAAAGGGACGCCTTCTGCCATGCTGTTCCCGGTGGCGCAGCCCGGCTACGCCGGGGCGACGGCAGTCTTCGCTTTCTGATATGCGGCTCCTTTTCCTGTTCCTCCTGGCCGCGCCCGCCGCGGCAGCCGATTGGCCGGCCATGCCCACCGTGGTCTACCAGCCTTCGCATCAGAGCGATACCGGCGAGAACTACAACGAGGCCCTGACAGCGGACGCCTACGCCCAGTACGCCATGCAGACGGAGCCGCTTTACACCGAACATAAGGTCTGGAGCTATTTCCAGCCTGGCCTGCACCATGCCGACAAGGGCACCAATACCCTGAAGGCCCATACCACGGCCGTAGAGGACGGGAAGATCTCCGGCTACGCCTGGGAGCTGAAGCGGGCCAATGCCCTGAGGCCGGACTTCTTCATAGGGCTGCATAATAACGGCGGCACCGGCCGCCACGCCATTTGGGGCTATATCCACGACGGGGACCCTATGGAGGCGGCTAACCGCCGCCTTTCCGATATCCTGATAGAGGAGATCGCCCGGGCCACCGACCTGGAGAACCGCGGCACGCACCTGGACAGCTCCGCCGGGCGCAACGATTACCGCTGCGCGGCCACCGGCCGCCTGGCTTTCTACAGCATAGACGAGAACGTGAACAGGGCGCCCTACCGGGTGCTGCTGGAGATAGGGGATATAGACAGGAGCCGGGCTTTCCTGCTGGACGAGAAGTCCCGCCAGGCCGTGGGGGCGGCCGTGAAGCGCGGCTTGAAGAGGTTCCTCGAAAGTAAGTAGACTTTTCCCGGGGGGAATATGGACAAGATACGGGCTTCCATCCTCGTCGTGGACGACGACGAGGAAATGCTGGCGCTCTGCTCCGGCATAGCGGGAGAGGTGGCCGACGAGGTTGCGGCCGTTACCTCGTCGGACGCCGCGCGCGAGGCCTTCCGGGCGCGCACCTTCGACCTGCTGCTGACCGACCTCAATATAAACGCCCAGGGCGACGGGGTGGACCTGACGCGCGAGATCCTCGCGGTCTCGCCCGCCACGCGGGTGGTCATGATGACGGCGGCGCCTTCGCTGGAGACCGCCATAGGCGGGCTCAAGTCCGGCGCCTCGGAATACATCATCAAGCCTTTTTCGGTGGAGCACCTGGCGGCCGTCCTGCGCTCGGTGCTGGAGAAGGCGGCGCTTTCCTCGGAGCTGGAACATGAGAAGGCCCTCAAGAAGGAGCTGGAGGACGCCTACGCCGAGCTGAAGGCCTCCGAGCGGGTGAAGGACGCCTTCCTGGGCCGGGTCAACCACGAACTGCGCACGCCGCTGGCCATAGCCTGCGCTTCCCTGGAACTGCTGGGGCCGCAGTTGGCGGTGGAGCAGCGCGAACTGTGGCAGCGCGCCGACAAGGGCCTGAAGTGGCTGCGCCTGGAGATAGACGAGCTGCTGCTCTACAGCGGCCTGCTCAAGAACGAGTTCAAGATCTCCAAGGCGCCGGTCGACTTGTGGAAACTTCTTAACGACACCGCCGCGTCGGTTAAGTTCCTCTCCGACGAGATGCGGGTGGCCGTCGGGCTGCAGCTGGAGGGAGAACCCTATCCCGTGACGGCCGACGCCGGCCTGCTCAGGGAGGCCTTCCGCCAGCTGCTGGTCAACGGCGTTAAATTCAACCGCAAGGGCGGCTCGGTCACCGCGCTGGCCCGCTATACTCCGGAGCGCGCGGTTTTCCTTTTCTCCGACACAGGGCCCGGGGTGCCGGACAAGGACATGCCGCACCTTTTCGACAGCTTCTTCCAGGCGGCCGACTACCTGACCCGCGAAGTGGGCGGCATCGGGCTGGGGCTCGCCACCGTAAAGCGCATAGTGGAGGCGCATGGCGGCTCCGTGGCCGCGCAGCGCAATACCGCCGGCGGCATGGTGTTCTCCTTCACCCTCCCGCGGGCCGCCGTTTGAACGGCTGGGGCGCTAATTTATACACTATAGCCCTTCGGGGCATGGTGAAATGGTATCACGCGTGCTTTGGGAGCATGAGTCCCCAGTTCGATCCTGGGTGCCCCGATTAGATTTCCAGCCTGCCGGGAAAATTTATATAATAGTCCTGTCAGCTTTATTCCGGGATGGTGTAACGGTAGCACGAGAGACTCTGAATCTCTTTGTCTAGGTTCAAATCCTAGTCCCGGAGAAAATTTAGGCCCCGCAAGGGGCCTTAATTTTTCTCCGGGACAGCAGGCCATAATTATGGCCTGCGTTAGGATTTGAAAGGCGGAGCCGCGAGGGCACCAGCCCGCAGCGGCGAGCCGGGGTCGCGGGTCCCGACGCGCGACGGCGCGGAGGGAACCCGTGACCAAATCCTAGTCCCGGAGAAAATTTCAGGCCCCTGTCAAAAGGGGCCTGTTTTTATATCACCAGGGCCGCCTTTTTGTAGAATATCGAAACCTGCATTTATGAGCGAGAGATTTAAAAAAACTATTCGCTGGATAGCCAACTGGGGATTAAATATCTCTATTGCTTTGTCATTCGGGTTGCTGATGCTGGTTTCCTGGTGGGCGGTGTATGCTTGTTATATTCATCCAGAGTATTGGAACAAATTCCCGCCGCCGTCTATAAATTCGTACCAAGAATCAATGCAGGTTTTGAGGCAATTGTATAGACCTAATGGGAAGAATTAGCCGACTAATTGATTGGGGGCGGCAAAACCGCATTAAAGCCAAGTTGATTGTGCTGGTAGTTATTTGGCTGCTTATGGCCTGTATTTTTGGAGGGGTACGCCTGTTGCATTATAACGAGGTGTGGCATTCTCCTTTCTCCATGGAGGGCATCCCGCCTTCACTTGGAAGCACTAGCGGGAACAACTAGCCCTCAGAGGATTCTCACCTCCCGACTCAGTATAAGCCTGTTCCCCTTTGCGTTCCAGTAGGGGAGCCAGCTTTAAAAACCCCCGCAAGGGGGTTTTTTGCTGGCTCCGGGACGGACTTCACGTTTTTGCAAGTCACGGATAAGCCGCATAGCGGCTTTCCGCGACCCCGCCTCGGCGTTTTTCGCTGAAAAAACGCCTCCGGCCTTGCGGACCGCACGCAAAGCATAATTATGCTTTGCTCTAAAGGCGGTCCTCACCTAGTCCCGGAGCCAAATTTGAAAGCCCCCGAGCCGGGGGCTTTTTTTATTGCCGCGGTACCGGGGGAGGGGCGGTCAGGAGAACAGGAAGGCGCCGCCCACGAGCAGGAGCAGGGCGGCCAGTATGACCAATATAGTGGCCATGGTCAGGGTTGTGTTGTCGCGTCGGGCCTGTTCAGGGGAGGACGGTTTGGGCTTGTCTCTAATGCCCATGTCCTTCGCCGCCTGCGCGGTCTGGTCATAACAGGGAAGCGTGTCGTCGTGCGTGGTATAGCACTTTACGCAATATGTTTTCATGGTTTTAGCGGCAATGACCGCCGTCCTCATTATATCCAAAAACAGGGAGAGCCCGCGGGTTTTTTACGTCCAACGCCGGATTTAAGCCCCCGCGCGGGGGCCTTTTTTGTCTATAATAATCCCGACATATGTATAGCGGCAACTCCATGAGCATCTCTTCCCACCTGAGCCCGGACCCGGAGCGGCGGCTTTGGGTCATCCATGATACGGTGCGCCGCGCCGCGGAATGGACGGACCTGAAGCTCGGCCTGGTGGGCCTGCTGGCCGTGCTGGAACTGCCCTGGCTGGCCGGCTTTTTCAAAGAGGGGTGGCCTGCTTATACCGCCGTCGGGCTGCTCTGCGCGGCCCTGGCGCTGGTGCTGGCCGCCCTTTCGCCTTTCACCGCCCTGGACAGGCAGCTGCCGCTGCTGGACCAGCCCGTCGGCAAGGTGCGCCAGGAAGATTCCCTGGTGCTGCCCGAAGACCTCGCGAGGTCCCCATACTCCGAGCTGGTCTTCCGCATGGACCGGTACCTGGGCGGCGGCATAACCGCCATCAAGATCTACGAGGACATAGTGGCCCGCATCATAGCCGCCTCCCGGTCCGCGGTGCGCAAGACGCGCCTGCTCTCGGCCGCCTGCGGCGCGGCTATCCTGGCCCAACTGGCTTTTGCCGCCGTCCTGCTGCTGCGCGGGGCGCGCCCCTCTTTTTTCTAGAATATAACTATGCAGAACATCTCCGCCCTCTTCGGACCCTGGATCATCGGCTTCTACGCCTTCATCTTCGCCGCCACCGCCGCGCTGTACCGGCTGGACCCGCCCTCGCGCAAGCGCCTGGGCGGCACGGCGCTGATGGCCGTCTTCTCGGTGCTGGGCCTGCTGGCCGTTAAGTTCATGGGCGGAGCCGCCGCCGGCCGTCTGCCCAGGCTGCTCGAGATCGCCTCGCGTCTGCTGGCCATGATGGCAGCCATCAACGTGGTGGCGGTGTTCGGCTTCTCCTTCGTGCTGCCGCGCGTGCGGGCGCGGGTCTCCAAGTTCGTGGAGGACCTGATCCTCGCCGGCGGCTACCTGCTGGGCGCCCTGGCCGTGGTTTCCGCCTCCGGCGCGGACCTGAGCGGCGTGCTCACCACTTCCGCCGTGGTAACCGGCGTGCTGGCCTTCTCGCTGCAGGACACGCTGGGCAACGTGATAGGCGGCATGGTGCTGCACTTGGAGAATTCCTTCAGGCCCGGGGACTGGATACGGGTGGACCAGTACGAGGGGGTCATCCGCGAGGTGCGCTGGCGCCAGACCACCCTGGAGACCACCAACGGGGACGTGGTTATCATTCCCAACATAAACTTGATGAAGAGCCCGGTGACGGTGCTCGGCCGCGCCGCCGGCAGCGCCACCTGGCGGGCGGTGCCTTTCAATGTCTACTACGACCGCACCCCCGGCGAGGTCATAGCCGCGGTGGAGGCGGCTTTCCGCGAGGACCTGCCTGCCGGGGTAGCCGCGGCGCCGGCCCCGTGCTGCGGGCTGAGCTCCTTCGAGCCTAACTGCGCCAAGTACGAGGTGCGGTATTATCTCTCCGATTTCACCTCGCCCGCCGGCACGGATTCCCGGGTGCGCATGAAGGTCTTCTACGCGCTGTCGCGCGCCGGCATAAAGCTTTCCGTGCCGAACCGCTCCATGGTGCTCAGCGAGGCCGCCGAGCAGGCCGCCGAAAAGGGCGCCAAGCGCGAGCAGGAGCGGCGCCTCGCGGCCATAAAAGCCGTGGACGTGTTCCAGGGCCTGACCGACGCCGAGCGCGATATCCTGGCGGGCCGCCTCAGCGCTACGCCTTTCTCCGCCGGCGAGCCGCTGATGCGCCAGGGGGCCGTGGCCGATTGGCTCTATATCCTTTATAAAGGCAGCGCCGAGGTGCGCGTGCATTCGGGTGATAACGGCTCCTTCAAGACCGTAAAGACCCTGGGCCCCGGGGATTTCATAGGCGAGATGGGGCTGTTCACCGGAGAGCCGCGCTCGGCCACCGTGGTGGCCGCCGGCGACGTGGGCTGCTACCGGCTGGACCGGGAGGGCTTCCGGGGCGTGCTGGCGAGCCGCCCGGAGATCGCGGAGTCCATCGCCTCGCTGCTGGCCAAGCGCCGGGGGGAACTGGCCGCCGCGCGCGAGAGCCTGGCCGGCGAACAGGCCGCGGCCGGCCTGGCCGCCCAGCGCGACCTGCTCTCGAGGATAAGGGGCTTCTTCAGGCTGTAAGGCTTACAGCCACTTGTGCCTTGGATACCGGCGCGCGAGCGCCGGTTTCAATTTGGGGTAGCTTTCCGCCCAGAAACTTTTTAAATCCTTGGTGACCTGCACCGGACGCATGGACGGGGCGAGGATATGCACCACCAGCGGCACCCGGCCGGCGGCCACGCGCGGCGTCTCCGTTACCGAGAACAGG
>CAYSYJ010000048.1:0-13910 GCA_964435105.1 uncultured Elusimicrobiaceae bacterium
GTCACCGGGGAGGGTTTTGTCAACCGGCGGCACGGGGCGGGGGCCGGAGCGGGTTCGGGGGCGGTGAAAGCGGCCGGCGCCGGGTCGGGGGCCGCGGCGGGCGCGGCCGCCGGGGTGGTTTCATTCCCGGCTCCCGCCTTGTGCAGGCTATTGGTGGGGATCTCTATGCCTGCCGGGCGGTGGTCGGAAGGGGGGACTGGGTCGAGAGCGGAGGCGGTCAGCGGCTTGAAGCCGGTGATGGCGGGCGCGGGTTCTACGATCTCGCGTTTCGCGGCTTCCTGCGCGGGGGCGGCCGCGGGGGCCGCCGCCGGCTGGGGCTGCGGCTTGCCGGAGAGGGCGCCGCCGGCCCCGAGCATGGCGGAAAGTTCCGGGTAGGAGGAGGCTTCCTTCCAGTCCTCGGTCTTTTCGCCCACAGGCGTCTGCGGGCAGACCAGCAGCGCCGGAGAGAAGGAAGGCAGTTCCAGCAGTTTTTCCTTCTCGAACGGGCCGAGGATCTCGTTATTCACGTATGCCCAATATTTCATAGTCGCCGCTCCGTAAGGCCGCTTTGCCGGCCCGATATGGATTTGCTTTTACACTATATAATTCTACCCGCGGCCTGTTACAGAAATAATAACGATTGGTTAAATCCCGGTAACGGCATTTTGAGGTGGAAAAGCCTGCCTCCACCTTTATACAATTGCGGTATGGATACGAGGCTGGTCAGGACGCTGATCTATATATTCACCGGGCTCATAGCCGTTTTTACCCTGCTGATCCTGCTTAACTACGCCGGCAGCTTCATGGGCCGGCCCTCGGAGATGCCCGGCCAGGAGGAGAAAGAGGAGGAGCCGGGCTCGGCCGAGGCGGCCGCCCGGGCGGCGCTGGCCGCCGCCCAGCAGGGCGGCGGGGCCAGGGCGTCCATGGTTCCCGGCTACCGGCAGGGCCTTTCCACCTCCTCCGTCAGGAGCGAGGGCGCGATCTCCCTGGTCAAGGACAGTAATTTCGCCGGCGTGGCTGAAAAGCCCAAGGGCATGATGGAGACCCTGGAGGAGCTGAGCGGCGGGAACAGGCGCAAGCCCGCCCCCATAGCGCTGAAGGATTCGGACCTGGATAAGAAGATCAGCGTCCCGGGCGATCCCGGCAAGGAGCCGCGCCTGGCCGGCCAGGCCATGCCGGAACTGGGCCGTCGGCCCGGGCAGGAAGGCGTGACCCTGCTCACCGCGCCCGTGGATTTCAAGGTTTTCAAAAGTTCCGAGACCTGGTGGGCTTTCACGGCCACCCGCAAATGCCGCTCCTCGGCCGCGGCTCCCTCGGGCTTCAAACCTCAGCCCTCCTCGTTCTCCGCCCCGGATTTCTCCCGCGACTCCGTGGTCGTGCTGGTCTCGCTGTCGGAACTCCCGAACGGCATTTTCAGCATCGTGAAGGTGGAGAAGGCCGGCAAGGAAGCCGTGATCAGCTACCGCGTGGACCCCATGGCCATGGCGGCGGGGGCCGAGACCGACCGGCACGATTTCTACACCGGCGCGGTCGTCCCCGCCGGGCTGAAAGTGCGCCTGGCGCAGGTGCCCTAGCGGGCGCCGGGTCAGGCCCCTATCTTTTTCCTGAAAAATCCCTTGCGTTCCTCGGTGAAGCCCACGCGGCGCAGGTAGGCCGCGTGCCTGGGCGAACCGCTCAACGCCGTGAATTCGGCGCAGCAGCCGAAGGTCTCGGCGTTGCCCGGCCGGTTGAACAGGTAGCGCGCGCTCTTGAGGTCGCGGTAATCCTCGGCCACGTAGTCCAGGTGGATGCGGATCTCCGGCGGCCGCTCCGTGTATACGAACAGCCCCACCGGCAGCAGGTTGCGCAGGATGAATACGCAGCGCGGCTTCTCCAGCGCCGCCAGGTCGAAATCGGGGAAGAACTGCCAGATGCCGCGCGCGTGGTAGGCCAGGAAATTCTTCAGCAGCGGGTCCCCGGTCCCCACCTCCATCAGCTTGAAAACGTCCTTACGCGCCTTCAGCGCCACGATATGCCAGAGGTCGATCCCGGCGACGAAAAGGTTGACGGCCAGCACCGGCCAGGCCCGGGTGAGCCCGGCGTAGACCACGAAGACCAGCGCCCCCGCGAGGTTCAGCACGCGCAGGCGCAGGACATTGCTGGTGAGCAGCGATACCGCCACCAGCGCCGAGGCCGCGTAGCCTATGAGTTCCGTCATCTCCGGGCTCCCCTGGCCAGCCTGGCCGCGAACAGCAGCGCCTCGCGCATGCCGGCCGGGTCCGCTATCCCCTTGCCCGCGATGTCGAAGGCCGTGCCGTGGGCCGGGGAGGTGCGGACGAAAGAGAGGCCCCAGGTCCAGTGCACCGCCGGGGCGCCGCCCGGCAGCAGCTTGAGCGGGGCCAGGGCCTGGTCATGGTAGAGGCAGAGCAGTCCGTCGCCGCGGCCGGCCAGGTGGGCCGCCCAGGCGGCGTCCGAGGGCAGCGGCCCTTCGGCCTTAAGCCCCGCCGCGCGCAGGGAGCGCAAGGCCGGGCCGACCGAGTCCAGCTCCTCGCGGCCTATCACCCCGCCGTCCCCGGCGTGGGGGTTGAGGGAGCAGACCAGCAGGCGCGGGGCGCGGCGGCCCAGCGCCTTCAGCGCCCCGGCGAACAGGCGGGCCTTCTCCTTTATCAGCCGGGGAGTCAGCGCCCGGGAAAGGTCCTTCACCGGCAGGTGTTCGGTGACCAGGGCCGCGTTCAGCCGGCCCCGGGAGAAAAGCATGAGCGGCTCGCGGCCCTCGAGCAGGCGGAAAAGGTCGGTGTGGGCCGGCGCCGGGGCCCCGGCCAGCGACCAGGACTTTTTTGAGACGGGGGCGGTGACCAGGGCCGCGAAGAAGCCGGAGCGCATAAGGCGGGCCGCCAGCAGCACGGCGGCGAGCGAAGCCCGGCCGCCGGCCGCCGTAGGGGCGGGCCGCTCCGGGAGCTTGCCGTCGGCGTCGCAGGGGATGAGCGGGCAGAGGGCCGGCGTCCAGCCGGCCCGCCGCAGGGCCCTGGTATCGCCGATCAGGAAGGGGGAACAGGCCCGGCGCACGGCCGCGTTCCTGAGAGCCTTGACCGCGACTTCGGGGCCCACTCCCAGCGGGTCGCCCGCCGTTATCAGGATCGAGGGTTTCATAAGTAGATTATAGTATGTAGGAGCCTTGCCGGGGCAAAAGAAAACCGCGGGAAGCACCTGCCTCCCGCGGTCCTCCGGCCTCCGCTCAGTCGGCCTGGCCTTCTTTGAGGAAGACCTGTATCTTGGCGTCCTTGCGCAGCTCCTTGAGGTAGCTGCCCAGCTCCGCGGCGAAAGCGTTCTGCGACAGCACCTGCTCCAGGTCGTCCTTGACGGCCTCGTAGCGCAGCTTCTGGGCGGCGCGCTTCTCTTCGAGGCGCAGGATATGCCAGCCGAACTTGCTCAGCACCGGCTGGGAGTTGTCGCCCACCTGCATCTTGAAGGCGGCGGCTTCCACTTCTTCGGGCAGCATGCCCTTCACGACGTAGCCCAGGTCGCCGCCGCGCTTGGCGCTCTCCTGGTCGTCGGAGTTCTTCTCCACGGCGTCGTCGAAATCAAGCTTGTCCAGGTCCTTGCGCAGGGCCTGGGCGCGGGCCTGCGCGGCCTTCTTCTCTTCGGGCGTGGCGCCTTCCTTAACCTTGATCAGGATATGGCGCAGGCGCAGGCGCTCGGCGGTCAGCTCCTTGAAGCGGCCGGCCACCGCGAGCAGGTCCTGTTTGGCTTCCTCGTCCAGGCCGGCGACCTTGGCCTCTTCGCCCTTGAGGACCAGGACGATGTTCTCGTAGTAGGCCCTGGTCTCGGCGTCGCCGGGCATCTTGGCGCGGCCGCGGATGGTGTCCTGCACCAGCTTCTGCACCATCAGCTGCTTGCGGATGCGCTCGCGGAACTCCTCCATCGTGACGCCCTCTTTCTTGAGCTCCTCGCGGAAGGCGGCCTCCGACTTCTCGGGCGCCAGCGGCTCTCCGGCGGGGGAGCGGGAGAAGCGCTTCCTGATCTCGCCCACGCCGTTCTCCAGCTCGCGCTCGTAGACCTTGATCTTCAGGGTCTCGGCCTTCTGCCGCAGCAGGGCCTCGTCCACCAGCTTGTCCAGGGCGGCCTTGGCCAGCTGCTTGTCGGCGTCCTTCTGGCGGAAAAAGTCGGGCATGGCCGCGGCGTACTGCTCGGCCAGGGCTTCCTTGGCCCTTTTGTATTCGGTAACGGTCACGGGCTCGTTATTGACCCGGGCCGCCAGTTCCTCCACCACGGCCGCCGCGGCCGGGGCCGCGCAGGCGGCCAGCAGCGCCGCGAGCAGGGTCTTATTTGTAATTTTCATCGAGTACCTCCACTTTCGTCTTCTCCTGGAACTTGGCCAGGTAGGCGTCGAACTTCTTCTTCTCCAGTATCTTGCGCACCCGGTCCATGGACTGGTCGCGCGGGGCGGTGTCCTGGGCCAGCTTCTTGATGATGTGGAAACCGAGCTGGGTCTTAACGATGCCCTGCACCTCGCCCACGCGCATCTTGAAGGCCATGTCCTCGAGCTCCGGCAGGAATTCGCCGTACATGACCGGCGGCAGGCGCACGGTCTCCTTGTCCAGCGAGTATTCCTTCGCGGTGCGGTCGAAATCGGCGCCGGCCTTGATCTTGCGGATGACCTTCTCGGCCTCCTCGTAGCTGGGCAGCAGGATATGGGCCAGCGTGACCTTCTGGGGATGGGCCTTGTAATAGTCCTCGACCTCCTGGTCGGTGACCTTGAGCTCGCCGCCGCGCATGTGCTCGACCCACATCTTGGTGAGCATGAAATCGCGGTATTCCTGCAGCATCTCGTTCATCTCCGCTTCCTTCTGCTTGACCCGGTCCTTGTACTCCTTGTCGGAGGCTACCCGGCTCTTGCGGGCGGCCATCAGCATCAGGCGCTCGTGGATGATGACGTCCAGGAACTGCCGGCGGCCCGGCTTGGTGGCCAGGTAGACCTGCGCGGCGGGGCTGATCTCCATGAACTTGCGCTGCAGGTAATCCTCGGTGATCTTCTCGGAGCCTATCTTCGCCACGGTCTTGCCGTCCCGGTCCGAGCAGGCGGCCAGGAGCAGGAAAGGCAGTATCAATATCGATTTCCTCATAGTAACATGAATCTATCATTTTCCCGGCGCCGGCGGCAATCGGCGGGGTCGCGGCGGTGGCCGGCCTTGTTATATAATTGAGCCATGGAATTTTTTCGCAGGTTCCTCGATTACCTGGACGGCCTCAGCGCCCGCGAACTGGTGCTTAAGACGGTTTACGCCATAGGCGCGGTTTCGGCGCTCATCATCCTGCTGGCCTCCCTGACTATGCGCAAGGTGCTGGCCGACATCCCCTCGGTGGACAAATTGGACGAGTATACCCCGTCCTTGACCACCTACGTCTACGACATCAACAACCAGGTGATAGCCGAATTCTCCGTGGAGAAGCGGGCCATCCTGCCTCTTTCAAAGATCCCGGTGGACATGCAGAACGCCGTGATAGCCATGGAGGACCAGAATTTCTTCCGCCACTGGGGCATCTCGCCGCGCGGCATCGCCCGCGCCCTGCTGCGCGACATCCTGCACCGCCGCACCGCCCAGGGCGGCTCCACCCTGACCCAGCAGCTCTCCAAGCTCATCTTCCTCAAGCCCGAGAAGACCATCAGCCGCAAGGTCAAGGAGATGATCCTCGCCCTGCAGATAGAGCGCAACTTCTCCAAGCAGGAGATCCTGGCGCTGTACCTCAACCAGATCTACTTCGGGGCGGGCGTCTACGGCGTGCAGTCCGCGGCCAAGCTCTATTTCGGCAAGGACGTGTCCGAGATGACGCTGGGCGAATGCGCGCTGCTCACCGGGCTGATCCCTTCCCCGGAGCGCTTCTCGCCTTTCAATAATCCCGACCGGGCCAAGCTGCGCCGCAAGCTGGTGCTGCAGCGCATGGTGGCCGAGAAGTACATAGACGCCAAGGAGGCGGAGGCCGCCGAGGCCGAGACCATTCCCACTGAGAAATCCTCGCTGTTCTCCAGCCACGCCGCCTATTTCGTGGAGTACGTGCGGCAGCAGCTCGAGCCCAGGTACGGCACCGCCCAGCTGTGGAAGGGCGGCATGAAGATCTATACCACGCTGGACCTTTCCATGCAGGTCCCGGCCGAGGAGATCATGGAGAAGTACCTCGCCAAATACGACGAGGCCGCCGCCAAGAGCAGGGCCGCCAACCCGGAGCCCGAGAAGGACGGGGTCGAGAAGTCCTCCGCGGCGCTGCAGGGCGGTTTCGTGATCCTCGACAACCGTACCGGCGCCATCAAGGCCATGATCGGCGGGCGCAACTACCGCGAGAGCAAGTTCAACCGCATCACCCAGGCGGCCCGCCAGCCCGGCTCCACCTTCAAGCCCTTCGTCTGGATGTCCGCGCTGATGAACGGCTACACCCCGGCCACCATCGTGGAAGATTCCCCGATGGCCTACTACTACGACGGCAAGGACTGGCGGCTGCTGGAGGGCGCCACGGACCAGTACGCCATCGACCTGGCCATCCAGCCTTTCATCGGCAACAAGGATTTCAAGATCTGGGTGCCCAATAACTACGACGGAAAGACGCAGGGCCGCATCACCCTGCGCCGCGCCCTGGAGCAGTCCCGGAACCTCTCTTCCATCTACCTGGTCACCCGCGTGGGCCCCACCCTCGTGGCCGACGTCGGCCACCGGGCCGGCATCAAGCGCAACCTGGAGGCCGTTCCCTCCATAGGCCTCGGCACTTCGCTCGTGACGCCCCTGGAAATGGCCAGCGCCTTCTCCACCTTCGCCAACGGCGGCATCCACGTGGCGCCCTTCGGCGTGCTGCGCGTGACCGATAATTCCGGCCGCGTGCTGGAGGAGGCCGTGCCCGAGGAGACCGAAAGCTTCTCGCCGCAGCTTTCCTACGTGCTCGTTAACATGATGAAGGGCGTAGTGCAGCGCGGTACCGGCGCCGCGGCCGCCCGTCTGCGCCGCCCGATAGCGGGCAAGACCGGCACCAGCCAGGATTCCAAGGATATGTGGTTCATCGGCATGACCCCGGACCTGACCGCCGGCGCCTGGATGGGCTACGACGATTTCATGTCGCTGCCCATGAAGGACTGGACCGGCGGCGGCACCGTGGTGCCGTGGTGGACCGAGATCATGGAGGCCGTGCTCAAGGAACAGCCGGTGCGCGACTTCCCCGTGCCGGACGGCATTACCTTCGTCACGGTGGACCAGGAGACCGGCAAGCTGGCCCTGCCCACCTGCAAGAAGAAGGTACTCGAGTCCTTCATAAAGGGCACCGAACCCAAGGAATTCTGCGACCTCCAGCACTAAAATAGGGACGGAGCCCTATTTCCCGCCCTGCTTGGGCCCTGAAAAATGTAAAAATACGCTTATTTTTTAAGCGTATTTTTATTTTTGCAGGTTTGGGGAAATAGGGCTCCGTCCCTATTTATACAAGCGGGGGATACGGGGATTGGCGGCGGTGCGGCGGACGTGCAGGGCCACCGGCGTGCCGACTTTCGCCCCCGGTATGCCGGTGACGTCCAGCAGGGTGTGGGCGATGCCCGCGCGGCCCGTGAAGAAAGCCTTCTTGCCGTTTATGACGCCCCAGTAGCGGAAGCCCGCGGCGATGCGTATCTGGCTCTCGGTGGGTTCCATGGTCAGGCCGTCGGAGTAGCCTGCCGGCACGGTGGCAACGCGCATCGGGCGCGGGGCCGTGAACTCGGCCGAGTAGCCGAGAGACTCTCCCTTCCTGACGTCCCTGACCGAAATGATCCTGGCGTAGAACTGCCAGGGCCTGCCCAGGCCCGGCAGCGGCGGGCCCTGCTTTTTCTTCCTGTAAACGTCCGTCGGGTAGATGCCGTAGAGCAGGTTGCCTACCCGCGCCATGTCCAGCTGCCAGTGCGGCAGGTCGCTGAGTATGGCGCTATTGGCCGCGTGGGCCTTCAGGCCGGGGGCCAGCGCCCGCAGGCGCTGCGCCAGGCGGGCGAAAGCGGCCAGCTTCTCCTCGGCCTCGGTCATGTTCTGGGCCGGGCGGTAGGCCAGGTGGGCCGATAGCCAGGCCGGTCGCGCGCGCTCCAGGCGCAGCGCGGCCCGCAGGAAAGTCTCCGCGTCCCCGGGCTTCACGCCCCAGCGTCCCAGGCCCTGGTCTATGTCCAGGGTGTAGGGGACGGGCCTTTTGGCGGCGCGGTCCAGCGCCTTCAGGAAAACCAGGGAGTCGGCGGTGGGGACAAGGCCCAGCCGGGATATGAGCGGCGCCTCTTCGGGCAGCGACGGGGCCAGCAGGTGGATCTCGGCTTTCGGCAGCGCGGCGCGCAGGGCGGCGCCCTCCTCTGCGGTCAGCACGCCCAGGCAGTCCGCGCCGTTCTTCAGCGCGGTCCGGGAAACTTCGGCCGCGCCGTGGCCGTAGCCGTCGGCTTTCACCACGGCCATGAAGCGCGCGCCGGGGCGCAGCGCCTTCTTTACCGCCCGGGCGTTGCCGGCGAGGACCTTAAGGTCTATTTCCACCCATTTCAGCATAGCTTACGGCAATTATATCATTAAGGCCGTACGGCCCCAGCGGCCGGGCCCAATGACGCGGCGCCGGTGGGCCCAATGGCTCTTGAGCCCCGCCGCCGCACGGGGTAAACTGTATATACACATGAACAAGCCCGGCCCTTTCGCCGCCTTCCTGCTGCTCTGTTCCGCTATTCCCGCTTTCGCGCTGCCGTCCGCCCTGGACCAGGCCGCCGCGGCGGGCCCCGCTCCGGAGCCGCCGGCCGTTTCTCTGCCCTCGCGCGCCGCCGGGAGCGCCAAGGCGGAGGACCCTTACTGGCTGGGCCGCGAGTTCGAGGCCGTCTTCACGGCCGGCAAGGATTTTTCCCCGTCGGAACTCTCCCGCCTGCGCGGCATGCGGCTGCTTTTCGTGCCCGGCTTCATGTCCAACCTGGCCAGCGATTCCGGCTACCTGCCGAACCTGCCTTTCATGCCCGAGTATTTCGGCCGGCAGATCGCCTACCTGCGCGGCCGCGGCCTGGACTGCCGCCTGGTGGACATAGAATCCGAGACTTCCATCTACGCCAACGCCCGCAAGGTCATAAAGGAGATAGAGCAGGCCCCAGGCAAGGTGCTGATCGTCGGCCACAGCAAGGGCGGCCTGGACACGCTGGAGGCCCTGCTGAAGCGCCCCGACCTGCGCCGCAAGGTCCACGCCGTTATAGCCGTGCAGAGCCCCTTCTTCGGCTCGCCGGTGGCCGACCTGATGCTGTCCGGCCCCACTCTCTCCGTGCCGTCCTCGCTGCTGCTCGACATGCTCGGCGGCTCCCGGCAGTCCCTGCGGAACCTCAGCGTGAAATACCGCCGGGGCTATCACCGGGAGAGGGAGGCCGAGATCCGCAAACTCACCGCGCAGGTGCCGTTCTATTCCTACAGCACCTGGAAGGACGACTCTTTCCTGCCCTACCTGGACACCGTCTTCGAGGGGTTCCGCGACTATATGCTGGGCCTCGGGCTTAAGAACGACGGGCTGGTACCCGCCGAGAGCGCGGTGCTGCCCGGCTCGCGCTATGTCTATCTCTCCGGCACCGACCATCTCTGCACCGTGCTGTGGGTGCCGCTCCCGCTCTTCGACAGGGAAGGCTTCGTCCGGTCCGCCCTCAAACTCTCGCTGAAACAGTAGGCCGCGCTGTCCCGGCGCGCGCCAAAATTATATTATTGGTTTATGCTGCCTAAAGCGGTCAAAGGCGTTCCGAACGTGAGCGCCAAGGCCTGGTTCGCGCTCAAGGAGTACGAGCGCGCGCCGGGCCTGGTTCTGGTGGCCGCGGCCTCGGAGGACGCGCTGCCGCAGTGGCAGCACGCCTTCAAGTCCCTCGCCGGGCTGCTGCCGGGGCTGCCGCCTTTCGAGGTCTGCCTGTGGGGCGGCGACCTGTCCGAGCGGGCCAGGGCCATGCGCGCCCTTTACGCCCCCGAACCCGGGCGCAACTATTTCCACGTCGCCTCGCCCGAGGCCTGCGCCGAGGCGCTGATGGCCCGGGAGGAATATTCGGACCTGGGCTTCTCTTTCAAGCAGGCCCATGACTACGAGCGCGTCCACGCGCTTGACCTCTTCCTGAAGGCCGGCTACGAGCGCGTCTCTTTCGTGGAGGAAAAGGGCCAGTTCGCCGCCCGCGGCTCGGTAATAGACTTTTACGCCCCCGGCTTCGACAAGCCGGTGCGCCTGTTCTTCTCCGATAAACGCCTGGAGAGCGTGCGCTATTTCGAGATAGATACCCAGCACACTTCCGATTTCCTGCTCGAGGTGAAAGTGCCGCCGAACAAGTTCGGCGGGCCTGGCAAGCCGCTGTGCGAACACGCCGGCGAGGGCTGGCTGGCCTTCCTCGACGCTGACCTGCCGGCTGGCGCCGCCGTAAAAGCCCCCGCCTGGCGCTTCCGGGCCCTGCCCGGGGAAGCGGAACTGGATTTCGGCGCGGCCTCCAACCTGAACTTCAATTCGGACATCAAGCTGCTCGCGGCCGAACTGGCCCGGCTCAAGAAGGCCGGCGTGGAGGCCCGCCTTTTCTGCATCAACCGCGGCGAGGCGGAGCGGCTGGCCGAATCGCTGGCCGACGCCGGGGCCGGCGGCCGGGTGCACATAGAGACCGGCTATATCGAGGAGGGTTTCGTCCACCCGCCTTCGAAGACGGCCGTTATCACCTCCTCGGAGCTGTTCCGGCGCCGCTACCGCTTCGACCCGGCCTCTATCAAGCCCAAGAATAAGTTCTTCAAGTGGACGGACCTGAAGGTGGGGGACTTCATCGTGCACGAGGATTACGGCGTGGGCCGCTACCTCGGCATCAGGAAGGCCTTCTTCCGGGACCGCTGGGGCAACCAGGTGGAGGATTCCGACTGCCTGTACCTCGAGTACGCGCGCGGCGATAAATTACTGGTGCCCCTGCACGACTTCAGCCGCGTGCAGAAGTACATCAGCTCCGAGGGCAAGGCGCCGCGGCTCTCGCACATGGACACCAAGACCTGGACCGAGATGAAGACCCGGGTCAAGCAGGAGGTCGAACAGCTGGCGCTGGATATCCTCAAGCTCGAGGCCGAGCGCGCCGCGCTCAAGACCGCGGCCCTGCCGCACGGCGGCCACCTGGAGGACGAGTTCGCCGCCTCCTTCCCTTTCGACGAGACGCCCGACCAGGCGCGCGCGATAGCCGAAGTGCTGGAAGACCTCTCCAAGGAGCTGCCGATGAACCGGCTGGTGGCCGGCGACGTGGGTTTCGGCAAGACCGAGGTGGCCATGCGCGCCGCCATGCGCGCCGTGGCCAACGGCCGGCAGGCCGCGGTGCTCGTGCCCACCACCATCCTCGCCGACCAGCATTCCCGCAATTTCGCGAAGCGCTTCGCCGGCTTCCCGCTGGTCATCAAGGTCATTTCGCGCTTCGTGCCGGCTGCGGAGCAGAGGAAGATATTGAGGGAGCTGGAGGCGGGCAAGATAGACATCATCGTCGGCACGCACCGCCTGCTGCAAAAGGACGTGAAGTTCGCCAACCTCGGGGTGATGATAGCCGACGAGGAGCACCGCTTCGGCGTGAAGGACAAGGACAAGATCAAGGCGGCCGCCAAGGGCGTGCATTGCCTGCTGATGAGCGCCACGCCAATCCCGCGCACCCTCTACCAGTCGCTCTCTTCGCTCAAGTCGATGTCCGTCATCGAAAGCGCGCCCGTGGGGCGGCAGGCCATCTCCACTTTTGTGCGGCCTTTCACCGAGAAAGGCGCGGCCGAGGCCGTCACCTACGAGCTCGCCCGCGGCGGCCAGGTCTATTATGTGCACAACCGCGTGGAGACCATCGACAGCCGCGCCGCCTACCTCAAGCGCCTGATGCCCGAGCTGCGCGTGGCGGTGATACACGGCCAGATGAAGGCGGAGGCCGTGGAAAAGCACATGTGGGATTTCCTCAACCGCAAGTACGACGTGCTGATGGCCACCACCATCATAGAGTCCGGCATCGACATTCCCACGGTTAACACCCTGATAGTGGAGAACGCGCACGAGATGGGCCTGGCCCAGCTCTACCAGCTGCGCGGGCGCATCGGGCGCGAGAAGCAGAAGGCCTACTGCTACCTGTATTTCCCGTCCTGGATGAAGAAGGGCGCGCAGAAGCTAATGAAGAAGGCCGAGCTCATCTCGGAGGCGGCGCCGGACGCGGAAAAGAAGGAGATCAGCGAGGACGCGGTGCGCCGCCTGTCGGCGCTGGAGGAATTCACCGAGCTGGGCAGCGGCTTCCGCCTGGCCATGCGCGACCTGGAGATCCGCGGCGCGGGCGAGCTGCTGGGCGTGCGCCAGCACGGCTTCATAAATTCCATAGGCCTCGAGATGTACATCAAGCTGCTCAACGGCGAGATAGACCGCATCAAGGGCCGCGCCGGCGCTGCCGAACTGCCCGAGCCGAAGATGGACCTGCTGCTGCCGGCCTTCATCCCCGAGGATTACGTGGGCGACGACATGGAACGCCTGAACTTCTACAAGAAGCTGCTGAACGCCAAGGAGAGCGAGCTGGAAAGGGTGCTGAAAGACTTCGAGGATATCTCCGGGCCGGCCCCGGCCCCGTTGAAGAACCTCGTGGCGATCATCAGCCTCAAGAAGCGCCTGGCGCGGCGCTCGGTGCGCTCGGTGACGCAGAAAGAGGACACGCTGGAGATCTTCTTCCTGCCCGGAGCGCAGGTGCCGCCGCAGGCCATAGCCGCCTGGCGCAAGGCCTTCGGCGGGCGGCTGTCCTTCCTGCCCTCAAAGTCCGGCGACGGCATCAGCATAAGCGCCGTGGACGACCCGCTGGCGGAAGTGACCGCCGCGGCCGCCGCCCTCGGCGCCAAGTGAAAAAATTACTTTGAGCTGTCGCCCGGCAGCAGCCGCTGCGGGATATCCTTGAAAGAGACCGCTTTGCCGCGGTAAAAGTCCACGACCCAGGCGCGGTCGAAAACTTCGTCCGGCCATTCGCTGGGCAGGTTTCCCAGGAACGCCTGGCCCGCGCCGCTTTCTTCGGCCAGGTCCCATACGGCGTCCACCAGGGCCGCGTGCTGCCAGCAGACCACCACCAGGCGGCCCTCGTAGGCCGGGTCCGTCATGATGCTCCTGGCCAGCTTGCGGGTCTCGCCCCGCGTGAAATCCTTATTGATCTCCAACCGCACGGCTTTCGCCAGCGGGGTGACCGTCTGAATGGAGCGGATGGAGCTGTCCTCGTGCTTCGGGGCCGCCGCGTAAATAGCCGCGGGCGCGCCGTAGGCGTTTACGGCCGTGTTTGAAATAAAGAAGTCCACCAGCGCCCTGGCGCGGCGGAAACCTTTCTCGCTCAGTTGATTGTCGTAGCCGGTCTTCTCGGCGTGGCGGATGAATACCACCCGCGCCGGGGCGGCGTGGGCGGCCGCCGCCCAGAAAAAGGCCGCGGCCAGTCCCGCTAAAAGGGCCAGCTTTCTCATCCAGGATAGTCTAGCCTTTAAAGTCCGGCGGCGCATGCGGCCAAAGGCCCAGCCCGGGGCGTTTTTTGGCCCAGGCGCTTGTGGGCCCGGGTGGCGGTTAGCGGCGCCGCCGTTTTCTTTGTATCATTGACGCATGGCCACGGAAAAAGAAACTCAGCCCGGCTCCGAAGCCGCCCGCAACGACGCCTGCGATTTCGCGGTGAACATCGGCCTGTTCTCCAACGTTTTCCTGGCCCTGCTTAAGACCATAGTCGGCATAGTCGGGCACAGCGCCGCGCTGCTCGCCGACGGGATAAACTCCACCTCCGACTTCATCTACTATGTCGCGGTAAAGATCTTCGTGCGGCTTTCCCGCCAGCCCCCGGACGACGAGCACCCGTACGGCCACAGCCAGTTCGAGACCATCGCGGCCCTGGTGGTCGGCGCCTTCATCATCACCACGGGCGTGGCCATCTTCTGGGAGTCGGCCGACCGCGGCTGGCATCTCTATACGGGCGCGACCGAGGCCGCGGA
>CAYSYJ010000049.1:0-13804 GCA_964435105.1 uncultured Elusimicrobiaceae bacterium
GTACAAGCGCAAGCTGCTCAAGGTCTCGCTGGAGGACCCGGCCGAGGCCGAGAAGATGTTCACCACGCTGATGGGCGACAAGGTGGAGCCGCGCCGCGTGTTCATAGAGCAGAACGCGCTGGCCGCCCGCAACCTGGATATTTAATAACGGAGCAAAGGAAATGGCAGACCATAAAGATCAGACACCCAAGCAGCCGGACAACATGTTCGTCAACATCGTCGACCGGGACATCAGCGAGGAGATGAAGTCCTCGTACATCGACTACTCGATGAGCGTCATCGTGGGCCGCGCGCTGCCCGACGTGCGCGACGGCCTCAAGCCCGTGCACCGCCGCGTGCTCTACACCATGGACGACATGGGCCTGCAGCACAACAAGCCCTTCAAGAAATCCGCCCGCATCGTCGGCGACGTGATGGGTAAGTACCACCCGCACGGCGACGCCTCCATCTACGACACCCTGGTGCGCATGGCGCAGAGCTTCAGCCTGCGCTACATGCTGGTGGACGGGCAGGGCAACTTCGGCTCCGTGGACGGCGACCCCGCCGCGGCCATGCGTTACACCGAAGCCCGCCTGTCCGGCATAGCCGGGGAACTCCTGGCCGACATAGAGAAGGAAACCGTGAAGTGGGGCCCCAACTACGACGGCTCGCTGCAGGAGCCCACGGTGCTGCCCGCGAAGCTCCCGAACCTGCTCGTCAACGGCTCCTCCGGCATCGCCGTCGGCATGGCGACCAATATCCCCACGCATAACCTCTCCGAGGTCTGCGACGCCACCATAGCGGTGATCGACAATCCCGACATCACCGTCAAGGAACTGGTGAAGGTCATCAAGGGCCCCGACTTCCCGACCGGCGGCATCATCCGCGGCCGCAAGGGCATCCTGGACTACTTCGAGACCGGCCGCGGATCCATCAAGATACAGGCCCGCACCGAGATCGAGGAGATCAAAGGCAACCGCGAGGCCATCATCATCACGGAGATCCCCTACCAGGTCAACAAGAGCGCGCTCATCGAGAATATCGCCGAGCTGGTCAAAGAGAAGAAGATCCCCGACATCTCGGACATCCGCGACGAGTCGGACCGTCGCGGCATGCGCATCGTCATCGAGGTCAAGCGCGACGGCAACGCCCAGGTGGTGCTCAACCAGCTGTTCAAGCACACCCAGATGGAGACCGGCTTCGGCGTGATCATGCTGGCCATCGTGGACGGCCGCCCGCGCGTGCTGCCCATCAAGGAAGTGATGCAGCAGTACGTGCGCCACCGCCGCCTGATGGTGGTGAACCGCACCAAGTACGACCTCAAGAAGGCGCTCGCCCGCGCCCATATCCTGGAAGGCTACCTGATAGCCCTGCAGAACATCGACGCGGTCGTCGAGATCATCAAGAAGTCCAAGGACGCCCTGGAAGCCAAGGGCAAGCTGATGGTCAAGTTCTCGCTCTCCGATATCCAGGCCCAGGCCATCCTGGACATGCGCCTGCACCAGCTCACCAAGCTGGAGGTCGGCGACATCGAAGAGGAGCACAAGGCGCTGATGAAGCTCATCGCCGAGCTGAAGAGCATCCTGGGCGACCCCAAGAAGGTGCTCAAGATCATCGTCGAAGAACTTAAGTACATGAAGGAAAAGTACGGCGACAAGCGCCAGACCGAGATCACCGGCGAGGCGGCCGAGCTCGACATCGAGGACCTCATCCCCGAGGAGCGGGTCGTCATCACCATGAGCCACGGCGGCTACATCAAGCGCATCCCCGCCGACACCTACAAGGTGCAGGGCCGCGGCGGCAAGGGCATCATCGGTTCGGACGTGAAGGAGGAGGACTTCATCGAGAAGCTCTTCGTGACCTCCAGCCACGCCACCATCCTGATGTTCACCACGCGCGGCACCGTGTACGCGCTCAAGGGCTACGAGATCCCCGAGGGCAACCGCACGTCCCGCGGCAAGGCGATAGTGAACCTGCTGCAGATCAAGGACGAGAAGGTCACCTCGGTGCTCGCCGTGGAATCCTTCGAGGAAGCCAAGGGCAAGGAGAGCTTCATCGTGATGTGCACCCGCAAGGGCAACATCAAGAAGACCCCGATAGCCGACTTCGCCAATATCCGCCGCAGCGGCATCATCGCGATCGGCCTGGAGGACGGCGACATCCTGACCTCGGTGGGCCATACCGACGGCAAGCACGAGATCATCATCGGCACCAAGGGCGGCATGAGCATCCGCTTCAGCGAGAGCGACGTGCGCAGCATGGGCCGCGGGGCCATGGGCGTGCGGGGCATCCGCCTGGACGAAGGCGACCAGGTCATCGGCATGGAAGTGGCCGAGCCCAAGACCAAGAAATCGCTGCTCACCGTCTGCGTGAACGGCTACGGAAAGCGCACCGACCTCGACGAGTACCGGCACCAGGGCCGCGGCGGCTCGGGCGTCATCACCATCAAGGCCACGGACCGCAACGGCGCGGTGGTGGGCATCCACCTGGTGGAGAACAAGGACCACCTGATGGTCATGACCGAGAAGGGCAAGATCATCCGCATGCCCATCAAGGACCTGCGCGTGATCAGCCGCAACACCCAGGGCGTGCGCCTGGTGCGGCTCGAGGAGGGCGACAAGATCGCCTCGGTAGAGCCCGTGGTGGAAGAGGAAGAGGGCCAGGCGCCGGCCGAAGGGAAGAAGTAAGTAAAGGCGCCGGGATAAAAGGCGGCCGGAGGGGAGAACCCCTCCGGCCGCTTTCTTTTTGTCAGCGGGGCAGGACGAAGGCGCGCAGGGCGGTGAGGGCGCCCTTGAAAAGATAGGCTATCTCCCCGGGGCCGCGGACCGCCGCCAGGCGCCGCAGCAGGAAGCCGGGGCTGAAGTAGTAACGGCGGGAGATGGACTTGCGAATGGCGGCCAGCTCGGGGCCGGTGAAATGGCGGGTGCGCCAGGCGGGGCTTTCCTGGAAAAAGTTGTAGTCCCGCCAGGGGATCTCGGGCAGCCAGCCTTCGCGCCTGAAAATTTCATGGTACCGGGTGCCGGGCAGCGGCGAAGCCACCGACAGGAACAGCAGGTCCGGCTTCAGCTCGTGGATCAGGGCCTCGGTGGCCGCCACGTCTTCGCGGGTCTCCTCGGGGTGGCCGACCATGAAGAAGGCCTGGGCCTGCAGGCCGGCCTCGCGCGCGAGGCGGAAACTTTCCCGCGCCTGGGCAACCGTGATCCTCTTGCCGATGGCGTCCAGCACGCGCTGCGACCCGCTCTCGACCCCGAAAGAGATCTTGACGCAGCCGGACTCCTTCATGGCCCGGAACAGTTCCGGGTCGGCCGCGTCCGCCCGGGAGGTGCAGTTCCAGGTGAGCCCGCCGCGCGCCTTCATGCCCTCGCAGAAGGCCAGCACGCGGCGGCGGTCCAGGGTCAGGGTGTCGTCGTCGACCGTGATATGGGTGAAACCGAGCCCGGCCAGGTAGTCCACTTCCTCCAGCACTTTCGGCAGAGAGCGCAGGCGCACCCGGCCCCCGCTGACCACCCGCGAGGCGCAGTAGCCGCAGTCGAAGGGACAGCCGCGGGCGGTGAACAGCATGGCGCCGCCAGGGGGAACTCCCGGGGTCGTATGCCCGCGGTACAGGTCCAGGCGCAGCAGGGACCGGTCCGGTATGGGCAGGGAATCTATGTCCAGCGGCTCCGGGCGGGGGTTCACCACGGCCGCGCCGCCCCGCGGGAAGGCGAGGCCCTTTATGCCCTCGTAAGAGGCGGAGGAGGAAAGAGCCGCCGCCAGTTCCAGCAGCGGCCCCTCGCCTTCCCCCATGATCACGAAATCCGCCCCGGTGTCGCGCAGCGTCTCCGCCGGCAGGGCCGTGGCGTGGGAGCCTCCCACTACGGTCCGCGCGCCGGCGGCCCGGAGCAGGGCGCAGGCCTCGGCCGCGAGGCCTATGCCGGTGGTCATGGACGTAACGCCGCCCAGCATCGGCGGGTTATCGGCGAGGCGGCGGCGCAGGCCCTCCAGGGGTTCCACTTCCAGGTCGTATACGGAGGCCTTGAAGCCGTTGGCGTTCAGCCAGGTGGCGAGATAGAGGATATTGAGCGGGTGTTGGGAAGCTCCGACCCCCTTGAAATCGCTCATGGAGGGATCGGCGGTGCGTATCAGCAGCACTTCCCCTTTCGCTGGCGCCGGCATGCCCATATTAAATCATTTTCTGCGGCGGCGGGCGGCCGCCGGCCGCGCTTTTGCTAGAATTAACATATGGACATGACGCTTTTCCTTTCCACGGTGTTCACGCTCACGCTGGTCATGGACCCGCTGGGCAATATCCCGCTGTTCATGAGCGCGCTCAAGAACGTGAGCGAGGAACGCCGCCGGGCGGTGATCGCACGCGAGCTTTTCATAGCCCTGGGCATCATGGTCTTCTTCCTGCTGTTCGGCAAGTATTTCGTCTCGCTGCTGTCGCTGGACCTCACCGCCATGGCCGTGGCCGGCGGCATCGTGCTCTTCCTCATCGCGATGCAGATGATCTTCCCGACGCAGCACTCCTCTTTCGCCGAGGGGCCGGAGGGCGAACCTTTCATCGTGCCGCTCGCCATCCCGCTCATCGCCGGGCCCTCCACCCTCACCACGGTGCTGCTGTTCTCGCTGCAGGACCCGGGCCGCATCGGCATGTGGGCGGGCGTGATAGGCGTCTCCTGGCTCATCAACGCCGTAATACTCGCCGGGCTGTCCGGCTGGCTGTCGCGGCTGCTGGGGCAGCGCGGCCTGCTGGCGATGGAGAAGCTGATGGGCATGATCCTGGTCACCATCTCGGTGCAGATGGTCATGAACGGGATAAAGAAGTTCCTCGCTTCCTGAGGCGGCTATGACGCGCAACCTGGCCGCGCGCTGGCGCGGCGCCGACCCGGCCTTCAAGGCTTTCCTGCTCGGGGTTTTCTTCCTGGGCATCAACGCCGGGGTGATCTCCTCGGCCTTCAACAACTACCTCAACGATTCCTTCAGCCTTACGGCGCGGCAGCGCGGCTTCCTGGAATTCCCGCGCGAGCTGCCCGGCTTCCTGGTGCTCTTCATGGCGGGGCTCCTGGCGGCGGTGCCGGTGCGCCGCTGGGCCGTGATCACCGGCGTGCTGACCGCCGTGGGCGTGGCGGGGCTCGGCTTCCTGTCGCCGGCCTACCACCCCATGCTGTTCTGGATGCTGCTCTGGAGCGCCGGCTCGCATCTCTTCATGACCGTGGAGAGCGTGATGGGCCTGCGCTTCTCCCGTGAAGGCAACCAGGGCCGGCGCCTGGGCCAGATCAGCGGCATGACCAATTTCGCGGCAATAGCCGGGGCAGGTTTCGTCTGGCTGACGGCCAAACTGGCCGGCCCGGCCGTTTACAAATGGTCTTTCGCGGCGGCCGCCGCGGCTTCGCTCGCCTCGGCCTGGCTCTTCGCCCGCATCCCCGCCGGCGGCGGCGAGGCGGCCCCGGGCGGCCGGCGCTTCGTATTCCGCTGGCGCTACAGATGGTACTACCTGCTCAATATACTCTTCGGCGCACGCAAGCAGATCTTCCTCACCTTCGCGCCCTGGGTGCTGGTCACCCAGTACGGGGCGAGCCCCGCCGTGATGGCCGCGCTGGCCCTGGCAGCGGCGGCGCTGGGCGTGGTCTTCAGGCAGGCCTTCGGCGCGCTCACGGACAAGATAGGCGAGCGGCGCATGTTCATGGCCGACGCCGTCATCCTGCTCTTCATCTGCGTGGGCTTCGCCTACGCCACCTTCAGGCCGCTGCTCTATTTCATCTTCATCCTCGACAATTTGATGTTCGCCACGCGCATAGCGCGCACCACTTACCTGAACCGGATAGTGGAGGAGCGCTCCCATATCGCGCCCACCGTCTCGTTCGGCATTACCATAGACCACGCCGTTTCGATGACGATCCCGGCGGCCGGCGGCCTGCTGTGGGCCGCCTACGGTTACAGGTCGGTGTTCCTGGCCGCCTCGGTCCTGGCCGTGGCCGGGTTCTTCACGGCCCTCGCCGTGGAAGACGGCCGCCGCAAGCCCGCCGTCCAGCCGCCGCAGCCCCAGCCCATCACCCCGGACTGACCGGGCCAGAGTACCCATCTCCTTAAGGGCCTAAATACCGCGAGAAACGGTACCTAAGGCCTCATCTGCCGGCGGCGGCATTAAAGTTAGAATTTACGGAGCCGGTAGATATCCGGCCGCGGACTTCCAAGGAGAACACCTATGATAAAACTCTTCGCGATCCTGGCCCTGGCGGCCGCCCCGGCCGAGGCCTTCGAACTGGATTCTTTAACGGCCCTCGAGATAGCTTCCGTCGAGGTCCAGGCGCCGGCCCCCGCCGCCGTAAAGGCCGCCGCCGCGCTGCCGGTAGGCCACCTCTTCGCCCGCACGGGCCCGAAACTGCTCTATACCCAGATGGCCGACACCCCGGCCAAGTTCGAGGAGTTCAAAGCCCTCTGGCAGCCGGTCATCGCTAAAGCCGGGCTGAAAGCCCTCCCGCCGGAATACTCGGCCGGTTTCGGGATGCTGAAGTACGAGACTACCGGCGGACTGGCCATACGGAGCTTCCTCTGCGACACGGCCCACATGCCGGCAGAGCCGGCCGGGATCGAGAAGACCCTGGTCTCCGCCCTGGGAGGCGCCGGCCTGCGCGTGCTCGGCGCCTTCGACGTGCCGGTCTACCCCGACATTTTCCCCAAGCCCACGGTAAACGTGTATTACCTTACCGCCTTCGAAGAGAACCAGGACCGCGAGCGGCAGCTGCGCTACCTGGGCGCCCGCAACGAGGCCGTCAGGCTGGACCAGGACGTGCTCCGCTCCGCCGGCGCGTCCGTGGTGGCGGCCTACGGCGGCAATAAGGTCTTCTACATCGGACCCCGGATCGGCGCGGCCCTGGCCGCGACCAAGGACCCGGCGATGGTGGAAAAGCAGGCGGCATATCACAAGGACCTGATCGGCAAGCGCGGCCAAAAGCTGCTGTCCGTCCGGACCGACCGCCTCGAAACGAACGAAGGCACGGCTTACCTGACCAAGGTTTACTACCTCTATTAAGCAAGCCGCCGCCTCGCGGGGAGCCGCCGGTTCATTTACCGGCGGTTCCTTATTTGGGATAATGGTATCCCCGCCGGCCGGGCCGGCATAAAGGAAAATATGGCTGAAACTAAAGACGACAAGAAAGTTATTTACTCGATGGTCGGGGTGAGCAAGTACTACGACAAGAAGGCCGTCCTCAAGGACATCTACCTCTCCTATTTCTACGGCGCCAAGATCGGCGTGCTGGGCTTGAACGGCTCCGGCAAGAGCTCGCTCTTGCGCATCCTGGCCGGCCTCGACACCGATTTTAAGGGCGAGACCGTGCTGTCGCCGGGCTATACCGTGGGCCTGCTCGAGCAGGAGCCCAAGCTCGACGAGACCAAGACCGTGCGGCAGATAGCCGAAGAGGGCCTGCCCGAGGCGATGGCCGCGCTGAAGGAGTATAACGACATCAGCGAGAAGCTGGCCGAGCCCATGAGCGACGAGGCCATGAACAAGCTCATCGACCGGCAGAGCAAGGTGCAGGAGAAGATCGACGCCCTCAACGCCTGGGACATAGACTCGCGCCTGGAACTGGCGATGGACGCGCTCGGCTGCCCGCCGCCCGATACCCCCGTCAAGAACATCTCCGGCGGCGAGAAGCGCCGCGTGGCCCTGTGCCGGCTGCTGCTGCAGAAGCCGGACATCCTGCTCCTGGACGAGCCCACCAACCACCTCGACGCCGAGGCCGTGCAGTGGCTGGAGCGGCACCTGAAAGATTACGAAGGTACCATCATCGCCGTCACGCACGACCGCTACTTCCTTGATAACGTGGCCGGCTGGATCCTGGAGCTGGACCGCGGCCAGGGCATACCGTGGAAGGGCAACTACTCCTCGTGGCTGGAGCAGAAAGGCGAGCGCCTGCGCCAGGAGGAGAAGGCCGAGACCGACCGCCAGAAGACGCTCAAGCGCGAGCTCGACTGGATCCGCATGAGCCCCAAGGCCCGGCAGTCCAAGGGCAAGGCCCGCATCAACGCCTACGAGGAACTGATGCGCCAGGACTCGGAGAAGCTGGGCCGCGAACTGGAGATCTATATCCCGCCGGGGCCGCGCCTCGGCAACCTGGTGATCGAAGCCAAGAACGTCACCAAGGCCTTCGGCGACAAGGTGCTGCTCGATAATGTCTCCTTCTCGCTGCCGCCGGGCGGCATAGTGGGCATCATCGGCCCCAACGGCGCCGGCAAGACCACCCTGTTCCGGATGATCACCGGCGAGGAGAAGCCGGATTCCGGAGAGTTCCGGGTGGGCGAGACCGTTAAGCTCTGTTACTCCGACCAGCACCGCGGCACGCTGACCCCCGGCAAGAACGTCTGGGAGGTCATCAGCGGCGGGCTGGACCTGGTGAAGCTGGGCAAGATGGAAGTGAATTCCCGCGCCTACGTGGCCCGGTTCAACTTCAGCGGGCAGGACCAGCAGAAGAAGGTGGACGTGCTCTCGGGCGGAGAGCGCAACCGGGTGCACATGGCCGTGATGCTCAAGGAGGGCGGCAACGTGCTGCTGCTCGACGAGCCTACCAACGACCTGGACGTGAACACCATGCGCGCGATGGAAGAGGCGCTCGAGAACTTCGGCGGCTGCGCCGTCATCATCAGCCACGACCGCTGGTTCCTCGACCGCGTGGCCACGCATATCATGGCCTTCGAGGGCGACAGCAAGATATTCTGGTTCGAGGGCAACTTCAGCGAGTACGAGGAGGACCGCCGCAAGCGCCTGGGCGCCGCGGCCGAAACCCCGCACCGCATAAAGTACAAGAAGCTGACCCGGCCCTGAGCCGCGGTAAGCCGAAAAAGACCGCCCGGGAGACCGGGCGGTTTTTTTATGCCCTGGTGTCCCGGCGCGGGACTAAAAAGGCCCTTTTGGTACCGCGCGCCGCCCTGAACCATCAGGCCTCTAAATTGGCTCTTTCGCCTCATGCGCGGCGCGGCGCGGACTGGTAGCATATAGGTACGGGAGCTCAGCCTTTAGGCGAGACCCAACGGAGGAAAGAACAAATGACCAGGAAGATCAATATGCTCGCGGTACTGCTGCTCGCCTGCGGCGCCGCCGCCAACGCGGCCGAAGGCGCGGCCGGGCTCTTATATAAGGAAGCCGGCGCGGCCGATATCGCCACTCCGGCCGCCGGCGGGGCCGCCAATGCCGAGAAGGCCGTTAAATACGACGCCGGCGTGACCGAGGGCGCCTGGAAGCGCGCCAACCTCAGGACCACGGACGGCACCGCGATAGCCGTGGACTATGTGCCGATAACCGCCCCCAACTACGTGATGGCCAACCCCGTCTGGGTGAACCTCTGGGTCAATGACGGCGGCTCGCACCGCATCCGCGCCATCCTCACCAACTTCCTGGTCACCAGCGGCGGCCCGGCCGTGGTCAAGGAGACCCAGCAGGTGTGGCTGACGCATGCCGGCGACGGCCGCTATACCGGACAGTTCCAGCGCGTCATGCTCTCCGAGGGCGTCTACTCCTACGGCGGCAACCTTTACCGGCAGGAACTGGTGGTGGAGAAGGACGGCGTCATGCTGAAAGACCCCGTCAACGGCACCAACAGCTTCAAGTTCCAGATGAGCAACTCGGCGCGCGGCCTGGAGAAGGGCGCGTCCAATGAGACCGTTTACTCCAACGCGTCCGGCTGCAAGGCCACCGTGGAGGAGCGCGCCAACGGCCTTATCGTCAGCGTGGACGACGGGCGCGGGCAGCGGGCCGTGCTGGGTTTCAGGAAGGATTATACCGGCGGGGACATAGCCGGTTTCTGCAGCCCTGCGGAACTGCAGTCCTACGGCCGCAGCATGACCCTGTCCTGCGACGGCAGCGGCGGCGACGGCCTTTATAAAACCCGCGGTTATGCCGTGCTGGGCCTCGAGGACGGCGTCTCCTCCGTCACCGTGCGCGGCGAAGTGAAGCGCCTCACCGGCTGGAAGACCGACACCGACCTGGCCTGCGAAGGGATGAAGCCCGTCAGATAAGACGCCAAGCGCCGGCGTCAATTAAGTAGAATAAGCGGATGGAAAAACCTTTCGCTGAAACGCTGGTAAGACTGCGCAAGGCCGCCGGCTTCGCCACCGCCTACAGGTTCTTCCACGATAACGGCGGCCAGCCGGTACTGAAGATCACCTACCGCAAATACCTCCTCTGGGAACAGGGCCGGGTACTGCCGCCGCTCGAGGCGGTCACCCGCCTGGCCCCCGCCCTGAAGCTGATGCCGAAGAGCGGCGCGCTGGGGGGCCTCGCGGCCGCCTGGCTCAGGAGCATGGCCGGCAGCGACACCTACTCCTCCCTGCTTGAACCGATCGTTTCCGTAAAAGAGGATACGGCCGGCCTGACCCCCATGCAGGCGGCCATGAACCACGCCCTGAAGGGCAGGAAGGTCGCCGTAACTGTGGCGCAGGCGGCCGCCTCGCTGGAGAGTTTCGACCATCACAAGGCCTTCCTGTTCGTCACCAAGGACGCCGGCGAGTGGACGGCCGCACGCCTGGCGGCCTCTGCCGGCATAGCCCGCAAGGCGGCCGAGCGCGTCTGCAAGGATTTCCTGGCCGCCGGCGTGCTCAGGAAGGTCAAGGACAAGGCTTTCGCCTGCCCCATGGCGAACGCGCTCCTGGAGTTCCCCAGGCCGGAGCTGCTGCCGCAGGGCTATATAAAGCGCATAGGCGATTTCCAGCGCCGCCTGCTGGACGAGGGCCGCAATATCTGGCGCAGATGCGGCTTCATCAGGGCCGACAGGGAAACCCTGACCGGCTACCTGCCCATCGCCGACACCGGGGTGCTCACCGCCCACGCCTACGAGGCGCCGGAAGGCAAGGCGCTGTTCGCGGTGGAGGGGCGCCTGGTGAAGGTCAGCGAGTTCAAACCCTGAGCCTCGCCGCGCATGGACTTTAAAACCCTTAAATACGCCTTCCTGGCCTCGGCCCTGCTCTATTCGGGCGGCTGCTACAAGGACAAGTATTCCTACCGGGACGTGGCCGGGACGCTGCCCGCCACTCACAAGGAGCCCGCGCAGGCGCCCGCCGCGCCCGGCGCAGCCATCGAGCCCTGCTGCCGCGGCCCCTACTGCTGGAAGTTCGAGCCGCTGTTCGACTACGAGATAGCCGGAGTCGTGTTCGGGGTCTCTCATAAACTCTCCAGCGACCTCTCCGACGTGATGGCCGCCGATATCGGCATGGTCTGGGGCGAAAATTCCGCGAAGGGGAATTTCCGCGGGGTCACTTTCCGGACGATGCTCAACTATTCCGAGGTCTACTGGGGACCCGGCATGAATTTCAACCTGGCCGAGTTCGGCAATACCCACGTGCTGGCCTGCGACGGCGGGGCTTTCAAGGCCCTGAGGTCGATAAGGACGGGGGACCAGGCGCGGCTGCGGGGCGCGCTGGTAAAGGCGGAGATAGCCGCGCGGCCGGACGAGACCGATCCCTCCAGAATAATGCGCCTGCAGAGCAGCGTGACCAGGAAGGACCGGGGCGAAGGCGCCTGCGAGGTGCTCTACGTGCGCTCCGCCGCCGACGTGGAGCTGCTGAAGGCGGGGCCCCGGCTCTGGCTCTGGCTGAAATGGGCGGGGCTGGCGGGCCTCGCGGCCAGCGCGCTGCTGGGGCTGCTGCTCTGGCACAGGAAGCTGAACCGGGACCTGGCCGCCACGGCGAAAGTGGACTTTTAAAAGCTAGGGCAGGAAATGAAAAAGGTCGCCGGGCAAACCCGGCGGCCTTTCTTTCGCGGCGTCCGCCGCTACTTGGCGAGCTCGGCCTTGAGTACTTCCATGGCCTTGTCGGAATCCGAAACGTTCATGAGCAGGCGGCCCGTGTGGCTGGTGTCGGAGGTGCCGTAGACCGTGGTGATGTTGATGTTGTTGTCGCCCAGCACCCGGGTCAGGCGCATCAGCTGGCCCGGCTTGTCCTCCAGGTTCAGCGAGATCATGGTGGTCTCTATGGTGGTGAAGCCCGCGCCGGTCAGGATATGGCTCACCTTCTTGTCGGCGTCCACGGCCACGCGCACCACGCCCGAATCGTCGCGGATCTCCGAGGCCAGGCCGATGATGTTGATGCCGGCGTTGGCGAAAAGCTCCACGAACTTGGCCAGGGCGCCGGGGATATTGGGGAGGAATACGGTGTATTGTCTGACGAGTTTTACCGGCATAGGGGCTCCGTGCTTCATGGTTTGGGCGGGCTGCGCGGCCCGCGGCTGACTAAATTAAATAATTTTTCGGCCACGGGGTAAAGCCGGACCCAAAGTTATATAATCATGGGACGATGAAACTGCTGCCGGAAGGAAAGTCCCGCGCCCTGTCGGCCTGCGCTCTCGGCGCGGGGGCGTTCTCGGGCGCCATGGGGGTCAAGGCGGTTTACGACCTGTTCACCATGCTGGGCGCCTTCGGCATGCCTACCATCTATATGTCCCTGGCCGGCGCCACCGTGCCTTACGGCATGCCCCCGCTGGCCGTGCTGCTGACGCGCCACGTGCGGCTGGTCTTCTTTTTCCTGGCGGTATTCTGGTGCTCGGCCGCCGGGCTGGCGGCGGGGGTCTGGCTGCGCAGGGAATGGGGCAGGCGCGGGGCGGTCTGGACGCTTTACGTCCTGGCGGGGGCGGCGCTGCTGGTGCTGCTCTACCCCTGGGTCATGATCCCCAAGCCGCTCTATTACGCGGGGGTGCCCATAGTGCCGGAGTTCAACTCCGCGGTCAAGGCCGCGGCCTTCGCGCACCGGGTCATGGGCTTCCTCGGCGGCGGGCTCTGCCTCTGGTGGGCCCTGGCCCTGGACCGCGGGGGGCTGAAGGGCGAGTTCCATTGATGGGGCGGCCCGGATTTAATAAAATATAGGGGCAGTCCCTCCTCCACTCTCTCCTGGAGCGGTAAAGTCACTATCGAGGTCTCATTATGTGGAACTATACTGAAAAAGTGTTCGACCATTTCAAGAACCCCCGCAACGTGGGCGAGGTGGAGAAGCCTGACGCCGTGGGCGAGGTCGGCAGCATAGTCTGCGGCGACGCGCTCAAGCTCACGCTCAAGATCGACAAGGCCACCGACAAGATCACCGACGCCAAGTTCAAGACCTTCGGCTGCGCCAGCGCCATCGCCAGCTCCTCGGCCCTGACCGAGATGGTCAAGGGCATGAAGCTCGACGACGCGGCCAAGATCACCAACCAGCAGATCGCCGACTACCTGGGCGGCCTGCCCGGCGAGAAGATGCACTGCTCCGTCATGGGCATGGAGGCCCTCGAGGCCGCTATCAAGAACTACCGCGGCGGCAAGGCCGAGAAGGTGATAGTCGGCGTCGGCGAGCGCGTGGTCTGCAAGTGCTTCAGCGTGACCGAGAGCCATATCCTCAAGGCCATCAAGATCAATAACCTCAAGACCGTCGAGGAAGTCACCAATTTCACCAAGGCCGGCGGCGGCTGCGGCCAGTGCAAGGGCGAGATCGAGAAGATCCTGAAGGACTACTGGGCCCAGGCCGAACACAAGAAGTTCGACAAGATGACCGTCGTCGAGAAGATCAAGATGATCGAGAAGGTGCTGGCCGAGGAGATAAACCCCAAGCTCAAGGCCGACGGCGGCTGGATGGAGCTGGTGGACGTGCAGGGCCAGAAGGTCAAGCTGCGCTTCCTGGGCATGTGCCACGGCTGCCCTTCCTCCGGCGCCACGCTCAAGAACGTGGTGGAGAAGGAACTGCGGGAACGCATCGACCCCGCCATCGAGATCGAGGCAGAGTAAAACGAGCCGCCAGGGCCGACGGGGATATTGCCCCGAACGCCAGTTTGGGAAGGGAGGCTCCAACCGCGGAACGCGGTTGGAGGGGAACCGCGCAACGGTTC
>CAYSYJ010000050.1:0-13563 GCA_964435105.1 uncultured Elusimicrobiaceae bacterium
AACTAGCAGTGGGGAACCGCAGTTAAGCGCGGGCTAAAAGGCGGGGTAGGGTCAAGGGTCTGCATATCACTTAAGGCAAGTTTTTTCATTTATGCAGTGATTTTTAAAACGATTCACCTGCGAGGAGTTCTCAAACAGAGACAATCTTGTTAAGGTCGGTGTAGGCGAGGATGCCGCGGGCGGGCTTATTGTAGACTTCCGAGACGATGGCCAGGTAGTTCTTGAGCTGGGGCAGGTATTTGGCGGTATTGTCGCGGCCGGTCTTGAAGTCGACGACGGTGACCAGGTCCTTGTCCACCAGCACGCGGTCCATGCGGAACAGGGCGCCGTCGCGGGAGATGAACTCGGCCTCCACCAGGGTCTCGCGGCCGGGCGCCGCGGCGAAAAGCGCCGCCGCCTCGGAATTGCTGAGGAAGGCCAGCAGCGACCTCACCAGGCGGGCCTTGTCGAAGCGGAAAGGGTAGGCGGGGGCCAGCTCGTCGTAGGCGGCGGCGACGGCCTCCTCGGGACGGTCCGGCAGCGCGGCGAAGCGGGCCAGGATGGCGTGGACGAGCTCGCCCTCGGCCGTCTCGTAAAAGCTCTTGTAGGTGGGCGCGAGCCCCTCGAAGCGCGCCGCCGCCCGGGCGCCGGGCGGGGCCACCACCACCGGGGCCGCGCCGGGGCGCTTTCCCGGCCGGCGGGCTGCCGGCGCGCCGGCCTCGTAAGCCTCGAACAGGTCCGGCAGGCGGGCCTCCTTGGCCGGTTCCTTGCGCTTTTTCTTTATCACCAGCGTGTGCAGCTCGTGGCGGGCGCGGGTGCTCACCACGTAGAGCACGTTGAGCTCCTGCACGGCCTCGTCCTTGCGGCGCGCCTCGTAGACCGGCCGCAGCTTAACGCTGCGCTCGGCGGCGTCCTTGGTGATATGGTAGACGTGGATGGCGCCGTCCTTCTCCTCGAAATACATGGACGAGGAAGGGTCCGCCTCGTCGTACATCAGGTTGATGACCGCCGAGAAGCCCAGCCCCTTGCTCTTGTGGTAGGTCATCACCCGCACGGCGTCCACGTAGTCGGGCAGGGTGATGGAGAAGAGCTTCTCCTTATCGGCCTCCTTGCCGGCCGCGTACTCGGCGAAGGCGCGCGGGCTGGTGACGCCCTCCGCCTCCAGCGCGGACACGGCCTCGAGCAGGCGGGCGAGGAAGGCCTGCTCCTCCGGGAAATTGGCGAAGACGCGGAACCTGCCGAACACCAGCGACACCAGCTCGTAAAGCGGCAAATAGCCCACCTTGCGGAAGGGCTCGTCGAGGAACTGCTCCCAGTAGCGGCCCAGCCGGCCGTCCTTGCGGAAGGCCGAATAGAGCAGGCCTTTCCCGCCGGAGCGCCGCGCCTCGAAAATAAATTTTTCCAGTTCTTCGCGCTTAAGCCCGGTGAGCCGGCCGAACACCTCGCCCGTCAGGAAAGAGGCGAAGGCGAGGTCGTCCGAAGGCGTCTCCAGGAAGCGCAGCCAGGCCAGCAGTTCGGCCACCACGCGGCGCTTGCGGATGTCCAGCGAGCTCAGCGACGCCACCGGCACGCCGGCGGCCGTGAGCCATTCCACCACCGGCTCTATGCGCTTGTTCTTGCCCACCAGCACGGCGATCTCGCCCAGCGGGTAGCGCTCGCCGGCGGATTTGACCGCCCTGAGCAGCCACTCGCGCTGGCCTTCCGGCTCGTCCAGGCTTTCGGTCTCCAGGATGTCGGTCTTCACGTAGCCGGCCTTCACGCGGCCGGCCTGCACCGCCTGGCTGTAGGCGGTCAGTTCGGTTATGTCCTCTCCGGCCAGGCCCGAGACCTTGAGCTTCTCCTTGAAGAGCCGGTCCACGTAGCGCAGCACCTCGCCGTCGGAGCGGTAATTGACCGGCAGGTTCACGTAGGCCAGCTCGTTATCCAGCGGCTCCAGCGAGATATTGTCGGCGGCGCTCTTCTTGCCCTCGGCCTTGTCCAGCAGGTCGCGCATGATGCGGTAGTCGGCGTTGCGGAACATGTAGATGGCCTGCTTGATGTCGCCGACGACGAAGAGCGAGCCGGTCTTGGAGAGCCCCTCCTCCACCAGCGGGCGGATGACGTCCCACTGCAGGCGGTTGGTGTCCTGGAACTCGTCGATGAGAAAATGGCCGATGCGCTCGCCCAGGCGCAGGTAGATCTCGGGCACATTGTCGGCCTTGATATAGGCGGCCAGGCGGCGGGCGATGTCGCTGATATGGATCACGTCGTTCTTGCCGCGCTTCACGCGCTCGAGCTCGGCCTTGAAGCGCTCGTAAAGCCCCACGTAGGGGTGGTAATAGGAGGCGGCGTTAAGTTCGGCGACCTCTATGACCAGGTCGTGCAGATGCTCCAGGTCCTTCTCCCAGCCCGGCGGGAACTTGCCTTTCTTGACCCCGTTGAAGACGCCGAACTTATAGTTGTAGGCGGCCAGGAAATCGGTAAGGCTGCGCGCCTCCATGGCCGCGGCGCATTTAGGGCGCACGTACTCGGCCCCGAAGCGCTTTACAAGTTTTTCGCAATGGTCCAGCAGCCTGGGGAATTTCGCCTTCAGCAGGGCCTCGGCGTCGCCGCCGGGGGCCGCCAGCGAGGCGGAGGTCTTCCCCTCCTGGTTGAGGAAGCTGTCGAAGTTCTCTTTTATGCGCAGGGCCGGGTTCCAGGCGTAGGTGCCGGTCTTGGGCAGCACGGCGAGGAACTTATCCACGGTCTCGGCGGGCAGGCCGCGGCCGATGCGCGAGAACAGGCTGTAGAGGGCCAGGTCCAGCAGCACGTCGTAGGACATCACGATCCGCGGCTTGAGAGGCAGGCCCAGCTCGTCGGAGCTCGCGGCCATCACGCGCGTGAGGAAGCTGTCTATGGTCTGGATATGGAAGTCGGAATAGTCGGAGATGACCCGCTCCACCAGCAGCCCCGCGCGCTCCACGATCTCCGCGCGGGACAGCGAGACCAGCCCGGCGGTGGCGGCCAGGGCCTCCTCGTCGCCGCGGGCCAGCGCCTTGAGCCAGGCGAGGATGCGGCCTTTCATCTCCTTGGCGGCGAGGTTGGTGAAAGTGACGGCCAGGATATTGGGCAGGTCGTTGCCGGGCACCCGCTCGGAGAGCAGGAACTGCACGTAGCGCTGCGCGAGGGTGTAGGTCTTGCCGGAGCCGGCGCTGGCGCTGATGAGCAGGGCGTGCGGGAACCGGAGGGCCTTGTCCCCCTCCAGCACTGGCGCGCTCTTGCCGGCTTTGCTCATCAGCTAGATTATAAGAAATTAAGCCGGGCGCCGGGGTCAGCGCGGGAAGAAAAAATCCATAAGGCCGGGCAGGCGGGAAATCGGCGAATCCTTGTAAACCACCAGGTCGGCCGCGTAGTCCCCTGAAAGGCATCGCGAGGCGGCCGGGTCGCAGCTGAATATTATGACCGGGATATGTTTTTCCCCCAGGCACCGCAGGGCGCGGCAGACCTCGCCGGCGTCGCCGTCGCCCAGGTTGAAATCCACCACGGCGCAATCCGGGCGCTCCCGCGCCGCCGCCGCCACGCCCTCCGCGCAGGAAGCCGCCGTCACCACGCTATACCCGCGCGCGGCGAAAAGGCGGGACAACAGCTTGCGCCACACCAGTTCGTCGTCCACCACCAGAACCTTTTTCTCCCCCATAACCCCTCCGCGGGGGCCCCGGCCCCGCGCCCTTTAAGGTACAAAATGTGCCCCCGCGTGTCAATACTATAAGGTTTTATATAATTAAACCTTTTGGGCTCTAGAAAGCCCCGGCCCGTATTGCGAGAATATAAGGCATCACGATGAAGAACGACATTTACGCCGCCCTGGGCGCCGCCGTGCGCGCCTGGCGCAGGGAAAGAGGCTGGTCCCAGGAAGAACTCGGGGAACGCGCCGGCCTGCACCCGAGCTACGTCGGCCAGGTGGAGCGCGCCACCAAAAAAGTGAGCCTGACGACCATCCAGAAACTGGCCGCGGCCCTGCGGGTCAGGATCTCCGACCTGCTGGCCGAGAAGGCGCCCGAAGCCTCCGCCTCCACCTGGGAGAAGCGCATACTCGGCATGGTCAAGGACCGCCCGAGCGACCAGCAGAAACGCACCTACCTCATCCTGCGCGAAGCCCTGCGACCGTATTCAAAGAACCGGAAGTAACCCCGCCTATATTCTGGCACACGACCCCGACAGCGTAATGTCGGGCTTCTCATGTGCTAATATATTACCCAATGACCGGCGTGGAACAGTTCATACCGCTCGGCGCCCTGCTGGTGGCGCTCAGCGTTATCGCCAGCAAGGCCTCGGGCAAGATGGGCCTGCCGGCGCTGCTCATTTTCATCTTCATCGGCATGCTGGCCGGCTCTGAAGGCCTGGGCGGCATCTATTTCGACGACACAGGGCTGGCCAAGACCGCTGGCGTGGTGGCGCTGGCGGTCATCCTCTACTCCGGCGGCCTCAGCACGGATATAAAGGCCGTGCGGCCGGTCGTGCGGGAGGGCCTGGTCCTGGCGGTGCTGGGGACGGCCTTCACCGCGCTGGCGGTCGGGCTATTCACCCATTACGCGCTCGGCTTCGACATGAAGACAGGCCTGCTGCTGGGCTCGGTCATCTCCTCCACCGACGCGGCGGCGGTGTTCGCCGTGCTGCGCGCGCGCAATGTCCACATAAGGCCCGGCCTGCGCGGCCTGCTGGAACTGGAGTCGGGCAGCAATGACCCGACGGCGGTCTTCCTTACGACGGCGATGATAGGGCTGATATCCATTCCGGACTCCGGCTGGCTGCGCCTGCTGCCGGCCTTCGCGCTGGAGATGGGCATAGGCGCCCTGGCCGGCTGGCTGATGGCGCGGCTGATGGTCTACGCCATCAACCGGCTGGACCTGGATTACGAGGGGCTCTACTCCGTCTTCACGCTGGCGCTGGCCCTGCTCACCTATTACCTGGCCGTGGCCGTAAAGGGTAACGGCTTCCTGGCCGCCTACGTGGCCGGCCTCGTGATGGCGGGCAGCGGTTTCCTGCACAAGAAGCCGCTGCTCTATTTCCACGAGGGCGTGGCCTGGCTGATGCAGATCGCCATGTTCCTGACGCTGGGGCTGCTGGTGTTCCCCTCCCACCTGCCGCCGGTGGCGGGCACCGGCCTGCTGGTCTCGGCCGTCCTGATCTTCGTGGCGCGGCCGCTGGCGGTGTTCGCCGGGCTGGCCCCTTTCAAGGCGACGCTGCGCGAGAAACTCTTTATTTCCTGGGTGGGCCTGCGCGGGGCGGCGCCCATCATCCTGGCCACTTTCCCGCTCATCGCCGGCGTGGCGGGCTCGGAACTGATCTTCAACATAGTCTTCTTCTGCGTGCTGGCTTCGGCGCTGCTGCAGGGCACCACCATCCCGCTGGCGGCGCGCCTGCTGGGGCTGGAGGTGCCGGCGGCCGAGGCGCGGGTGACGCCCATCACCCTGGAGGACGGGGTCGATATCGAGGCCCAGATGACGGAGTTCATAGTGCAGCCAGGCTCGCGCGCGGCCGGCCGCAAAATTTTCGAGATCGGGGTGCCCAAGGAAGCGCTGATAGTGCTGGTCTTCCGGGGCGGCAAGTACGTGGTGCCCAGCGGCGAGACGCCGATCGAGGCCGGCGACATACTGATCTCGCTCGGCGACGACGCCGCCCTGCAGGCGCTGCGCGACCTGGTCTCCTCCTCCCACAAATAACTCTCTCAGCCTGAACCGGGACCCAGGCCGGCGCTGGGCCTTTTTCCGGAAAAAAACGGGCCTTTGGCTCCATAAGGTATCCGCCGCTTAAAAGTTATTATTTAAGCGGAGGGTACCGAATTCATGAAAAAAATACTGATGCTTGTTTCTTTAGCCATACCCGTCCTGGCGCTGGCCGTCTCCGCCCAGGACTCCGGGAAAAAGGCGCTGTCGCAGCTGGGCGGGGAGCAGTCCCTGTCGCAGGCCGCGGCCGCGCCGGTCCCGCTGCCGGTGGTGGCGGACATCCCGTCCGCAAGGCCCTGGCCTTCTTATCCCCCGCCGCCCGCGCATGTACGCATGGAATGCCGGGCCTACGACAAGGGCTGGGAGGAGCACTGGGGCGGCCACGGCGGCGGACCCAACGAGTTCGACGCCTGCCGCGCCTGCTTCGCCAAGCACGGCGAGTGCCGCTTCGACTGCACGGTAGATATGTTCCGCTGCGAGGCCCGCTTCAACGCCTATAACCAGCCCCCGCAGCCGGGCTATCCGCCGGTCCATCCCTACCCCAACCCGGGCCAGCCCGGCTATAACCCGTATCCTCCGGGCTATAACCCGAACCCCGGCTACCCCGGCTATAACCCTTATCCGCCGGCCAACCCCCACCCCAATCCCGGCCACCCCGGTTATAACCCGCACCCCGGCTATCCGCCGCCTCCGCCGCCCCCCGGCCACTGGACGCCCAACCCGCCCGGCCACAACCCGTATCACAAGGCCGGCCCCGGCCTGTACTCCGGCGACCTGCGCCCCGACCGGCGCTCCGCCGAGGACAGCGCCGTGCGCAACTGCACGCAGGCCAACTACGGCGTGCCCGGCTACTGCACCGTCAGCTCCTGCACCCCGCAGCGGGAGAGCGTGAAGAGCGGCAGGTGCCGCAAGTAAGCCCCGTAACGACGGGATAAAGAAGAAAGCCCGCCGGAAGGCGGGCTTTCTCTTTGCCTGGAGCCTCTTACTTCTTCGGCTTGAAGGACTTCACCAGCGCCTCGAACTGGGGCACCAGGGCCTTGGCCTCGGCGAAAGGCGCCGAGAACAGCAGCACGTAGAAGCCCTCCCTGGCGGGCAGCACCAGGTGCCGCTCGAACATGGCCACGGGCGCCTTGCGCTCCTCCCGCGGGCCGAAGTAACCGTTGAACTTGCGCTCGAAGCGGTAGGCCTTGCGGCCGGCCACGGCGGCGCCGGTCACGGGGCTGTACTGCTCGCCGGGCTCGGGATCGCCGAAAGGCGCGGAGTTGCTGTCCACGTAGTCCTGCCCGGTCTTGAACACCGAGTTGCCCGGAGCGTAGTACTTCACGGTAATGGAGGGCGCGGCGGCGCCGCCCTTGCCCGACAGCAGCAGGTCCACGCCGTAGACCTGCTTGGCCTTGGCGGGCTGGCCGCCGGCGGGCATCTGGCTCCAGCCGGCGGGGATGGTGAGGGTGAAGTAGCCGCCCTCGCAGGTATACGGGGCGGGGCCGGCGGCTCCGGCGCCGGAGGCGCAGAACATCAGCATGGCGGTGAGTATGTTTTTCATTGTGATAGCAGCGTGGGGACCGGCCTCTCCTTTATGGTCCGGCCTCCGGAGATCCTGCGTTTAATTTCCTGGCGCCAGAGGTTGATCTTCTCCTCGGCGGCCACGGAGTCGCTCATGGTGTGGACATACCACTTGTACTTGGAGTTCATCTCCGCCTGCAGGCGGTCCAGCTCCAGGCGCTCGGCCTCGGTCAGCGTGGCGGGAGCGCGGGTCTTGAGGGCCTCCAGCCGCTGGGCGGTGCTCTTGGCCATCACGAACTGCTTGGAGGCCTCGCCGTCGAGGCTTTCCTTGGAGGCGTAGCCCTTGTGGTTGGACAGGCGCACGCCGTCCACGCCCTGCTTGAGGTAGATCTCGGCGTTCTTCTTGTCGAAGGGGTCCAGGCGCGCCAGGTAGGCGTTGCGCTGGGACTTGGGGAGCCTGGAGAACTTCTCGGCGGTGAAGCTCGCGTCCATGGAGAAGGCCTCGGTCTCCTTCTCCATCTGGTAATAGGAGTTGCTCTTGCCGTAGGCCTTCACCAGGTCGGTCCCCCTGGCCTTGTCCACCGCGGTCTGGCGCTGGTGGGTGGCCTCGTGCACGAAAGTAGGCGCGAGGTATTCGGACAGGCCGCGCAGGTGCTTGTTCTTGGACGGGTCGCCCTGCATCAGCATTTCGGGCGTGACCTTGTTCTTCTGCATCCAGTCGTTCACCAGCTCGCTGTTGATCTTGATATCCTCGCGCGCCCAGTTCCAGCCGCCGAACAGGCCTTTGCGCATGGGTTCCAGCCCGAAGGTCAGCCGGTTGGTGCCGGCGGGCTGGTACTTTTTGTCGGCGTAGAAGGCCAGGACCTCGTCGCCCGCCTTGGTGCCGCGGATCTCGTCGGCCATGGCGCCGGTCACCTTGCCGTCGGGCCCCTGCGAGAGCAGCCGCGGGCCGAGGGCGGTGATCTGGTCGGCGCTGAGCGGGGTATAGGTATAGGGTTTGGCCTTCGGCTTCGGCTTTGCGCCCGTCTTGCCCAGTTGGAAGTCGCCCTCCGGGCGGTGCCCCGTGCCGCTGAAGAAGTCGTCCAGCTTGGCGGACTGCCCGCCGACGCTCATGCCTTTCAAGGCGGCCATATCGGAGGAGGTCCTGGCGATCTTGTCCTTGGCGGCCTTGGACGCCGCCGGGTTGCCGGTTATCACGGGCTTTATCTTGCCGCCGGCCAGGTAGGCGTCGAGCTGGGCGCTGAGGTCGGGGTCGAAGAGGTCCTCTTTCAGCACCGGGATCAAACGGGCCAGCTTAGCCTTGTCGGGGTAGACCGAAGCCGGGATGGCGGTGGTCTGCGAGACCGCGTACTCTGCCCAATCCCGCAGGGCCTGGTAGCGGCTCATCACGTCCATGCCGTTCCAGCGCTCTTTGGTGTTGCCCAGGGCGGTGAGCAGCGGGGTGCGCACCGGGCCCAGCGCGTCCCAGGTGCGTACCGAATATTTGAAGTCGCCCAGGTCATTGGGCAGGTACTTCCCCACCCAGGCGAAGGAATCCTCTGGCTGCGGGCCCAGGTTCAGGTCGCAGAGCGGGCAGGCCTGGTTGGTCATTATGCGCTCGTACTGCCGCGCGAAGGCCAGGTCCTTATAGGAAGTTATGGTCTTCTTATAATCCCTGAGGGCGGAATTGTAGGCGACCAGGTTGGAGGCGGCCTCGGGCCGTTCCTCCTTTAGCCGCGCGAGGATGGCCGGGTCCTCGTGCAGGTCCCGCACGCACGCCTCGGCCGTCTGCGGCGAAAGCCGGCTCTGGTCCAGGTTGGAGAGACAGGCCTGTACCGTCTCCTCGTAACCCGCGGCGGCGGGCGCTTGGAGCAGGAATACTGCCAAAGGCAGCAGGATGAAGTGTTTTAGGTGGAGGCGCATAATAGATAGTTTAATGGGCCGGACCGCGCCTGTCAAGGGACTAAAAAACCGCCGGCGTGGGCCGGCGGTCTGCGGCGCGGCGGCGCGCGGGGTCAGCGGGGGGTGCCCGCCTCGACCTGCAGGGCCAGGATGAAGGCCGTCACGGCGGCCACGGCCTTCTTGGGCAGCTTCTCGGCTTCGAACCAGCCGCTGATGCTGCCGCGCGAGACGAAGAGGTTGAGGCCGCTGCCGTAGGCGTTGCCGCTGAACGGGTCCGGGCAGCTCAGGTTCACGTTCACGTGATAGCTCTTGCCGTTCTCGAAGAAGCTGCCGTTGACGAAGTAATGGCCGTTGGAGCCGCTCATATAGAGGTTCATTCCGGAGCCGAAGAAGTTGTAGGAGGAGCCGGACTTGCCGATGGTGCCCCAGGTATTGGCGTAGTCGGCGCGCAGGTTAACGTCGAAGCGGTCCGGGAAATTGCCCCGCACCTCGGCCTCTATGCGGTTGTTCCAGTCGCTGGCCCTCGCCTCGCGGAAAGAGGAGTTATTGGTCACGCTCAACCAGACGTTCTGCCCCAGCCCCCTGGCCTCGGGCGCGGGGGCGGAGAATTCCACGGTCCGGACCGCGGCGGCGTCCAGGGCCGGCAGGTCGAAAGCGCGGGCCGGAACGGCCGCGAGCAGCAGTATGGAGAATATCTTTATCATCTCTTACCCCTCGTTCACCGGTACTTCCCCCATATTTTAGCAAAACCGGGCGGACCCGGGAAAAAAGAGAGCCCCCGGGAAGGGGGCTCTTTCTTTTCGGCACGAGGCCGTTACTCTAGTTTGTACCGCGACCGCAGGAACACCGCGTAAGGGCCGACCGGGGACCCTGGAGGCCGCAGGGGGCGCAGGGGCGGAAGCCGCCGGGAGCGGGTGGCCGCCTGAGTAGGCGGGGCCGCGAGTCCGGCAACCCGGCGCCGCGCCGCCGAAGGGGCGGGAGACGCGCCGGGAAACTCCCAGGGGGGACGCCGCCGACCGAGCTCCGGAGCCGCAAGACTGCCGGAAAGGCGGGCCGAACAACCTGGGGAAACCGCTCCGGGGCCGGGGCCGAGCCCCACCGAAACCGCACCGCTACTGCGCCGGAGCACCTTCAAAGATCAGGACTACAAATCCAGTATAACAGACGTTCCTTGACTTGTCAAGCCCCCCCGCGAAAATATTTTTTATCAGGGCTTTACGGTGAAGTCTTCGAGCCGGCCGAACTCGAAACCCCGTCGGCGCAGCTCCGGCACGGCCCGCTCGAGGGCGTCCTTCACCGGCCACTCGGGATGATTGAAATGCATGATCACCACCGCGCCGTGGCGCGCGCCGGCCAGGATATTGCCGCTCATCTTTTTTGCGCCCTGGCGCATGGCGTCCCCGGACAGCACGTCGTAACTGACCACCTCCATGCCCAAGCGGCCGGCCACCTTGAGCGAAAGCTCGTCGGTATAGGCCGTGGCCGAGCGGAAGAACACGGGGCGGCGCCCGGTGAGCTCGGCTATGCGGCGCGCGCCCAGCTCCATCTCGTCTATGACGTCGCCCAGGTCGCGCGTGCCGTGCACCCCGTACTTGGCGCGGCCCTCGGTGGAGCAGAGCCGGTGCAGCAGGCCGTGGTTCTCTATCTCGAACAGCGGGTCCCTGGCCAGCTCGGCGAAGGTCTCCTTGTTCTTCTCTATCCAGATGCCGGTCACGAACAGCGTGGCGTGGATCTTCTCCCGGCGCAGGTAATCTATCAGTTCCTTATTATAGCCGCTGTGGCGGCCGCCGCAGGCGTCGAAGGTCAGGGCGATCACCTTCTGCTCGGGCCCCTTGGCGGCCGGCTTGGCCCGCCTGAGGAATTCGCTGAAACGCCCGGCCTTGTCGCCGGAGAACTCGGCCATGATGCGCTTCTTGAAAGCCAGGTAGTCGGGGGTGTAGTAGGACTTCAGGGCGTTGCGCTCGTCGCCGCGCTGGCGGCGGGCGGAGGCGAGGGCCGGCAGCGCCAGCAGGGCGGCCAGCAGGGCGAGTAAAGCCTTACGGGAAAGTGCCATGGGTATATTCTAGGAAATTCCCTATCGAGGTTTCGCCTCGATAGAACCCGACACTACGCTGTCGGGGCCGCCTGCTAAACTATGCCGGGGGAATGAGGGAGGCTCTATGAAATGGAAGGTGGAGAATTGGGTGAGCGAGGGGTTCAGGGCCAGCAGGCCGGGCACGCTTACGGCCTATGTCTACAAGGCGCTGCACTGGCCGGATTTCTACCGGGACAGGGCCCCGGCCTACGAGGTGCGCTACGCCGGATCCGCCGTGGCGCTGATCCGCTTCAGCGGCAAGGGCGCCACGGTGCGCCCGCTGGCGGAGGCGGCGCGCTTCCCGGAACTGGGCGAACTGGACCTGGTGGAGATAGCGCTGTGGGTGAGCAAGCTGCGCGGGGCCTGTTCAGGGCTTAACTGAACCGGCGGCGGCCAGGGCGCGGCGCCGGATCTCGGCCAGCAGGCCGCGGAAGATCCAGGTGTGCACCGGGTAGAGCGAGTACCAGTAGATATTGCCCAGGAAGCCGCGCGGCTCGAAATAGGCCGTCAGCCTGAGAATGGAGGAATTCTCCCCGCGGGGCTTGGCCTCGAACTGCAGCCAGCCCTTGCCCGGCAGCTTCATCTCGGCGCGCAGCAGCAGCATGCGGCCTTCCAGCACGCGCTCCACCCGCCAGAAATCCAGCGCCTCGCCCTGGTGGATGATATCCGGGTGGCGGCGGCCGCGCCGCATGCCGACGCCGCCTATCAGGCGGTCCTGCAGGGCCTTGAGGTTCCACAGCAGCTGCCCGTGGAACCAGCCGCGCTCGCCCCCTATGCCGGCGAAAACCCGGTAGACGGCCTCGGCCGGGGCGTCCACCGCGATGAAATGGTCCTGCAGGATTATCCCCTCCGTATCTATGAAGGAGCAGGGCTTGGCGTAATGCGGCTCATAGGCCGTGGTCCAGGAGGTCTCCACGTTGTTCTCGGCCACGCGCATGAGCGCGTACTGCACGGCGGTGCGGTAATCCAGGGGCTTTATATCCGGGAACAGGCGCAGGGCCTCGTCGCCTGAACAGACCACGTCGTTGCGCAGGCTCTCCAGGAGCGGCCGGGCCAGCACGGCCGGCACGGGGGTGATGAGGTCTATAAGCCGGGCGGAGAGTTCCGGCGACCACAGCGCGCAGGAGAAGAAGTTGCGGCGCAGGCCGCGCGTTTCGGCGTATATTTGCATCATCTCCCGGTAGGTATGCACGCCGGCGCCGCCTATCTCCACCACCCGGCCGTCGGCGGACCCGGTCCCCAGGGCGGCGGTCAGGTAGGCCAGCACGTCCCTTATGGCCACGGGCTGGCAGCGGGTGTCGCGCAGGTAGCGGAAGCAGGGGATGAAGGGCAGGCGCTCCACCAGGTAGCGTATCATCTCGAAGGAGATGCTGCCGGAACCGACTATTATCGCCGCGCGGAACTCGGTCACGTTGAGGCCGGCGGCGCGCAGTATCTCCCCCACCCGGTGGCGCGAGTGGAGGTGATGGGACAGGCCGGCGGCGTCGCCGCCCAGGCCGCCCAGGTAGATCACTTTCTTAACCCCCGCCGCCCCGGCGGCCGCGGCGAAATTGCGGGCCGAGACCTCCTCGAAAGCCTCGAAGTCCTCCGTGTCGGCCATGGAGTGGATAAGGTAGTAGGCCGCGTCTGCCCCGCGCAGGGCTTCCTCGAGGCCTACCCCGCAGAAGACGTCGCCCTTGAAAACGTCCACGCTGCCGGTCCAGGGCCGGCCCTCCAGCGCCTCCGGGTGGCGCGCCAGGGCGCGCACCCGGTAGCCACCGGCCAGCAGGCGCGGGATCAGGCGCCCGCCTATGTAACCGGTGGGCCCCGTGACGAGTATGGTTCTTATATCCCCGGGCATCGTTTAGAGATATTATTATACTACTCTGGCCGCGCTTGCCCGCTCCCGCCTCCTTTGCTAGAATATCCGGAGCAGAAAACGGAAGCAGTTCCACCGTTCTTTTTCGCGTTCCCCGTACCATCGACAGCGGCCCCTGACCGCGCCGCTGAAACAAGACTTCCAAGGAGACATCATGCCCTCAACTAAGATCGTTTGGACCGATATAGACGAAGCCCCCGCCCTCGCCACCCATTCCCTGCTGCCCATAGTCCGCGCCTTCACCCGCGGCACCGGCGTGGAGGTGGAGACCAGCGACATCTCGCTGGCCGGCCGCATCAAAGCCAACTTCCCCGAGGACCTGACCCCGGCGCAGCGCATCCCCGACAACCTCGCCCTGCTGGGCGAGCTCACCCTCAAACCCGAGGCCAATATCATCAAGCTGCCCAACATCAGCGCCTCCGTGCCCCAGCTCAAGGCCGCCATCAAGGAACTGCAGGGCCAGGGCTACAAGGTGCCGGACTATCCCGAAACCCCCGCCACCGACGCCAAGAAGCAGATAAAGGAGCGCTACGCCAAGGTACTGGGCAGCGCCGTGAACCCGGTGCTGCGCGAGGGCAACTCGG
>CAYSYJ010000051.1:0-13480 GCA_964435105.1 uncultured Elusimicrobiaceae bacterium
GGACAGGCGTCCGTCCTGCACTGCTCCGGCGGAGAGGCCTTCAAGACGGTTTTGCGCTGTCTTGTCAATTTTTCCAGGGCGGCCGAGGTTTCGGCCGCCGCCCTGCTGGCGGCCGGCAGGCTGCTGGCGGCGGCGCCGGCCCGCAAGCTGGAGTTTTCCAGGGATAACGCTGATTTTCTGGAGCTTGTAAGATGACCATAAAGAAAGGGCTGGCTTACCGCAAGGTGGCGGGGGAATTGTTCGTGGTGGACGCGGCCAAGGCCCGTCTGCACGAGCTGAACGGCACCGCGGCGGTTGTCTGGGACGGGATAGCGAAAGGCAAGAGCGAGGCCGCCATAGCCGCCGGGATAGCCGGGGAGTTCGATGTGGACGCGGAGACAGCCCGGGCCGACGTGAAAAAGTTCATATCGGAACTGGCCGCCGCGGGCCTGCTGGCCGCCTGACGGACATAGCCCTTGCTGCGGAACCCGCGCGGGCATGTGGAGGAAGAATGAAAAAGAAAAAGATCTACGAAAAACCGAAGATGAAGAGTGAAAAAGTCTTCGAGACCGCGGCGCTGGCCTGCGGTAAATGTATCACAGGCCCTATCAGCCAGCTGGCCTGCAAAACGCTTAAAAAATTCTCCTGAAGGGGCGGCGTAGCCCGGTATGAAAGCGTATTCGCTGGAAGGCAGCAGCATGCAACCGGTCTTCAAGGCCGGCGGCGCGGCGCTGGTCCTGGAGTCCAGGCCGGGCCCGGGCGACTGCGCCGTCTATTCCTGGGAAGGGCGCACCCTGCTGCACCGCGTTCTCGCGGTCTCGCCGGAAGGGGCGTGGCTTGCCGACGACGCCGGCCGGCTGGCGCCGCATTTCGTCCCCTGGGCGGATGTGAAAGGGCGCGCCCTCGGCGGGCCGCTCTCCGGCGGTTTCCCCGGCCTGCTTTATTCCCGCTGCCGCCGCGCCTTCTCCCGTTCTTTCATCCATGCCTGACCATTCGCCCTCGGCCCGGCTTAACGCCCTCACGCTTTCCCGGAATATCCCCGTTTCCGCCACGCTGGAACTCACGCGCCGCTGCCCCCTCTCCTGCCGGCATTGCTACCTGCCGGAGACCCGCGGCCGCGCCAGGGCCGGGCGCGAACTGAACGCGGCGCAATGGAAGAAGGTGCTGAAGCAATTGGCTTCGGCCGGGAGCCTTTACCTGACCTTTACCGGCGGCGAGCCTCTGCTGCGCCCGGACCTGGAAGAGCTCTGCTCCTTCGCCAAAGGTTTGAGTTTCGACGTGCGCGTTTTTTCCACCGGGCTGGGGCTGACGCCCCGGCGGGCGAGTGCCCTGAAAAAGGCCGGCGTTTCCGCCTTCGAGATGAGTTTTTACGGCAGACCGGAGGTGCACGACGTGGTAACCGGCCTGAAAGGTTCATTCGGCCGCAGCCTGGCGGCCGCGCGCCTGCTCAAAAAGGCCGGGATAAAGGTGCGGGTGAAGGTGCCGCTCATGCGCGGCAACCTGGCGCAAGCCGGCTTCCTTAAAGGTCTGGCCCGGCGCGAGGGTTTCGGCATCGCCTTCGACCCGGTGATAACCGCGGCCAATGACGGCGACAGGGCGCCTTTGTCCCTCCGGCTCAGGGGAGCGGACATGGCTAAAGCTGTTAAACTGCTCGGCCAGCCGCCGGAGGCTCAGCCTCGGTTGGAGGCTCAGCCTCCAACCGAGGCTGAGCCTCCTTTGGATTTCCTGTGCGGGGCGGGGCGGAATGTGGCGGCGGTGGGGCCGGACGGCACCCTCTATCCTTGCCTGCAATTGCCAGTGCCGCTGGGCAACCTGGCCCGCTCCGGGTTCCAGAAGCTTTGGAATAACTCCGGTTGGCTCAAAAAATGGCGCAGCGCGGGGGAGAAGGATCTTAAAGCCTGCGCCAGGTGCCCTGACGCGCCCTATTGCAGCCGCTGCCCCGGGGTGAGTTTGGTCGAAGAAGGGGATATTTTCGCCCCGAATGCCCCCGCCTGCGCGCTGGCGGCCACGTATCGCAAGTCACAAAAATAGGCCTTGACGGCCCCAATAGGCCTGCTATACTATTGATATCTAAACGGCAGGTGTTCGTCGCGCCGTTTATTTTTTGCCCGGCCATTGGATAAAAAATATCCAATGGCTGTTGGTCACTGGACAAAAAAGGTCCTGAGCGGTTTTTTAAGGCGACTATATGAGAATGAACCGCACTTTAGCTTATGGCCTGGCCTGCCTGCAATATTTGGGGCAGAACAACGGCGGCAGCTGGAACCAGGTGCAGGATATTTCCCGTTTCCAGGGCCTGCCGGCGCCTTACTGCAACAAGGTGCTGCAGGCGCTGGTGCATGCCGGATTTGTGGAATCGCAGAAAGGCCGCGGTTACCGCCTGCGCAAGGACCTGGACGATATCAGCGTCTGGGCGCTGATGGAGGCCTTCACTTTCAACGGGGCGCCGGCGCCCGAGCGCGAGGAGATCCCCGGCCGCCTTTACAAGAAACTGCGTGAAGAGGTCAACAACTGGCTGGTCGGCCTCACCGTTCAGGACATAATCGAGATGATGAAGGAGGAGGACAGGCAGAAAGAGGAGAGGACAAGGAAGACCAGGGGCGAGCCGCCATTTTCGGGAGCAGCGGAAGAATAGTTTTATGGAACTTAAGGGCTGGCTGAAAAAAGGAGCAACAGGCGGCTTTAAGCCGCTGGGCCTCCTTTTTGCCGCCCTGCTGCCGCTCCTGTCCGTCCCCGCCGCGGCCGACACGGCCATAAAGACGGTCGAGTATAATCTCGGCGGCAGGTACAGTACCACCGCGCTCGCTTCCGGCAGCCAGTTCAACTTCACGGCCCGGACCGTGAAACTGCCGGAGAATTCCAAGGTGATACGCAGCGCCTGGCTGGAGTTCGAGGGACTTGCCGCTTCGGCCGCCAATGTGAACCCGCTGGTGCTCTACTTCGACGCGGCCGCGACCCCCACTACCGCGAGGTTCACTTCCGGATCGTATACCGTGAACTCGGGGGAATCGGTGAAGCTTTTCGCCAGGGCCGACGTCACCTCCGTGATCAACGCGCAACTGGCGAACCTGGCGGCCGGCGTCACTTTCTCCGGCGGCGTGCGCATAACCGGTCCCACCAGCAACATGCAGACCATGAAGTTGTACGTCACCTACGAGTACGACGATGAGTCGCCCACGCAGGTAAAGACCGTGCGCTTCCCGCTCTATTCCAATTACGCCAGCCAGATCGCGGCCTTTACCTCGCAGCGCGCGGCCGGCACCAGCGCCATGCAGTACCTGGCCGACCCCGCCGATACCACCGGCTTCGCCATACAACAGCAGTGGTTCGTGATCCGCGGCTACCGTCAGACCGTGGGCACCACGGCCGGCAGCATCTATGTCAATATCGGCGGCGGGACCAATGAACCCGCCATGGGCATGGACAGCGCCCTGCGCGATTCCTACGACGTGAAGTACTTCAGCTCTTCCAACGTGGTACCGGGATTCTCCACCGGCACGGTGCAGACGGTCAACATCGTGACCGCGCAGAACCCCATGAACACCCTGAGCGGCGAGGTGGTGCTGACCTACGAGTTCTCCAATTCCTCGCCCGTGAAAACCAAGACGGTGCGGCAGTTCCTGGGGCAGGGGCTGGCCGCCGGGGCGGCCAGCGCCATCTCCACCATAAACCTTTTCCTGCGCGAAGAGGGCATCACGCTCAAGCGCGTTTACGCGCAGGTCATGGGCAGCTACAACAGCACCACGGACACCAACCTGACCATAGCGTCCCGCATCGGTTCCTCCCTGGTCCCGTCACGGAGTTACGCCATAGACACGGTCTCGGCGCAGATCTCGGGCTTCCAGTTCTATCACGACATGAGCTCCGCCATCGGCGGCTGGAGCGACGGGGCGGTGGTGTCCTCCACCATCACGGTGCCCACCAACGCCGGCGGCCCCGGCATAGAACTGATAGTCACCTACGATTACACCAACGGCGCCGCCCGCACCGGTAGTTACCAGGTACTGGCCGGCCTGGATACGCTGGCCTCCGGCACCACCTACGCCTATCCGTTCACGTATTATCTGCCGGAGGATTACGGCACCCGCGCCATACGCTCCGGCTATGTCAGCGCGGACGCCGTTTTCGGGGCCGCCACCGCCAATTTCTCCACCACCGTTAACTTCAACGGCAACGGGGCGCAGACGGTGCCGCACCGCACTACCACCGAGGCCGCCGCCGTGAACACGCTGTACCAGAACAATTCCCAGTTCTCCTCCACTATCACGGCCAGCAATGTCACAGCCAATTACAGCATTACCACCGGCGGCGCCCTGGGCGGTCAGGCCGCGGTTCTCTATACCTTCGTGCCTTTCCCGAAACTGCCGAACACCCCGGCCCAGTACGCCGGCGGCTCCGCGCTGGGGACCGGGCTGTGGACCAATAACCGCTCCATCACTTTCGAGGGTGTGCTGGCCAGTTCCATGAGCGCGGACAACCTGCAGTTGGTGGTGGAGATAGTGCCCAATGCCTCGGCCTTCGACGGCCTCGGGCTCTCCACCGGCGGCGCCAGCGCTTACAGCGGCACGCCGCTGACACTCAGTGTCAGTTCCGCCAATATCCCTTCCGGTTCCCAGTACAAGTGGCGCGCGGCGGCGCTGGGCGACGGCGGCCGCGGCGGCTGGGTGGATTTCGCCGCGCCCTCCTTCGGCGTGGACTATTCCAGCCCGCCCGCTCCCTCCGCCGCCTCTGTTAGCCCCAGCAGCGGTACGCGGCTCAACTACTCGCCGACGCTGCTCTCCTGGGGCGCGGTGACGGACCTGGACGGTTCCGGCGTGAAGAATTACGAATTGCAGCTGGCGACGGCCTCCAACTTCACCACCATAACTTTCAGCTCCAACCCGGTGGCCGCCATGGCCCGGCCTTCCGGTCTCCTCGAGCGGCCTTATTTCCTGCGCATAAGGGCGCTGGACAATGCCGGCAATACCGGCGTCTGGACTTCAACCATCGCTTTCGTGGTGGACCTGAGCACGCCCACGGTCACCAATAACCAGAGCGGCGATTTCACCTGGCGCAAGTCCTCCGGCACGGTCTACAATGTGGACTTCACGGACGCGGGCGGTTCGCGTCTGCGCGAATTCCAGATCCGCGTTACCTCGGGCCCGGCCCAGACCGGCACGGTGTTCGTGGACTGGACCCCGGTAGTCACGGCCATCAACGCCGATTCCTATAATGCCGACTGGGCCATACCGCAGGCTCAATGGGACCTGCTGCAGAGCTGGACCACCAACTTCATCTCGGTGCGGGTGCTGGACTATTCCACCAACACCCTCACGCAGAACGATGTGTTCAAGGTGTTCAAAGATACCGTGCCCCCGACCTTCACCAACGGCGAAGCCGGCGGAGACCTGACCTGGCGCAATACCGGCCGCAACTATAACGTGGACTTCGCCGATCCGTATTCACGGCTGGCCGGGGCGGTCTACGCCGCGCGCACGGCGGCGGGGGGCGGCGGCGCCATGCAGGTGTCTACCACCGCCCTGGCCGGCGTTTCCGGGGCCTCTTATACCGCTGACTGGGCGTTGAACTTCACGGGGCTTGCGGGCGACGCCACCAACTACATAACCATCGCGGTTTACGACGTGGCTGGAAATACCACCACCATAACCGACGCCTTCAAGGTGCTAAAGGATACTACGCCGCCTTCTTATGTCAACGGCGAGACCGGCGGCGAGAATTTCTGGCGCAATGCCGGGCGGGCCTGGAATTTTGATTTCTCCGACGCGGCCAGCCGCCTGGCCGGGGCCAAGTACGCCGCGCGGACCAGCCCCGGCGGCAACCCGCCGGTGAAGATCGCCTCCACTACGATAGCCGGCGTGGCCGGGGCCGCCTATACCACGGACTGGACGGTGGATTTCGCCGCGCTGGAGGGTGACAATACCAACTATATCAGCGTGGAGTTCTATGACGTGGCGGGCAACACTTCCACGGTGGTGGACGCCTTTAAAGTGCTGAAAGACACCACCCCGCCGTCGGTGCCGGTGCCCGTCTCTCCCGCCTCCGGCTTCAAGACCGCTCTGGCCAACCTCTCTTTCGACTGGGGCGATTCCTCCGATAACGCTTCGCGCACGGCGGCCTACCTGCTGCGCCTGGCCACCTCCACGGATTTCACCACTATCTCCTATTCCAGCCAGCCGGCGGTCTCCTCCGCGCTGATCCCGCTGGCCGCGCAGAATACCTATTACTGGCAGGTCGCCTCCAGCGATACGGCCGGGAATCTTTCGAATTTCAGCGCCTACCGTTCTCTGCTGCTGGACCTGTCCACGCCCACTATCACCGATAACCAGGCCGGCGACTCCCGCTGGCGCAATTCCAATAACGGTCTTTACAATATAGATTTCGCCGACGCCGGCGGCTCGCTGCTGTCCAAGTTCCAGGTCAAGGTCACCACCGGGCGCAACCAGACCGGGACCATCAACTCCGACTGGACGGATGTCGTGACCGGGATAAACGCCGCCGCTTACGCCGCGGATTGGGCCCTGCCCACGGCGGTCTGGGATTCCATAAACAGCGGCACCACCGGCTATGTCAGCGTGCGGGTCTTCGACAATGTCACTAACTCCTCGACCTCGGTTAATGACCTGTTCTATGTGCTCAAGGACACCGTTCCAGCCGTGATAACCGACGCCCAGGCCGGGGACGGCGCCTGGCGCAACGCCAACCCGGGCGCCGTTTACAATGTTTCCTTTACCGACGCCGGCGGCTCGCGCATAGACAGCATCCAGTACTCGGTCTGGACCGGGGCCGGCCAGACCGGCACCCGGAAATTGGACTGGACCTTCGTCTCTTCCGGCACGCCTTACGCCGCCTCCTATCCAGGCCCCTGGGGGATCTCGGCCTCTTCCTGGCCGGCCTTGGCCGAGGGGGCCAACTATGTGAGCGTGCGCGTCTGGGACGTGGCCGGCACCACCACCGCGCTGAACGACGTTTTCTACGTGTATAAGGACACCACCGCGCCATACGCGCAGAACAACCAGGCCGGCGGCGACGCCGCCTGGCAGAAAGACCCGGGCAAACTTTACGACGTGAATTTCTACGATAACGGCGGGTCGCTGCTCAATGCCGTGGAGTACTCGGTATGGAGCCAGCCCGGCCGCACCGGCACGCTGCGCAAGGACTGGAGCGAGATAGCCGCGGCGCCCGTCGGGGCCGCCTCCTATACCGCCGACTGGAGCGTGGATTTCGCCGCGTTGGAGGAAGGCCAGGCCACCAACTACATTTCATTGCGCTTCACGGACCTGGCGGGCAATACTTCCACCTACGCCGACGCCTTCTACATCAGCAAAGACAAGACCCTGCCGGTGATAACCGACAACCAGTTCGGCGACGACAACTGGCGGCGCTCCTCCGGCACCGTCTATAACGTGGACTTTACGGACGCGGGCGGCTCGCGCGTCTCCGATTTCGAACTGAAGATCATGACCGGGCCCGGCCAGACCGGGACCCTGGTGCAGGACTGGGCCGTGCGCCTGGCCACGGCCACCGCGGCCTATGCGCAGGACTGGCCGCTGACGCAGGCGCAGTGGGACGCCCTGCCCGCCGGCCTCTCCTATGTTTCCGTGCGCGTTAACGACGCGGCCGGCAACTCTCAGAGCAAGGACGACGCCTTCTACGTGCAGAAGGACACCTCCGCGCCGTCCATAACCGACAACCAGGCCGGGGACGGGGCTTGGCGCGACGCCAATACGGCCTCTTACGACGTGGATTTCGCGGACATCGGCGGGTCGCTGCTGTCGAAGCTGCAGGTGAAGATCACTACCGGCCCGGCCCAGACGGGCACTCTGGTCACGGACTGGGCCGACACGCTGACCGGGCTGGACTCCGCTTCCTATACCGCGGACTGGCAGCTCACCTCCGGGCAGTGGGACCTGCTGCGCAGCGGCACCAACTATGTCAGCGTGCGCGTCGTAGACTACGCCGGTTCCACCACCACGCTGGCGGACGCCTTCTATGTGCTTAAGGATACCTCCGCGCCTTCCATAGCCGACAACCAGGCCGGTGACGAAGCCTGGCGCCGCTTCGGCGGCACGGCTTACAATGTGGATTTCGCGGACGCGGCCTCGGGCCTGGCCTATGCCCGCTACGAGGCCTGGACCGGTCCCGGCAGGACGGGGAGCAACAGCGTGCCGCTCACGGATATCCCCGGCGCCTCCGGCTCTTCCTACGCGGCCGACTGGACGGTGGATTTCGCGCTGCTGGCGCAGGGCACCAACTATATCACCGTGACCGCCGCGGACGTGTTCGGCTATACCGCCACCGCCGAGGATGTGTTCAAGGTGCTCAAGGACAATGTCTCCCCTTCCATCACGGACAACCAGGCCGGGGATGACGCCTGGCGCAAGGCCGACCCTGGCGCGGTCTATAACGTGGATTTCGGGGACCTGACCGCCGGCCTTGCCACCGCGCAGTATCTTATCACCTCGCTGCCCGCCCAGGGCGGCAGCGTGCTCAAGGACTGGGCGGACATCGTCTCCGCGCCCGGAGGCCTCGCCTCCTATGAAAGCGAGTGGGGCCTGGACTTTGCGGCCATCCCCAGCGGCACCACCGGCTATGTCAGCGTGCGCGCCTATGACCGCGCCGACAATATCGCCCAGGTGAACGACGCTTTCTATGTGCGCAAGGATACCGTTACTCCGACCGTCGTTATAGTAAGCAGCCCCACAAAAGGTTTCGGCCCTTATTCCAGCAACCCCGGCGCCGTCTTCAACGTGGATTTCTTCGATAACGGCGGTTCCGGCATAGACGCGCCGCAGTACAGGGTCACCACGGCTCCCGGCGGCGGCGGTACGCTGGTGAAGGACTGGACAAATATCGCGGCCCTGGCCGGCGCCACCTATTATACGCAGAACTGGGACCTGGACTTCTTCGCGCTCGAGACGCTGCCTGCGACGAACTATATCTCCGTGCGCGTTACCGACCTGGCGGCCAATACCTCCGCCTACCTGGACGTTTTCAAGGTGTTCAGGACCACGCACCCGATAACCATCACGGTGAACCAGGCCGGCGACGCCGCCTGGCGCACTTCAGATACCGGGGTTTACGACGTTGATATGGAGAGCAATGACCCCGGTATCGACCTCAGTTCCTTCTCCGTGCAGGCCTGGAGCCTGCCGGGCCGCACCGGTTCGCTGCGGGCGGATTGGGCCAAGGTGGCGGACATCAACGCGCTGAACTATACTTCCGACTGGGCCCTGCCGGCCGGCTTCTTTGCCCTGCTTGCCGACGGCACCAACTATATTTCCCTGCGCGCCTGGAACGTGGCCGGCACCAGCGCCACGCTGGAGGACGTCTTCTATGTCAAGAAGGACGCCGCCAACCCTTCCATCACCGACAGCCAGGGCGGCGACAATACCTGGCGGTCGGCCGCCGGAGCCGTCTATAACGTGGACTTCTCCGACCTGGGTTCGCTGGTGACCACGGCGCAGTACAGGATAACCGGCCAGCCCGCGCAGGCCGGGGTCCTGATAAAGGACTGGGCCGACATAGTTTCCAATCCCGCCGGCCAAGCCGCCTATACGGCCAACTGGGGCGTGGACTTCGCCGCGCTGCAGAGCTGGACCACCGGGTATGTGAGCGTACGCGTCTATGACCAGGCGGGCCGCTCCGCCGCGCTCAACGACGTGTTCTATGTGCGCAAGGATACCACGCCGCCGGTCTCTGTGGATAACCAGGCGGACGCCTCGGCCTTCCTCTCCGCCAATACCGGGGTCCACAATGTGGACTTCTCGGATCCCGGGCAGGAGTCCGGCCTGTTGAAAGCGCAGGTGCGGCTCTCCACCCACGCCGCCGATGCGCCGCCCTACCTGCTGGACTGGACCGACGCCGTCACGCTCACGGGCCGCAACTATACCGCGGACTGGGCCCTGCCGGCCGCCGCCTGGGCCGAAATGCTCAGCGGCGTTACCACTTATGTCTCGGTGCGGGTGCAGGACGCGGCCCTGCTTTCCAGCGACACTTATAACGCCTTTACGGTCTGGAAGGATACCGCCCAGCCGGAGATAGCGCTTAACCAGGCCGGGGACGATACCTGGCGCCTCGCTTCCCCCGGCGCCGTTTACGACGTGGATTTCCGCGACCTGGAAAGCGGCGCCGTCACGGCGCAGTACCGCCTGTACTCCGGTCCCGGCGGCTCGGGGACGCTGCTGAAGGACTGGACGGATATTTTCTCCGCGCCCGGCGGCGACAAGAACTATACCGCGGCCTGGGCGGTGGACTTCGCGGCGGCCGTGGAGGGCGAGAATTACGTTTCGGTGCGCGTTTACGACCGGGCCGGGCTTTCGGCCTCGGCCGCCGACGCCTTCTACGTGCGCAAGGATACCACCCCGCCGGTGGCCGTTGATAACCAGGCTGGCGACCTCGCCTGGCAGAGCGCGCCTGGCGCGGCTTACGACGTGGATTTCTTCGACGGGGCCTCCGGCCTGGCCGCCATCCAGTACAGGGTCAGTACCGCGCCCGAGCTGGGTTATCCCATAAGCTCCTGGCAGACGGCGGACGTGCTGGCGGATTACCCGACCTATTACACCGACAACTGGACGGTGATGTTCTCCACGCTCGCCGAGAACGCCACCAACTATATCTCGGTGCGCGCCTATGACCGCCTGGGCCAGCTGGCGGTGTCGAGCGACGTCTTCAAGGTCTTCAAGGACGTTACGCTGCCTTCCATCTCCGACAACCAGGCCGGCGACGACGGTTGGCGCCGTTCTTCCGGCACCGCCTACGACGTAGGCTTCGCCGACGAGGGAGGTTCGCTGCTGGAGAAATTCCAGGTGAAACTGGTGGATGGCCAGAACCAGCTGGGCACGGTGATCGCCGATTGGACCGACGTGGCTGCCGGGATAAATTCCGCCTCTTACTCCGGCTCCTGGGCCCTGCCGCAGGCGCTGTGGAACCTCTTGCCCGAGGGGCAGACTTATGTCAGCGTGCGGGTCTATGACAAGGCGGGCAATGCGCGCGAGGTCTCCGATCCCTTCTATGCCAGGAAAGACGTGACGGCGCCGGTAATAAACGACCAGCAGGGAGGCGACGGCGCCTGGCGCGCCGGCAATACCGCCGTCTACGACGTGCGCTTCACCGACGCCGGCGGTTCGCTGCTTGAGAAGGCACGGGTGAGGCTGACCACCCAGCCGGGGGGCGCCGGAACGCTGCTGGCCGACTGGACCGACGCGGTCTCCGGCATAAATTCCGCCTCCTATTCAACGCCCTGGTCCCTGCCGTCGCCGGTCTGGGACGCCATACAGAGCGGCGTGACCGCCTATGTTTCAGTGGCAGTGTTCGACAATGCCGGGTCCAGCTCCACCCTCTCCGACGCCTTCTACGTGCTCAAGGACACGGTGGCCCCTTCCTATACGGACAACCAGGCCGGCGACGATGCCTGGCGCAACGCCAATACGGGCGCTTATAACGTGGACCTGGCCGATACCGGCGGCTCCCTGCTTTCCAGGCTGCAGGTCAAGGCCTCCACGGGGCCCGGCGGCACCGGCCTGCCGGCCTTCGGCTATTCCGACCTGCTGACCGGCCTGAACGCGGCCGCCTATACGGCCGACTGGCAGCTGACCGCCGGGCTCTGGCAGCTGCTGGTTCCTGGCACCAACTATATGAGCCTGCGCCTCTACGACGGGGCCGGGACTTATTCCGACCTGACAGACGCTTTCTACGTGCTCAAGGATACGCAGGCGCCCTCCGGTTCCGTGGACGCCCCCGCCTATACCGGCTCGCTGAATTTCGGCGTGGACTATTCCGCCTCCGACTCCGGTCCCGCGGGTGTGTCGCATGTGAAGCTTTACTATACCTACTCCACCCAGGTGCCCTACGCCTGGGCGCAGTTCGGCGGCAATTTCACTTCTTCGCCCGTAGCGTTCACGGCTCCGGGCGGAGGCACGGTGGGCTTCCGCCTGGTGGTGTATGACAGGGCTGGCAACAGGGACGAGGCCGACCCGCCCGGCACCGACACCGCCCCTGAGGACTCGACCGTGCTGGACCAGACGCCGCCCGCCGTGGTGGACAACCAGACCGGCGACGATAATTGGAGCAATGCCGGCGGAGCCGTTTACAACGTGGATTTCAGCGCGGCCGGCGGCACCCTGCTCTCCGCGGCCCAGTACAAGGTCGCCTCCGCGCCGGAGCAGGGCGGTACGCTGGTCAAGGACTGGACCGATATCGCGACGGGGATAAACGCCGCGGACTACACCGCCGACTGGGCCGTGGAGTTCGACGCGCTCGGGTCCAGTTTCAACTATGTCAGCGTGCGGACCTGGAATATCGCCGGCACCACCGCCACCGCCAACGATGTCTTCTATGTGAAGAAGGACACTTCCGCCCCCGCTTTCACGGACAACCAGTCCGGGGACGACGCCTGGCGCGCCGCGGACCCCGGCGCGGTATACGACGTGGATTTCGCCGACGGGCTTTCCTACCTGTCCAAGGCGCAGTATTCGGCTTCTTCCGTCCAGGGGTCAGCTTCCGGGGATATCAAAGGCTGGACGGATATAGCCGCCGGCATCTCCGCGCCGGCCTACCAGGCGGCCTGGGGCGTGGATTTCGCGGCCCTCGCTTCCGGAGTCACGGCCTATATCTCGGTCCGCGCCTATGACCTGGCCGGCAATTCCTCAATCAGCACCGACGTTTTCCACGTGCTGAAGGACACCGTGCCCCCCACTATCACCGACAACCAGGTCGGGGACGACGCCTGGCGCGCGGCCAATACCGGCGCCTATAATGTGGACCTGGCCGATCTGGGCGGCTCGCGCCTGGCCGGGGCGCAGTACAATGCCTGGACCATGCCGGGCCGCTCCGGCGCGGAACTGGTTGACTGGACCGACTTCTCGGTGTCGCCGGCGGGCCTGGCCGCGTACGGGACGGATTGGTCTCTCTCCGCCGGTGCTTTCACGCTGCTGCAGAGCGGGACCAACTACATAAGCGTGCGCGTCTGGGACGCCGCCGGCTCTACCGTTACGCTACAGGACCTCTTCTACGTGCGCAAGGACGTCTCCGGGCCTTCCATCACCGACAACCAGGCCGGTGACGACGCCTGGCGCGCCTTCAATTCTGGGACCTACGACGTGGACCTGGCCGACCTTCAGTCCGGGCTGGGTTCATTCGAGGTAAAAGTCACCTCTGGCCCGGGCCAGACCGGTACGCTGCTTGCAGACTGGACACAGGTCTCCGCCCTCTCCGGCCCGGCTTACTCCGCAGACTGGGCGCTGCCGGCCGCCGTTTTCAACGCCATGCGGGAAGGCGAGAACTATGTGAGCGTGCGGGCCCTGGACGCGCTCGGGACGGTCTCGTCGCTTAATGACGCCTTCTACGTGAAGAAGGATACCACCGGGCCGACCATCACGGACAACCAGGCGGGCGACGATGCCTGGCGCAATTCCAATGCCGCCGTATACGACGTGGACCTGGCCGACGACAAGTCCCTGGTCTCGAAGCTGCAGGTAAAGGCCATGACCGGCCCCGGCGGCAC
>CAYSYJ010000052.1:0-13471 GCA_964435105.1 uncultured Elusimicrobiaceae bacterium
CGGCGTCCGGGTGGCCGCGACCGTGGCCATGCCAGTTGAGGGCTTCGACGTCTGCTGGCCGAAAAAGGCGGCCTACAAGGCGCTCGCGGCTTACGCGGCGCGGCGCACGGCCGCGGCGATAACACCCGCCGCGGACCTTGTGAAGAGGCTCGGCGGCAGGTACCCGCGCGTGGAGCTGATACTTAATCCTGTGGACCTGGCGGAGTTCGACCCGGCCAATTTCGACGCCACCGCCTTGCTGGAGCGTTACGGCCTGCGCGGCCGGTTGGTGCTGGCGGCGCTCGGCCGGCTGGAATGGCAGAAAGGCTATCCGCACCTGTTGGACGCGCTCAAGGCGGCGCTCGACGCCGAGCCGGGGTTGCGCGGCCGGCTGGCCTGTCTCATAGGCGGATGCGGCAGCCTGGAAGGGGAACTCAAGCGCAGGTCGGAGGCTTTGGGGCTGGACGACACTGTTATCTTCTGCGGTGAAGTGAGCGGCGTCAGGGATTTCCTGGGCGCCGCGGACATTTTCGTCATGCCGTCGCTCCTGGAGGGGCAGCCTTTGGCCCTCCTGGAGGCGATGGCCATGGCCAAGCCCATTATCGCCTCCGATATACCGGGTATCCGAGAGCCGGTGGAGGGCGGGCGGGCGGCCGTTCTGGTCCCGCCGGCCGACCCGGCCGCGCTGGCGGGCGCCATACGCAAGATGGCCTCGGATATGGGCGCCGGCCTGGCCCTGGGCCGGCAGGCCAGGCAATTGGCCGGGCGTTACGACCTGCCGCGCTTCATAGCTGCGCACGATGTTTTTTTCAGGGAACTGGCCGGTGGAGGTAAGAACTGATGTGCGGCATTTGCGGCTTTACCGGCCCGGCCAACGATCCGCTGCTGAAAGGCATGGCCTCCTCGCTGCGCCACCGCGGTCCGGACGAGGACGGCTTCTTCTCCGACGGCGGGAATGTCTCGCTTGGAATGCGCCGTCTTAAGATAATAGACCTCGCCACCGGCTCCCAACCCATCTCCAACGAGGATGGGACGGTCACCGTGGTCTTCAACGGGGAGATCTACAATTTCCGGGAGCTGCGCGCGGAGCTGGAGGCGAAAGGGCACAGGTTCCGCAGCAATACCGATACTGAAGTGCTGGTGCATCTCTACGAGGAGCACGGCGAGGCCTTCCCTCGGCTGCTGCGCGGCATGTTCGCCTTCGCCCTCTGGGATTCCAAGGAGCACAAACTGCTGCTGGCCCGTGACCAGTTCGGCATAAAGCCCCTTTACTACGCGCTGAGGGGCGAACGGCTCTATTTCGCCTCGGAACTGAAGGCCCTGCGGTTGGCGGCCGGCCTGTGCGGCGACCTGGACCCGCTGGCCGTGGATTATTATTTCACCTACCTTTACATCCCGGCGCCTCTGACCGTGTACAAAGGCGTTAAAAAACTGGAGCCGGCCACGGCTCTGGTCTTCCGTAACGGCCTGGCGGCCCTGAAGAAATATTGGACCCTGGCGCCCTCGGCCGAAAGCGGGCGGCCGGAGGAGTATTACCTTGAGAATATCCGCGACTTGCTTTCCAGGAGCGTCAAGGAGCAGCTGGTCAGCGACGTGCCGCTGGGACTGCTGCTTTCCGGCGGGATGGATTCTGCCGCCATCCTGGCTTTCATGGCCGAGCACGGCGGTTCAGGGATCAAAACGTTCACCGCCGGTTTCGGGGAGGACAGTTTCGACGAGCTGCCGGCCGCGCGCGCCGCGGCCCGCTATTTCGGGGCGGAACACGTCGAGATCCCGGTCAGGGCCGACATCTCCGCCGCGATAAGGGAACTGGCGGGCCATTTCGACGAACCCTTCGCGGATTCTTCGGCCCTGGCCAATTACCTGGTCACGCGGGAAGCCCGCAGGCACGTTACCGTGGCGCTGGCGGGAGTCGGGGGCGACGAGCTTTTTGGCGGTTACCCGCGCCACCTTGGCGCTCGGCTGTTGCCGGCTTACCTCAGGCTGCCCGCCACGCTGCGCGGCCTGGCCGGCCGGGCCGCCGCGCTGCTGCCGGAGAGCCGCTCCTCCTTTAACCTGCCGGGCCGGTTAAAACGCTTCCTGGTCTCCGGCGGGAGCGGCTTCGGTCAGGCCTACGACTCTTGGAACTCCTATCTTTCACCCGAAGAGAAACTGGGCTTCTACTCCGGCCGCTTGGCGTCGGCGCTGGGCGGGGCGGAGGCTCGCCTGCCCGATCCGCCTACCGGCCCGGACGACATCCTGCGTTTCGAACTTGCCAACTACCTGCCTGACGACCTGCTTTGCCTCGCTGACAGGTCCTCGATGGCTAATTCCCTGGAAATGCGAGTGCCTTTTACTGACATACGCCTGGCCGAATTCATGGCCGGCATCCCTCTCTCCCTGAAAACCCGGGGGTTCGGGCTGAAATACCTCCTGAAGAAAGCGATGTCGCAGAAGCTGCCCGCGGAAATTTTGAAGGGTCCGAAGCGCGGTTTCCAGGTGCCGCTGGCCCGCTGGCAGGAGAAAGAGCTCAAGGCTTTCACCAAGGAAACCCTTTCGGACGTGAACCTGGACCGCGCCGGAGTTCTCGCGCCGGCAGGGGTCAGGCGGCTTCTTGAGGAGCACGCCTCCGGCAGGCGCAACCGCTACGACCTGATTCACGCGGCTTCGGTCTTCCATCTCTGGCTGGAGAACTCTCGGCATAACCCGCCCGCAGCCCTGGCCGCCGAACCCTGGGAGGTTCGCGGCCGTAAAAAGGTGTTGCTGGTGAATATGGCCGGGCTTGGCGACATGGTTATGATGACGCCGGCTGTAAGGGCGATCCGGACCGCCTATCCCGGGGCCGCTCTGGAGGTGCTGTGCCTGGAAAGGGGCCGAGAGATCGCCGAGGGAATAGGCGGGCTGGACAAGGTCCACGCCGTGCCCATACGCGGGCGCCTGCCCTCGCCGCGCGGGTTGATCAAGCTGGTTCGTACTTTATGGGCCCTGCGAAAGGAAAATTTCGACGCGCTTATCAATTTCAGCCTTGTTTCTTCTTTTCCAGGCCTGCTTAAGGCTAAGCTGATAAACGCGATGATACGGCCAGGCCTTGCCGTCTGCCGCGTGCTGGCCGGTCTCGGTGCGGCCGGCGACCGGACATTTTTCGAAGAGAAAGAGGAGAAGGTGAGCGAGGTGGAACTGACCTCACGGCTTCTCCTCCCTCTCGGGATCGAAGTCCTCGACAAGGAGATAAGGTATGTCCCGGGTCCTCGGGAGAGCCGTTCCGTATCTTCCGACCTGGCCCTGCGCGGGCTTTCCGGAGGGCCGATAATAGGCCTGAATCCAGGGGCCTTCCGCCAGGCAAACCGCTGGCCCGTGGAACATTGGAAGGAACTGGTGCGGTTGCTGCTGTGCAAGTACCCGCGGGCGGTAATAGCCGTCTCCGGCGCGCCGCACGAAAAGGAACTGGCCTCATCTCTCTGCTTGTCCGAAAGGGTTTTTCACACCGCCGGGTTTTATTCGGCGCGTGAGCACGCCGCGCTCTTCGCCTCGCTGGACCTGATGATAAGCAATGACACCGGCCCGATGCATCTTGCCGCCGCCTGCGGTGCCAAAACAGTGTGCCTTTTCGGGCCGGGCGATCATTGGCGTTTCTCGCCCTCGGTCCCGGAAGCCAGGAAAAGGCTGCTGCGAGCGGAACAGGCGGGCTGCGTATATCCGTGCCATGGTTGCGGAGAGGCCAGGTGTATGTACTCCATCTCCCCGTTGGAAGTGCTGGCGGCGGCGGAGGAACTGCTTCGATGAATTCATGCCCTTTATGCGGCGGCTTTAACCTGCCGGGCCCGTTGCCCGGCCTGTGCGAATGCGGGGACTGCGGGCTCGTCTTCCGGGAGGAGTTCTACCTGGGCTCCGCCCTTTACGCCGAGGGGCTGGAGGAGGGCATCTACGGCGCGGCCAAGACCGGGCTTTTCGCGCAGGCGCTGGACCTGCTCGAGGAGGAATTCCCGTCGAGGGGCAGGCTGCTGGACATAGGCTGCGCCACCGGCGAGTTCCTGAAGGCCGCGGCCGCGCGCGGCTGGCGGGCGGAGGGTGTGGAGCTCAACCCCGCCCTGGCCATGAAGGCCGAGGCGGCCGGTTTCAAGGTAAGCCCGCTGGCCGTGGAGAAGGCGAGGCTCGACCGCGGCGCTTACGCCGTGGTCACGGTTTTCGAGGTGTTCTGCCTCATGGACAAGCCGGCCGCGGCCGCCGGGGAGCTGTTCCGGCTGCTCAAGCCGGGCGGCCTTCTCTACGTGAGGGATTTCAACGCCGCCTTCCACCTGCCGCTGGCGCGCCTGGAGGCGGCCGGGTGGTTCGCTCGCTGGGGCCTGAAGCCGGCGGTGCTGCATAATTTCAATTTCAGGGCCCGCACGCTGCGGCTGATGCTGGAGGCGGCGGGTTTTACCGATGTGCGGGTGAGCAACTCGCGCCCCACCTCGGGCGACGCCTACCGCACCGGCGGCCGGCTGGGCGGGTTGTTCACGCGGGCCGCCAAAGTTCTATACTATACCCTGGCGCAGGCGCTGTGGTACGCCTCGCTGGGCCGGTTTTACGCCGGGTCCTCGCTGATAGTCACCGCCCGCAAAAAATGAGAGCAGCCATACACCAACTCCAGTACTGGCCGGGCCTGCGCTTCTTCGCCAAGATGCGCCGGGCGGACCTGTTCATCTACCTGGACGACGTGCAGTTCGAGAAGCGCGAGTTCCAGAACCGCAACCGCATCCGCACCCCGCGCGGCTGGCAGTACCTGACGGCGCCGGTGGTTTCCAAGGGCCGCTTCTCGCAGAAGATCAACGAGGTGGAATTGGACGAGCCGGCCGGCTGGCTGCCCGGCCACCTGCAGGCGATAAAGATGAACTACGCGCGGGCGCCTTTTTTCAGGGAGCACCTGCCGGCGATAGAGAAACTTTATTCCCGCGATTACCGTCTCCTCGCCGACCTGGCCATAGCCACCATGGACCTGCTCAAGGACGCTTTCGGCATAAAGACCCCGGTTAAATTCTCCTCCGAGTACAAGGTGGAGGAGGCCTCGAGCGCCCGGCTGGCCAAGCTTTGCGCGGCCGCGGGCGCCGCCGGGTACCTGAGCGGCGCCGGCGCCAAGGCCTACCTGGATCCCAACGTTTTCGGTTATTCCGGCATCAAACTCTCCTGGCAGGAATTCAGCCCGAGGCCTTACCCGCAGGCCTTCCCCGGTTTCGAACCGGATATGTCGGCGCTGGACCTGCTCCTGAACTGCGGCCCGAGGTCCGTCGACTGGCTATGAACCAATACGTTGCAGCCGCCGTGGCGGCTATGGACAAGATACCCCTCTCCCGGCTGGAGCATCCCGGCGGGGAGACGGCCATGGACCCGGCGGCCTGCCGGTTCGTGGCCGCCTTCACCAAGGCGCTGGGGGCTAAAAAAGTGCTCGAGTTCGGCTCCGGCTTCTCCACGCTGATGATAGCCAGGGAGCTGGCGGGCGCGGAGGGCAATTACCTGCTCTCCATAGACGATTCCCGGAAGTTCTCGGACCAGGCGCGCGAGGCCCTGGAGACTTCGGAATGCCCCGCCAAGGTGGAGTTCCGCGTGGCGCCGCTGCGCCCGCGCTTCTACGGGCCGCGGCTGCTGCTTTCCTACGGCCTGCCGAAAGGGCTGCTGGAGGCGCTGGGGCCTTTCGACATGGTGCTGGTGGATACGCCTCACCACGAGGCGGGGCGCGAGGCCATTTTCTACGACGCTTTCAACGCGCTGATGCCCGGCGGCTACCTGGTTATGGACGACGGCAACCTGGAGTGTTCCGAGAAGGTCTGCCTGCGCAACTGGCTGTCCGTCTACGGCGATTCCATAGAGCCGATCCGGCTGGACGGCATAGGCCAGGGCCTCACGGTGATCGAGAAGCTGGACGAGGTCCGGCCGCGCTATCCCCTGCGCGGCGCCCTGGGCGCCGCCTTCCGCACGGCCGCCGCCCTGCCCGGCCTGCTCTTCACCCGCGACAAGTAAATACTGCATCTGTGCCGCCGCAGGCACAGGGGCTCCAAAACCGGCGTCGCGCACACCGTGCGCGCGCCTGTTTACCTCGGCCCTCGCGCTTACGCAAGCTCGGGCCTCCGGAAACTTTTTCCGCCCCTATGCCTGTGGCGGCATACGCCAACCGTATCAAAGAGTAGGCCCTTTGTCCTTGCGCGTAGGACCTTTAATCTGGCTTTTGGGTACTAACGGCCCTTTTGGGAGGGCGGCGGGCGGGCTAGACTATAGTATCGCAAAAGGAGCCCGCATGGTACGCAAAAACTACGCCCAAGAGATCGCCATCCTCAAAGCCCTTTTCTTCTTCAGCTTCGCCATTTTCCTCGCCTGCTTCACGGACCTGTCCTACGGCCAGGGCCTGGATAATTCCGCCCTGCTGGGGCAGCTGCGCGCATCGGGCGCTTTCGATATGTCCGCCATGCCGGACAGGGCAGTTCCCGCGCCCGCCGCGGTTCCCGCGCAGGCCGTCAACAAGGAGCAGCAGGCCAAGCAGGTAGCCGATTTCAAGGAGCGCCTGGTGCGCCAGGTCACCGGCAACTGGAAAAACCCTTCCAAAGTGGACGACGCCATAGTGGCCGAGCTCGGCCGCGCCTATAAAGAGGGCGTGCTGGAGCCGGTGATAGTGGCCGTGCTCAGCGACCCCCGCCTGGAGCGGTTCATGCCGCCCGGCGCCAAGATGAGCCCGCAGGAAGCGGCCCGCGTGTTCTCCATGTACGTGGGCGCGGAGCTGGAGTCCAGCGGCAACGTGGAAGGCGTGAGCGCGGTGGAAGGCTGGGACGAACTGACCGCCCGCCACCTGGCCCTGGCCCGCCCCGGCTCGCCTGTCTCCAATACCTCCTCTTTCCTGGCGGAGCTCGGCTCCATACAGGGCACCCCTTTCTCGGGCGGCAATAAGATAACCCCGCTCATCGACGGCGCGGCCTCTTTCGGCAAGCGCGCGGAGCTCATCCGCGCCGCCAGGCGCAGCGTCTACCTGACCACCTGGGCTTTCTACGACGACGAGACCGGCCACCACACGGCCGACCTGCTGATACAGAAGAAGCGCGAAGGCCTGGATGTGCGGCTGATGATAGACAAGGACACGGCCGGCCTCTACGACAAGGGCGTGCTGGCCAAGATCGAGCGCGCCGGCATACCGGTGCTGCGCTACCAGCCCCGCGCGAAGAATTACTACGAGTTCCATTCCAAGATCCTGATAACCGACGGCAAGTACGCCATCCTGGGCGGCATGAACATCGGCAACGAATATTCCCACATGGCCGGCGCCGAGAAATGGCGCGACACCGACGTGCTGGTGCAGGGCGCGGCACTGAAGGACGCCGTGAAATTCTTCGCGGAGGCCTGGAACGCGCAGGCGGCGGAGGACGGCCTGGCCCTGCGGGCTTCGGCCTCCGCCTACGACGCCGCCCCCGCGGGCGGCGCGCAGGCCTCCATAGTCTGGAACGCCCCCGGCCGGGAACCCTATATCCTGCTCTCCATGCTGCGCGCCATGTACGGCGCCAGGGAGCGCATCAATATCGAGAACGCCATCTTCGTGATGATGCCCGCCGTGCGCCAGGCCATCCTGGACGCCCGGGCCCGCGGCGTCGAGGTGAACATCCTCTCCAACTCGCTTGAGACCATAGGCGACAAGATGATGAGCGGCCTGATACTGGGCGAATTCCCCGACCTCATGAAGGCCGGGGTGAACGTGTACCTCAAGGAGGGCGGCCTGCATCACCGCCTGCACTCCAAGTTCATGACCGTGGACGGCGTCTACGGCACCATAGGCTCTTTCAACCTGCAGCCCCGCTCCATCCGCTACGTGATGGAGATCGCGGTCAACTTCGCCGACCGCCAGGCCGTGGGCGCCCTGGACGACGCCTTCAGGGCGGACATGGCCGCCGCGAAACACGCGAAAAAGGTCAAGGACCTGCAGATCCCCAAGGTGCCTATCAAGGGCCTGATACACAAGTTCATGTTCAACCAGTTGTGATATCGAGGCGAAACCTCGATAGGAGGCTTTGCCTCGATAAAAGGGCCTATCCGGTGATAGGCCCTTTTCTTTCTCCCGGCTGGGCACTTGGACGCTCCCGGAGGCGCCGGGATTCTCTTAAACTACATATAACGATGAAGCTGTCCCCTAAAGTCCAGGTCCTGGCGGCGCTGCTTATGGCGGCGTCGGCTTCCGCTTTTGCGGCGCCTGTCACACTGCGGGAGGCGGTCTCGCCCTGGAACCTCGAGCAGGCCCGCCGCCTGGCGCCGGCCCTGACCCCCGAGGTCATAAAAGATCTGGAAGCCGCGCACGGCCCCCGGGCCGCCGGCCTCGCCGCCAAGCAGAAAGAGGTCAGCGCCCTGCTTAAGCGCTACGCCGCCTGCGGCCTGGAGCAAAAAGACAAGGCGGCCGCAGCCAGGCACCTCAGCAAAGATTTCCAGGCCGCCGTGGGCCGCTACCTCAACGGCGGCTGCGTAGCCGGGAGGCCCGTGGACCTGGCCGCCGGCGCCGTCCACAACGCCGCTTCGCTCGACGCCGCCTCCGCCGCCGCGGCTTCCGGCTCGCTTTATACCGCGCAGGGCTCGGCCCGCTTCTTCGACGGCGCCGCCGCCGGCCGCTCCGCCGTTCCCGCCGTCGCCGCCGCCCCGGCCGCCGCCAGGCCGCAGGCCCGCCCGGCCTCCGCCCCGGCCCGGGCCGCCGGCAAAACTCTCTCTTCCAATGTGCCCGAACTGCGCGCCGCCGTTCCCGATAAGGGCCCTTCTCCCATCCCCGAAGGCCTGGGCCGCGACGGCAGGGTGAATACCGCCATAGATTACTGGATCGAACTGCGCCGCGCCAACTGGGACGCCGTTAAGAAAGGCGACCTGCGGGGCGCGGAGAAGGCCAAGGCCCTGCTCAAGGCCGCGGCCGGCGCCGGTTTCGGCGGCCTGCTCTGGTACAGCAATCTGGGCAATGTCGAAATAGCCGCGGCCCGGCTGGGCTGGGCCGTGGGCAGCGGCGCCGGCGGCAAGGCGATAGCCGCCGAGGCCGCCAAGCTGGCTTTCCACTCAGGCGTTTTCATCCTGGCCCTGGCCCCTATCCCCTTCCTCAAGGTGGCCAAGGCCGCCCTGGCCGGCGAGGTCTGGGCCATAGCCCTGGTAGGCAGCATCGTGGCCTGCCCCGTCGACCGCTACATCACCCATTTCGCCGACGTGAAATCCGCCGGCAGGTAAAGTTCAGGCCCCATAACCGCCGGACGGGCCCGGGTTTTCCCCGGGCCCGGTCTTTTTCACGCCCGGCCGGCGGCTATTTCGGCAGGCCCGCAGGTGGACATTTTGATATACTTTCCCGGTGAAAACAGGACGGACGATACTGAAGAACTTCGCCTCCCTGGTGACCGCGGATATCCTGGTCAAGGCGGTCGGCTTCGTCGTGACATTGTACCTGGCGAGGCGCTTTTCGGCTAACGAGTTCGGGGCTTTCAGTTTCGCCATATCGATAGTCAACTACTTCTCTTTCGTGACGGACCCCGGCCTCACTACTTACGGGGCCACAAGAACCGCCAGGGAACCGCTCAGGGTATCGGACTACATAAACACCGTCCTCAGCGTAAGGCTCGTCCTTACCGCGGCCGCTTTCATCGCCGTAGCGGCGGTGGCGGCGCTGATACCCCAGCCCGCCGTGATAAAGGCCCTGATCCTCTGCTACGGCGTAATGCTGTTCCCGCAGGCCGTCAATCCCTCCTGGATATACCAGGGGCTACAGAAAATGGAGCTGGTAGGGGCTTACAATGTCGCCCATTCGCTGTTCTACGCGGGCCTGATCTTCGGCCTGACGGCCTTTTGGCCGGATGTCCGGCTGGTGCCGGTATCGCTTACCCTGGCCTACTTCCTGGCCAGCGCCATTTTCCTCGTGCCGGTATTTACGGGCTACTATGACGGCTTCAGGATGACCGGGCTGCGGGAGGCGTTCGCGGCGGCGAAGGAAAGCCTGCCCATCGGTGTAAGCACTTTCCTGGTGGCCGGGGTCAACTGGAACTTGTCGACTACCCTGCTCGGATTCCTGGCCTCCCAGGAGCAGACCGGTTACTTCAGCATAGCCATGAAGCTGGGGCTTGTCATTATGGGAGGGGGGATAGCTTTCGGGATGACCCTGCTCCCGGTCTTTTCCAAGCACATGGAGTCCTCCAGGGATACCGCCGAGAAGGTCCTTTCCCTTTCGGAAAAGGCCATACTGCTGGCGGGGCTGCCGGTGATCTTCGGGGTGCTGGCGACGGCGGACCCGGTGATGTCCTCGGTTTTCGGCGTTAAATACCTGCCCGCCGGTTCTACGCTCAAACTGCTAATTCCCGGCGCCGTCCTGTACGCGCTGAACCTGGTCCATTACGTTTACATGATCGCGGAAGGCCGGCAGGTGGCCAATATGTGGATATCGGCCGCGCGGACGGCGGCCCTGGCCGCGCTCAGCGTCCCCCTGGTCCTCGCCAAGGGGGCGGACGGGGCGGCGGCCGCCTACACGGCGGCGGAACTCATGGCGTTCTGCGTCTATCTCGGCAAGGTCAAGACCCCGGTCGGGCCCCTGGCCAGGATGGCTGCCGCGCTCCCGAAACCGCTGGCCGCCTCGCTGATCATGTTCGCCGCGGTTTATGCCATACCGCAAAGCCACGCTCTGCTGAAGATCCCCGCCGGGGTGCTGGTTTACGCGGCGGCCATCTTCGCCGTAGGCGGCGTGCGCGCGGGGGAAATACGCAAACTCGCGAGCTACGCCAAGGGCGGCCGGCCTCCGGAGGAAAAATGAAGATACTCGATCTGGGTTGCGGCAGGAGCAAGGTGCCCGGGGCCACCGGCATGGACCACGACCCCGGCTCCAGCGCCGACATAGTCCACGACCTCGACGTTTTTCCCTACCCGCTCGAAAGCGGCTCTTTCGACGCCATTTTCTGCCATAACATACTCGAGCACGTCTCCGACGTGCCCAAGGCCATGGCCGAGATCTGGCGGGTCGCCAGGAACGGCGCCGAGGTGGAGATAATCTCCCCTTTCCCGAGTTCCCGCTGGCTGTACGCCGATCCCACGCACAAGCGCGCTTTCATTTCCAAAAGCTTCGACTTTTTCATCCCCGGCAAGGCTTTCTACGGGAATATGCCCACCCCGGCCCGGTTCGAACTCCTGGAGGTCACCTACCAGAAGGAGGGCTGCAGCCGGTGGGACAGCCTGCTGCTGCGCCTGGCCAACAGGTTCAAGGACCACTACGAATCCTATTTCATGTACAGCTACCAGGTGCACGCGATAAAGTTCAGGCTGAAGGCGCTGAAATAAAGGCGCGGCGCGCTTTCAGGAACGCTCTGACCCATGAGAATAGCCATAGAGATCAGCCCGCAGCTGGAAGGGAAACGCGGCGTGGGCGTTTATACGGAAAACCTGATCAGGCACCTTGCCCTGATAGACCGGGATAACGAATACCTTATCTTCACCTGGTTTTTCCGCGATTATGAAGCCAAGCTGGCTTCCATTTACCGCCCGCCCGCGGAGAATTTCAGGGTGCTGGCCCGGCGCCTCCCGGATTCCCTGGTCTCGGTAGTGGAGTGGGACCTGCGGTTCCCGCTCATCGAGCGGCTGCTTAAAGAGCACCGGGTGGACGTCTATCACAGCCCCGGCCCCCGGCTTCCCAACCTTTCCCGCTGCGGGGCCGTAACGACCATCCATGACCTGATAAACGAGAAATTCCCGGAGTGGGTCAGCGAGCGCTTTTCGGGCGCGGCGCGCAGGGCGGTCGAAAGGGCCGACGCCGTGATAGCGGACTCGGAAAGCACCCGCTCGGACATCAGGGAGCTCTACGGCGTTCCCGGGGACAAGGTGGAAGTAATCCCTCTCGGCGTGGATCCCGCGGTCTTCAGCCCGGAGGCGGCGGCGCGCGCGCCCGGGACCGCGGCCAAGTACGGCCTGCCGGAGAAATTCATCCTCGAGGTGGGGCCTTTCGAGCCGCGCAGGAACACGGAAACCCTGCTCAAGGCCTACGCGCTGGCGAGGGAAGCCATCCGGCCGTATAAGCTCGTGCTCGTGGGTTCCGCCGGCGCGGGCCTGCGCGCCCAGGCGGCGTCCCTGGGCATAGCCGGCGACGTGATCTTCACCGGGCGGCTGGCCACGGAAGAACTCGCCGCGGTATACGGGCTGTCCTCCGTCTTCGCCCATCTTTCCCTCTACGAAGGGTTCGGCCTTTCCGTCCTGGAGGCCATGGCCTGCGGCTCCGTCCCGCTGATCTCGGACGTTTCCTCCCTGCCCGAGATAGGCGGGGACGCCTGCCTGAAGGTCGCCGCGCCCAGGGACCCCGGGGAATGCGCGAAGGCCCTCACAAGGCTGGTCACGGACGGGCGCCTGCGCGGCGAGCTGAGGGACCGGGCTATTAAAAGGGCCGCGACTTTTACCTGGGAGAATACCGCGCGCAAAACGCTCGAGTGCTACAAAAGGGCGGCGCGATAGCCCCGCGGGGCTCGGCGCCCGCCCGCTTTTTGTATACTTTGGACATGAAGAAAAAACCGCTTTCCTCCGAACAATTCTTCTCCCTGGTGCGCGGGCGCAACGCCCGCAACCAGGACAGGGTGGACGCGCGCATAAAGGCCGCCTGCGAGGCGGAGCTGACCATCGTCTGCTGCGACTCCTCCGGGTTCTCGCGCAAGACGCACGAGCACGGCATCATCGAGTTCATGGACAACATGGTGAAATGCCACGACGGGCTGGAGAAGGTGGTGGCCCGCCACGGAGGCGTGACGCTCTCCAACAAGGCCGACAACCTGATGCTGGTATTCGGCTCGCCCGCCCCGGCGGTGAAATGCGCGGTGGCGATGCACCGCTGGCTCAAGCGCCGCAACAAGGGCCTGCCGGAGCATAAGCGCTACAATATCTGCGTGGGAGTGCATCACGGCCGCCTGCTGCGCCTTACGGACGACGCCTACGGCCCCGCGGTCAACGTGGCCTTCAAGCTGGGCGAGGACGTGGCCGCCAAGGACGAGCTGCTGGTCTCGGGCCAGGCCCGCGCCATGCTGGGCCGGGGATTCAGGACGGAATATTCCAGGCACACTACCATAGGCGGCGTGACCTTCGAGGTGTACAAGGTGAAATACCGCTGACCGGCCCCGCCGCTCCGGCCGCAAAAGAAAAGCCCCGCCGTAGCGGGGCTTTCCTTTTACGCGAACTGGCGTTCAGTCGGCCAGGGCCGGGGCGATATCGGTGCTGACTTCCGGGGCGCGCATGTTGGTCAGGCCGAAGGCGCCGGTCAGGGCGTTGGCATTGCCGGTGAATATCGCCTGGCTGGGAGCTATTATGGTGTTGCCGGTGGGCAGCACTATCGGGCCCTGCGGCCTGACGTTGGGAGTCACCGCTATGAACTGCTCCCAGGGGGTCAGCGGCCAGCCGGCGCCGGTCTCGTAGCTGTTCTCGGTGGGGTTCAGGCCCACGGCCTCGTAGAGGAATTCGGTATAGCCCACGCAGTCGAACTTCACCGGGCCTTTCTGGGACGTGTGGGTGTCGCTGTAGGTGAGCCCCA
>CAYSYJ010000053.1:0-13434 GCA_964435105.1 uncultured Elusimicrobiaceae bacterium
CGGGCCTTCGTAAAGACGTGGTCGGCTTCGCCCTTCGCCTCCCGCGGCGCAGCCTTCGTGGTGGGCATGCTCCAGGACAAGGAGCGCCGCCGCATACTGGAGATGCTGGCGCCGCTGGCCGGCAAGTTCGTTTTCACGCGTCCCGATTCCGCCCGGGCGGCCGATCCCTGCGCCCTCGCGGACGAGCTCGCGGCCATCAGGCCCGACGCCGAGGTGGAGGTCCAGGAGGATATAGGCGCGGCCCTGCGGTCCGCCTCCGCCGCCGGGACCGCGGCGGTGCTGGGTTCTTTCTACCTGGCCGGCTCCGCGCTGGAGCTGCTGCGCGGGGCCCCGGCCGCCGCGCAAAGGAGATAGCATGCTGGGCATAGGCATAGACATAGGCGGTACCAACACCAAGCTGGTGGTGGTCACCAGGGCCGGCAAAATGCTGGCGCAGGAGCGGTTCAAGACAGAGGCGGACAAGGGCCCGGCTTCCTTCCTGAAGCGCCTGGGCGCGGCCGTGGACGGCCTGCGGGCGGATTACGGCCGCCAGCTGGTCTCCGTCGGGATAGGCGCGGCCGGCGACGTGGACCCGGAGCGCGGCGTGCTGCGCTTCGCCCCCAACCTGGGCTGGCGCAACGTGAGCCTGGCCGGCCCCCTGGAAAGGCTGACCGGCCTGCCCTGCGCCATGGAGAACGACGCCAACATGGCCGCTTGGGGCGCCTACGAGATAGAATTGAAGCGTAAGTACGCGGACGTGCTGGCGCTGACGCTGGGCACCGGCATAGGCTCGGGCCTGGTGCTGGGCGGCAAGCTCTACCACGGCGCCAGCGGCACCGCGGGCGAGGCCGGCCACGTCAAGATAGTTCCCGACGGCCGCCGCTGCGGCTGCGGCGGCAGGGGCTGCCTGGAGGCCTACTGCGGCAGCAAGGCCATCATGGCCCGCGCCCGCGAGGCCATAAAGTGCGAGGAGACTTTCGTAAAGAAGTACGCCGACCCGGAGCGCGCGCGCTTCAACACCATCTGCCTCACGCGCGCGGCCGAGGCCGGCAACGCCGCGGCCCGCCGCGTCTGGGCCGAGACCGGGCATTACCTGGGCATGGGCCTGGCCGGGCTCATCCTGGTGCTGAACCCGGGCTGCGTGGTGCTGACCGGCGGGGTTTCCCGCGCCCGCAAGTGGTTCCTGCCGGCCATGCGCAAGGCCCTGTCCGGCCAGCAGATAAAGACCCCTTTCGCGCGGGTGAAGGTCCGCATCTCCGACGACGCGGACCTGGGCTCGCACGGCGCGGCCCTGTTCGGGCTGGAGAAGGCGCTCAAGAACGGCTGAGGCGACTGGAGAAGCGATATAAGAACGCTGCTGATAACGCTGCTGCTGGCCGCCAACGCGGCCGCCTACGACCTGCCGTCCTCGACGGGGTCGCACCGCGTGCGTTTCAGCGCCGACAACGCCTCTTTCAACGAGTATACCAGGGCTATCGACCTGGAGGGGAACGTAAAGCTCGAGGAGATCTCCGCCGAGGGCCGCCACCTGAAGCTTATCCGCGCCAGGAACCTGACCGTCAACATGGCCAGCCGCACGGTGGTCTCGCCTTCCGATTTCGTGCTGGACGACGATACCGGGACGGTCTACGGCCGCGGCGGCTTCATCGACTACGGTTCCGAGACGGGGCGCATCGCGGACGGGCGCTTCTCGCACAAGAACTTCGTGTTCCGCGGCAGGGTCATAGAGTTCGACAAGGACGGCTACACCTATAAGCGCGCCAGCATCACCAGCTGCGACGAGGAGCCGCCGCATTACCGGCTGCGCTCCTCGCGCATCTACCTGGCCCCCGAGCGCTACTTCCTGGCCTACAACAACGTTTTCTTCGTCGGGCGGATCCCGGTGCTTTACCTGCCGGTGGTCTACAAGCCCATGGGCGGCGGGACGCCCTTCGTCAGCATCTTCAGGCCCGGTTACGACGAGCGCAACGGCTTCTTCATCAAATCCAGCTACATTTTCCGGGTCAACCCGGAGACCCGCGCCAAGCTCTACCTGGACTACTTCGAGAAGCGCGGCTTCGGCACCGGCGGCGAGCTGGACTACCGGCGGCCGGAGAAGAACATCACCAACGTCTCGCTCTACCGCATCAAGGAGTACGGGCTGGAGAAGGACCGCTGGGGCATGAGCGGCGGCTACTGGCACAGGCTCAACCGCTTCAACGAGTCGGACCCGGCGCAGTACTACAGCCAGGGCTTCTTCCGCCTGCTCAGCGACCCGCGGGTGAACAACGACTTCTTCCGCACTAATCCCTTCGCCGTCAGCCCCGACGAGCAGGCGAGCGTGGCCCTGACGCGCAACACCGCCTTCAGCGTGACCCGCCTGAGCGCCTACGGCCGGGAGACCCATTCGCCGGATTATTCCTCCTTCCGCAAGGCCAACAGCTCCATACCGCGGCTGGACTACAATACGGTGCCTTTCCGGCTGGGGCGCCTGCCGCTGCTGCACTCCTTCCGGGCCTATTTCGAGAACGCCAGGGACGAGGGGCAGAACTTCACCCAGAAACGGGGCAACGCCGTCTGGACTCTCTCCCATTCCGTGCCCCTGCTCAAGCATGTGACGCTTTCCCCTTCCGCCTACTACGACCAGTCGGTGTTCATCTCCACCTTCACCGGCCCGACCGACTCCTGGGTGGGCCGCTACGGCGGCGGGGCCAACCTGCGCTATGACTGGACGCGCGGCTCCTTCGACCTGGGTTACGCCTACAGGCGCCGGCTGATGCGCAATAAGCCGGTGCACGACTCGCGCGCCGCGGACGAAGGGCAGGAGACCGAGTCCGTGTCGGGGCAGCTGTTCGTGATGCCGCGCCACAACACCTATTTCAAACTGTCCTCCTCCTACGACCTGCGGGACTACTATTCCGCCTCCTTCTCCCGGCGCCTCGCCCCGGTAAGGGCGGAGGCCTATTACGCGCCGGCCCCCGGCCTCGACCTGTACGCGGAGGATTCCTACAGCTTCGCCGAGGGCAATAAGAGCCTGGTGGCGCAGGCGAATTACGGCGGCCCGGAGAATTACATAGGCGGCGGCGTGGCCAATTACAGCAGCGACCCCAGGGCCTGGGTGGTGAGCCATACTTTCGGCTTCCGGCCCTGGCGCGGCTCGGGCTGGCGGGCGGAGGCGGTGCTGCGCTACCGCTTCCTGTCGCGGGGGGATTTCGAGTTCGGGGACCTGCGCTTCTTCGAGAAGGGCGTGACGCTGTACAAGGATTTCCACGACTTCCGCACGAAGTGGGACTTCAGGGAGCGCTCGGGCGGGGTGAAGGAGTTCTTCTTCTACCTAAGCCTGAAGATGAACGCGCCGGCCCCCCGCGACGAGCTGGAAGAGAAGAGCCGGCAGTACTGGCGGCCCTGGCGCAAGGAAGGCGAAGTCCGCGATTAGCGCGGCCCGTCAAGGGTATGCCTTCTTCGGGCACGCAGTCGCGCACACCGTGCGCGCTGCTTGACACTCGGGCTCGGCGCTTACGTAAGCCTCGCCCTGCGTGACATCCCTCCGAAGGCATACCCTCGTCGGCCCGCTTTGGCAACTAGGCCGCCGCGGGCATAGGGGCGGAAAAGGACTCCGGAGGCCCGAGCTTGCGTAAGCGCGAGGGCCGAGGTAGTCAGGCGCGGGAACGGTGTTCCCGACGCCGGCTTTGGAGCCCCTGTGCCCGCGGCGGACTTAGGCCGGGCGGTGCAAAGGGGATTTTGAAAATGATAAACTTTAGGGTAGCGGGGATGAAAACATGAAAAAACCTCTTTGGCTGGTCACCGGCGGGGCCGGGTTCATAGGCTCCAATATCGTCGAGGAACTGCTGCGGCGCGGCAAGCGCGTGCGCGTGTTCGACAATTTCTCCACCGGCAAGGCCGAGAACCTTGCCCCTTTCAAGGGCAAGTTCGAACTGGTGAAAGGCGACCTCCGGAACCCCAAGGACTGCGCCAGGGCCGTGAAGGGCGTCACCTATGTGCTGCACCAGGCCGCCTTCCGCTCCGTGCCCAAGTCGGTGGACAACCCCCTGGCCGCCCACGACAATAACGCCACCGGCACCCTCAACCTCCTCATGGCCGCCCGCGACGCCAAAGTGAAGCGCGTCGTCTACGCCGGCACCAGCTCCGCCTACGGCGAGTGCGAGGTGTTCCCGCAGCACGAGGGCCTGCCCACCCTGCCCGTCTCGCCTTACGCCGTCAGCAAGCTCGCCGCCGAGAACTACTGCCGCGTCTTTTCGCGCACCTACGGCCTCGAATGCGTCACCGTGCGCTACTTCAACGTCTTCGGCCCGCGCCAGAACCCCGAGTCGGTCTACTCCGCCGTCATCCCGCGCTTCATGGAACTGTTCCTGCAGGGCAAGCCGCTGGAGATCCACTGGGACGGCAAACAGAGCCGGGACTTCACCTATGTGGCGAACGTCGTGGACGGCAATATCCGCGCCGCCCTGGCCCCCGCCAAGGTGTCGGGCCTGACCATCAACGTCGCCACCGGCACCAATATCTCGCTCCTGGACATCGCCAGCCAGCTCGAGAAGATCACCGGCCGGCGGCCGGAGAAGGTCTTCTCGCCCAAGCGCAAGGGCGACATCCGCAAGACCTATTCCGACATCAGGCTGGCCCGCAAGCTGCTGGGCTACAAGCCGCTGGTGAAGTTCCCCGAGGGGCTGCGCCTGACCTGGGACTATTTTTCCGCGAAATGGGGGAAGAAATGATATTCAACGTCACGGCCTCTTCGGGCTGGATAGAGGTGGTCTGCGGCAGCATGTTCTCGGGCAAGACCCAGGAGCTGATCCGCCGCCTCAAGCTGGCCAATATCGCCAAGCAGAAGGTGCAGGTCTTCAACTCGCACCTCGACGTGCGCTACGCGCGAGAGCACATAGTCTCGCACGACAAGTCCACGCTCTCCGCCAAACCGGTCAAGAGCGCCAAGGAGATCCTGAAGGCCGTGGACCAGGATACCCAGGTGGTCGGCATCGACGAGGCGCATTTCTTCGGCCCGGAAATCGTCGGGGTCGCGCAGAAGCTGGCCGACAGCGGCCGGCGCGTGATAGTGGCGGGCCTCGACCAGGACTACCGGGGCGAGGCCTTCGACAACATGGCCAAGCTCATGGCCGTGGCCGAGTTCGTCACCAAGAACCTGGCCATCTGCATGGTCTGCGGCAACCCGGCCCATTTCAGCCAGCGCCTGACCGATTCGGGCAAACGCATAGTGGTGGGCGCCGGCGACAAGTACGAAGCCCGCTGCCGCAAGTGCTTCAAGCCGGAGAGCTGACCCATGTACCGCTCCGAGAAATTCAACCCCTCGCTGTTCGGCAAGATGTTCCACCTCGGCGCCAAGCTGGCCGCCGGCAACCGCTGGCTCAAGCTGGCCGAGACCCTGTCCTGGGAGAAACTGGACGCCGAATACGGCAAGTATTTCGCGGCCGGCTACGGCCGCCCCGCCAAGGATTCGCGCCTGGTCTGCGGCCTGCTGGTGGTCAAGCAGCTCAAGAACCTGTCCGACGAGGACGCCGTGACCGAGTTCATGGAGAGCCCCTACCTGCAGGCCTTCTGCGGGCAGGAGTATTTCGCCATCGAGGACGTGATCAACCCGGGCATCCTGTCGGAGCGCCGCAAGCGCCTGGGGCCGGAGTTCCTGGCCCTGCTCGAAGGAGAGCTGGCCGCGGCCCTGAAGGCCAATAAGGACCTGAAGTTCCGCTCCGCCAAGGGCGGGGCCCGCGAAGAGGGGTTCTGGGCCGGCCTGCTGGGCCGGGTGAAGGGCCTGCTGGGCAAATAACCGGCTGTTAAAAAAGGGGACAGGCTGCTTTTTCCCGGAAAAAGCAGCCTGTCCCCTTTTCTGCCTTTGTGGGTCTTTACGGCCCCCAGCTCGGGGTGAAGGAGTGGCCCTTGAGCTCCGTCAGGGGGTGGGGGGCGCTGCCGTCGGAGTCCATTATGAAGAGCTCCCGGCGGCCGCGGCGCGTGGAGGTGAAGGCCACGAAACGCCCGTCGGGAGACCAGGAAGGGTCCTCGTTGTCGCCCGCCTTGTTGGTGAGGCGCCGCACCTGGCTGCCGGTGAGGTCGGTCACGAAAATGTTCAGTTTCTCCTTTGAGGTCTCGCGCCCCGCGAAGACTATCCAGTCGCCGGCGGGGGACCAGGAGGGGGAGTCGCACCAGTTGAGGCGCGTCAGGCGGCGCGTCTTGCCGGTGGCCATTTCCAGCACGTAGATCTGCGGGTTGCCGGAGCGGTCCGAGACGAAGGCCACCTGCGTGCCGTCGGGCGACCAGGTGGGCGAGGAACTGACGCCGAAGCCCTTGAGCAGCTTCTTGAGCTGCTTGCTGACCAGGTTGAGCGAGTAGATGCTGGGGTCTTCGCCCTTCGAGAGGGTCATCACCATGGTCATGCCGTCGGGCGAGAAGCCGCCGGGGATGTTGAGCCCCTGGAAGGTGGTGAAGGGGCGGATCTTGCCGGCCTTCAGGTCGATCTCGAACATGTCGGGGTTGCCGTAGCGGTAGGTGGTGTAGTAGATGCGGGAAGAGTCCGCGGACCAGCGCGGCAGCAGGTTGATGCTGTTGTCGTTGGTCAGGCGGGTCAGGTTCTCCCCGTCGTAATCCACGATGTAGATCTCTTTGCGGCCGGTGGAGTTGTTGGTGAAGGCGATCTTGGAGTGGGCTATGCCGGGGCGCCCGGCCAGGCGCTGGGTCACGTCGTCGGCGAACATGTGCGCGGCGCGCCGCAGGGCCCGCTTCTCTCCCTGGTAGAACTTCTCCATGACCACCCTGCCGGAGGCCAGGTCGTAGAGGCGGGCGTTGAAGGTCCAGGCCTTGCCGTCGGGGCCCACCAGCTGGGCCTTGCCGGTGATCAGGTGGCCGGCCAGGGCCTTCCACCAGGCCAGCGATTCCTTGCCCGCGTCCAGGTTGGCCGGGGAGAGCGGGTCTTCCTTGATCTCGAAGTAGCGCGAATAGAGCAGGTCGGCCCTGACTATCTCCCGCAGTTCGGCGGCCACCGCCAGGTCCTCGGCGCTGTCGGGGCGGGCCGGCAGGAAGCGGGCCATGGCCACGGCGGACTTCTTGACCTCCGCCCCGGGGGAGATGCCTATGTAGACGCTGGTCTCGGCGTAAAGCGGCCGCGCGGCGAGCAGGAGGAGCAGCGGCAGCGCTTTCATCGGGGGCGGCTCAGCCTTTCTTGGCGGGGGCCTTGGCCGGCGCCTTGGAGGGCGCGGGCTTGGCGGGGGACAGCCTGGAGATATGGTCCTTGGCCGTCTTGGCCTCCTGCGAGGCCGGGAAATCCTTGACCACGGAGTGCAGGTACTTCAGCGCCTCCGGCTTCTTGTCCCCGGGCAGCTTCAGCAGGGCCAGCGCGTACTTGAGGCGCGCGGCCGGCACCCGGGAGGACCTGGGGAACTTCTCCAGCACGGTCGCGTAGGCGAGCGCGGCGTCCTGCCAGCGCTCCTTGAGGTAGAGCGACTCGCCCAGGTAGAAATAGGCGCCCTCGGCGGTCTCGCCGTTGGGGAACTTGGAGAGGTAGGTCTTGAAGCCGGTGGCGGCGCCGTCGAAGTTGTTGTTCAGGAAGGCGTTGTAGGCGTCGTTGTAGAGCTTGGCCGGCAGGAGCGTGGTCTCCACGTCCTCCTGCTGCTTGCGGATGGTCTGGCCGATGGCGTTAACGCGCTTGTTCATCGCGTTGTCCATGTCCTCCAGGCGGGAGGAGAGCTTCTCCATCTGCCCGGAGATGTCCTTCATGCTCTCGGAGGAGGCGTTGAGGTTCTTGGAGAGGTCCTCCATCTTGACGGCGAGCTCGGCCTGGTTCTTCTGCATGGTGGACAGGCTGTTGTTGAGGTCGTCCATCTGGCTCTGCATCTGCAGCATGTCCTGCTGCGTGGCTACGCAGCCCGCGGCGAGCAGGCAGACGGGAGCTAAGAGCAGGTTCTTGAAGCGCATTTATTTCCCCTTTACCAGCGTTTCGGCGCGGCGGTTGGAGAGCCAGCAGGCGTCGGTGGCCTCGGTGCAGAGCGGCTTCTCCTCGCCGTAAGAGATGGTCCCGACGGAGCTTTCCGGCACGCCCAGGCGCACGTAGTAGTCGCGCACGGCCTTGGCCCGCTTCTGGCCCAGGGCCAGGTTGTACTCCACGGTGCCGCGGTCGTCGCAGTGGCCTTCCACCAGCACGGTCCAGTCCTTGCGGGCCTTGATCAGGGCCGCGTTGGCCTGCAGCGTCTGGCGGGTCTGCTCGGAGAGCTCGTAGCGGTCGTAGTCGAAAGTCACGGCCTTGACGTTGGCCTGCGGGAGGAACTCCCCGCCGCGTATGTCGCCCTCGGTGGTGGGGGCTTCGCTGTCCAGCACTTCCACTCCGGGGATCACCGTCGTATCGCCGGTCATGTCGGCGGGCTGGCCGTCGGTCTTGCGGTTCTTGTTGCCGCAGCCGGAGAGGGCGAGGGCGGCGACGAGGGGCAGGGCCAGAACCAGGGACAGGATGTTTTTGCTCATTATCTTGCGGTCCTCCGTGCTGTTTACTTAAAAACGCAAATATAATCTATAAAATAACGCCGGCAATTACAACACATTATTCAGGCGGCTATGTAGAGGCCGAGCGAGAGCAGCAGGCCGAAGACGGCCACCAGCCGGGCGGTTTCCGGGACCAGGGGGGAGAACTCCCCGCGCGCGGCTCGCTCCCTGAGCTTTACCGCCAGCGGCGCCGACAGGGCGCAGAAGACCGGCGGCCAGACGCTGCCGAAGGTGAAAGAGAAGAGGTAGGGCGCGAAGACGAGCGCGTAGTAGAACTTGAGCGCGCCCCCCGGGCCCAGCAGGCCGGCGAGGGTCGAGAAGCCCGAGCCGGCGTCGCCGGCCGCGTCGCGCATGTTGTTGGCGTGCAGGATGGCGACTATCAGCAGCCCCACCGGGATGGAGGCCCAGAAGGCCTCCGGCAGGAAGGCGCGCGCCTGGATGAGCGCCGTGCCCGCGACGATGCAGGGCCCGAAGGCGAAGAAGATCCCGGCGTCGCCGAGGGCGCGGTACTTGTAGGCGAAGCCGGTGCCGGTGTAGAACCAGGCCAGCGCGAAGCCGAAGGCGCCCAGCCAGAGCAGCTGCGGCACGCCGTTCTTGAGCGCCAGCAGCACGCCTATGGCGCCGCCGGCGGCGAACAGCCCCAGCGCCGTGAACAGCATGGCCCGGGGCGTCATGAGCCCGTCCACCAGGCCGCGGTCGTCGGCGCTTTCCTTCCTGTCCACGCCGTTGCGGAAATCGAAATAGGTGTTGGCCAGGTTGGCCGCGGAATGTACCAGCAGCGCGGCAAGGAAGGTGAGGCAGAAGTCGACCCAGGAGAAGCGCCCGGCGCGCCAGCCCACCACCGAGCCCAGGACCACCGGCACCAGGGAGGCGGGCCAGGAATAGGCCCTGAGTATCACCGCCCACTTGCCCAGCAACGCTTTCATGCCGTCCGTTCCCCCATCACCCTGAGGAAATCTTTAAGCGCCGTAGAGCCGTCGCCCTGGGGCAGGCCCGTGGCCAGCGCCAGAAGGCCCTTCACCCTTTCGTCCGCCTGGGCGCGGGCGGCGGCCGCGAAGCCCCCGGCCTTGACCAGGCCAGCCAGCCCGGTGGCCGCGGCCAGGTCGGCCTCCGGCGACGCCAGCATGGCGGCCAGCAGCTTCTCCGCCTTGGGGCCGGCGGAGGGGTCGTTCAGGGCGAGGATGAGCGGCAGCGTGAACTTGCCGTCGCGGATGTCCTTGAGGGTCTCCTTGCCGCAGGCGGCCTCGTCGCCCTCGAAATCCAGCACGTCGTCCACCATCTGGAAGACGGTCCCGGCCTCCTCGCCCAGGCGGGCGCAGGTCTCCAGGAATTCGCGGCGGCCGGAGAGGTGGCAGGCGGCCAGGCCGCACCAGCGGAACAGGGCGCCGGTCTTGAGAGCGGCTATGCGGTCGCAGTCGGCCGCGGAGATCTTGCGGCCGCGGGAATTCTCCTCTATCAGCGCGCCCTCGGTCATGCGGCGCACGGCGTGCACCAGCTCGGCCTGCAGTTCGGGAGCTGCGCGGCCGGCCCTGTCGAAGGCCAGCGAGATCAGCAGGTCGCCTACCAGGATGGCGCCGTTGACGCCGAGCTGCTCGAAAAGGGTGGGGAGGCCGCGGCGGTAGCGGGCGGCGTCCAGGCAGTCGTCGTGCAGCAGCGAGGCGGTATGGGTCAGTTCCGCGGCGGCCGCCACGGCGGCGGCCCTGCCGCGGTCGGCCCCGAGCGTTTCGGCCAGCAGCAGCGTGAAACGGGCCCTGGCCGCCTTGCCCAGGAAGCTGAAAGGGTGCTTGCGGAAATCGAAAACCTCCGGCGGTATGCCCGCCAGCGACGCCGAGACGTCGTCGGCGACGCCGCGCAGGGCTTCCTCCAGTCCGCTCCTGAGTGTTTCCATGAGCTTATATTTTAGCATTTAGCAAAATTATATAATCATCCCAATGAGCCACGACCATACCTGCGCGCACGGCCACGACCACGGCCATCATCACCACGACCACGGCCATCATCACCACGGCCACGGCGGGAGCGCCGGCCAGCGCCGCGCCATCACCATCGCCTTCTTCATAACCGCCGGTTTCATGCTGGTGGAGGCCGCCGGCGGCCTGCTGACCGGCAGCATGGCGCTGCTCAGCGACGCCATGCACATGCTGACGGACGCCGCGGCGCTGGGCATGAGCTTCTTCGCGGCGCGCCTCGCCTCGCTCAGGCCGGATTCCGCCAAGACCTACGGCTACCGCCGGGCGGAGGTGGTGGCGGCGCTCGCCAACGCCATGCTGCTGTGGCTGCTGTCCGGCTACATGCTGCGCGAGGTTTACGAGCGCTTCCAGACGCCGGTGCCGGTGCTGGCCGGGCCCATGCTGGCCGTGGCCATAGCCGGCCTGCTGGCGAACCTGGCCAGCGCCTGGACCCTGCACGCCCACAGCGGCGACAATATAAACGTGCGGGGCGCCTTCCTGCACGTGGTCAGCGACATGGCCGGTTCCGTGGCCGCCATCCTGGCCGCGCTGGTCATAAAGTTCACCGGCTGGTACCTGGCCGACACCATCGTGTCCCTGCTCATCATCGCGCTCATACTCTTCGGCTCCACCCGCCTGCTCCTCGAGGCCTTCCATATCCTGATGGAAGGCGTGCCGCGCGGCCTGCCTATGGGCGAGCTGGAGAAAGGCCTGCGCGCCATCGACGGCGTTTCCGACGTGCACGAGCTGCACGTCTGGAGCCTCTCCTCCGGCTTCAACGCGCTGAGCGCGCACCTGGTGGTGAAGGACCCCGCCCGCCAGCAGGCCGCGCTGAAAGAGGCCTCCTGCTCCGTGGCCCCGGCTTTCGGCATAAACCACACCGTCTTCCAGGTGGAGGCCGAACCTCTGGACAATTCCTCCTGCGGGGCCTGCCAGCCCTGAACCCGCGGGCTCCGCGGCCCGGTATGAACAGGCCCCTCAAATTATCGCTTGCCGCGCTGCTCGCCGCCGCCTGCTGGCAGCAGGCGGCCGCAGCCGCCTCGCTCAAGGTCCAGGTCCGGACCCGCGACGGGGCCGGCCTGGCGGGCGCGGTGATCTCCGCGGTGGAGGCCGGCCCATACGGACCGTCCTCGGGCAGCGTGTCGGGCGTCACCGACGCGGCCGGGCACGCCGAGCTGGCGCTCTCGCCCGGCCGCGAGTATACCGTATATTTCAGTTCGCACGGCTTCCGCCCGACCCTGGCCGACCAGTTCCGCGCCAGGCGCAGGGACGCCCACAACACCGTCGGCGCCGGAGCCGGGGTGCATTATTCGACTTTCACCGCCTTCCCGGCGGCGGGCGGGGCCGCCAGGATAGAGGTGTATTTCCGCGGCGCCGCGCCCGGCGCGCTGCTGGCCGGCGAGGCGAGGGACCTGCGCGACGGGCGCTCCCTGGGGCCACTGCTGGCCAGGGCCGGCGCTTCGGGCGAAGGCCGGCTGGCCGCGGATAATGTCCCTTATGCGCCGCCCGGCTCCTACAATGTCAGCCTCTACGATACGCTGCGCGGCCGCGGCGCCGGCCGCGTCGTGGCTGCGGCGCTGGACGATTCCCTGCCCCTTAAAGGAGGGGCCAGGACCCTGGTCCTTGCCGGCGGGCAGGCCCTGCCGCTCGGCGCCGGGCTGCCCGCCGCGCCGCCGTCGGCCGACCCCGCCCCGGCCCCGGAAGTCGCCGGCCCGCCGGGACCTCTGGAGCCGGAAGGTTCCCCCGCGGAAACCCGGGCCGCTCCCGAAGGCAGGCTCAGGGTCTGCGTGGAGACGCTCTCCGGGGTAAGGGTCCCGGGGGGGCTGCTGCGCCTGAACGCGCCCGGGGCCCTGGCGCGGGCGGGGGAGGACGGCTGCGCCGAGTTCGGCGGCCTTCCCGCCGGGGAATACCTGGCCGAGGCCCAGACCCAGTTGTCCGGCTATCCCGGCCCGGGGCCGCTGCGCGCGGCCGTAGCCGGCGCCGGAGTTTCATCCTTCACCTATGTGCTGCGGACGGGGCTGGAGCGCTCCGGGCTGGTAAGGGGCAAGGCCCGCTTCCCCGCCCCGGCGGACCTGAAGAGCCGGCCCCTGACCGTAATGCTCTACCCCCAGTGCGCCGGCGGCCTGCCCTGCCCCGCCGGCGACGCCGTCAGCCTGAAGGGCTCCGGGTCCGCGGAGTACGCTTATGAACTGAGGGTGGCCAGCGGGGCCGCCTATTATCTCTACGCCTGGGCCGACGGCTGGGGCCGCGTGCGCCGCGGCGCTTCCCTGGACATGGTGGACCTGGTCTCCACCGGCACCGCTTCCGCCGACCTCTGGTTCGAGCCGGCCGGGACCGTGAGCGGCGCCGTATACGGTCCGGACGGCGCGCCGCTGCGGCCGGCCCCGGGCCAGAGCGTCTGGATAGACGCCAATAACGGCCGCGACTGGTCCGGAGTGCAGCTCGGGCAGGACGGGGCCTTTTCGATAACCGGGGCCCTGGCCGGCGTAAACCGGCTCTCCATCCTGGTTTCCGGCGGCGCGGAACCTTTCCGCTACGCGCTTGCGCATCCGGCGCCTGTCTTCAGGGTGGCCCCCGGAGTCTCCGTAAAAGCCGACCTGCGGCTGTCCGGGGCCGAACTGGTCGGCATCGCCGCCGACACTTCCTCGGAGGGCGGGCCCGCGGTCTCCGTGGCCCCGGACCAGGACCTGCTGCTGGGCTTAAAGGCGGCGGCGCTGCCGGCCGGCGCCTCCCTGGACGAGGAGGCGGCCAGGGACATACTGGCCGGGTCTGGGGCGCCTTTCTATTTTAACTACGCCCTGCCTTCCTCCCCGGCGGAAGACGGCCCTTGCGGCCCCGCCTGGCCCGGCGGTTTCTGCGCGGCCCCGCTGCCGGCCCCGGGGGCCTACGACCTTTACCTCCTCAGGGCCAGCGACTTCGGCGACATGGCGGCCCGGCGCGGACCGGGCGCCCCGTACCCGCATTTTACCGTGCTGGCGGCTTCCGCCGGAGTTAAGGTTTCCCGGGAACTGGCGGTTTCCCCGGTGAGGCC
>CAYSYJ010000054.1:0-13061 GCA_964435105.1 uncultured Elusimicrobiaceae bacterium
TATGTCCGCGGCGTGGCCCTTTTCCCAGGCGCCGTAAACGTCCATGAAGGTCAGCGTGGCGGCTATCTCCATGCGCTGGCGGTCCCAGGGGTCGTCGGGGCGGTCGAAACGGGCGGCCTTCGCGGCCTCCGGGGGCAGGGGCGCCGGCGACTTGGCGGCGGCGGCCGCGGGCAGCGCCGCGGCTGCGGACAGGGCCACTGCCGCCCCGGCTATCGCAGCGGGCGCGGAGGCGGCGGGCGGATTCAGGCCGGGCCTGAGCGGCTCGGCGGGCAGGTTGGGGGCCGTGAGCAGATAATCTTCCGAGGTCTGATGTATCTTGGACGGCACCCAGCGGCCGTTCACGGGCCGGAAGGTCCAGAACTCCTGGAAGGAGGAGGGGAGCCGGCTGCCGCGTATCACTGCGCCGCTATTGTCGTCCACGGTATAGTCGCAGGCCGAAGCCGAGATCAGTGCCGTGACGGAGCGCTCCGCCGGGTCCCCGGTATAGCGCACGTGCACGAAGTCTATGCCCTTCACCTGGACATTGTCCATCACGTTCTTCTCGCCCTTGGCCAGCATATTGTCCAGCTGGGAGACGTGGCGGGCGTAAAGCTCGGGGGCTATGCGCTCACGCAGCGGCGAGTAGTCCCTGCGGGACCAGGCGTCCTGCATGGAGATGAAGATGCCGCGCATTTCCGTTTCGAGCAGCCGCGGGCTCAGGGCGGGCTCCCTTTCGGCCAGGCTGCGCAGGATGTCCGTGACCTGCGCGGCGCGTTGTTCCACCAGGTCCCGCGGCAGCGTCCTCTCGCTGGCGGCGCTGCCGCCGCCGAAGAACAGTTCCTTGAGCTTCAGGAAGAGCACTATCGGGCCCAGGATTATCAGGGTCAGGAGGTTGCCCGTGCGGCTGCCGCGGCCGCCCCTGCCGCCTCCTCCGCCACCGCCGCCCTTGTTGTGGACCACGAAACCGTTGGCTATAAAGGTGTGGGGCGGGGCTACTTCCAGGTTGTAGACGTCCACCGACCCCCGCGCCCTCAGGCGGGTGATCCGCGTCCAGGCCAGGCGGCCTTCGGCGAGGCGGCCGATATCGTCGCCGACCTTCAGATCGCCCGCCTCGACGAAGCCGTTGCGGGTGAGGAAGGGATGTTCCGCCGTGGTGGTGACGGAGCCGGCGGCCGTGTAAAGGACGAGGCGGCGGGACTTTTCCTTGTAGGCCCGGCGCACCGGCACCTGCATGATGCGGCCTTCGGAGTAGGCCAGCACCACGTTGTCCTTCTCCACCTGTTCTATGGGGATGCCGCCGGCGGTGGTGGCCACCAGCGTGCCGGCGGCGAAACAGCCGCCGCCTCCGCCGCCCCCGGCGCGGGGCCAGGCGGCGGAGAGGGGGGCGCAGAGCAGCAGCGCGGCCAGCAGGCGCTTCATGGTTTAATGGAGGGCGGCTATCAGGGCGCCGAGCACGGCCGCCGCGATGATGACGCTGACGCCGAGGATGGCCGCCGAGACGATGCGGCCGAAATAGTCGGCCACGGCCTGGTTGCCGCGCAGGATCTCCCTGCCTTCGTCCATGTTAGGCGTGATCTTGTTGAAGACCGCCGGGATGCGGGCGGAGATGCGGATGAGCAGCGCGGCGCCGGCCGCCGCGCCGGTCAGCGCGAAGACCACCGCCCAGGCGATATTGACGAGAGTGTCTATCATTTTTCCCTCCGTAAGATCCAGCCGTAAGTGTATATTTTTTGCGCTTTGCTGTCATCAGGGCGCCGCCATTTTTGTGCGAACCTGCCAATAATGATAAAATATAGCCCTCGGCAGTTCCCGGCAGCCTGATCCCGCAGTCTAGTCAGTTCCCGGAAAATTTCACTGCTAATACCCGCAGAGGCGGGCCGTGCATCTATGATAACCCTCAGGAACGTCCATAAATCTTTCGGCAACCAGGTCCTTTTCGAGGACGCTTCGCTGCAGGTCAACGAGGGCGACCGTTTCGCCCTGGTGGGCCCCAACGGCGCCGGCAAGTCCACCCTCTTCAAGATGATGCTGCGCGCGGAGGAGGCCGACGACGGCGAGCTCCAGTTCAAGAAAGGCGTGGTGGTGGGCTACCTGCCGCAGGAGAACCCGCCCAGCTCCGAGAAGACCGTGGTGGAGGAAGTGCTCGACGGCGCCGAGGATTACGACGGCCGCATAGAGGCCGAGGGCAAGGCCATCCTGATGGGCCTCGGTTTCAAGGTGGACGGCTTCACCCGCAAGGTCAATACGCTTTCCGGCGGCTGGGCCATGCGCGTGGCCATGGCCAAGCTCCTGCTCAAGAAGCCGGACCTGCTGCTGCTCGACGAGCCCACCAACCACCTGGATCTGGATTCGCTGATGTGGCTGGAGGATTACCTGCAGGGCTACCAGGGCGCCATCTTCGTCATCTCCCACGACCGCGATTTCATCAACAAGATCTGCCACGCCATCGTGTCGCTGCAGGACCACACCCTGCGCGTCTATCACGGCGACTATGAGAAGTTCCTGGCGGAGCGCGAAGCGGAGAAGCAGAAGATATATTCCGCCTGGCGCCTGCAGCAGGAGGAGATAGCCCAGATGGAGGACTTCATCGCGCGCAACCGGGCCCGGGTCTCCACCGCCGCCCGCGTGCAGAGCATGATAAAGCGCCTGGACAAGCTGGAGCGCATCGAGCTGGTGCAGGAAGTGAAGACCGTGAAGATCCGCTTCCCGCAGCCGAGCCGCACCGGCACCAAGGTGCTGGAGCTCAAGGGCATCAACAAGACCTACAAGGTGGCCGACCACCCGGACATCAAGGTCTACGAGAACTTCGATTTCGAACTGCAGCGCGGCCAGAAGATGGCCTTCGTGGGCCATAACGGCGCGGGCAAGAGCACGCTGCTGAAGATGCTGGCCGGCGTGATAGAGCCGGACTCCGGCGAGCGGGTGCTGGGGCTCAACGTCAAGACCGGCTATTTCTCGCAGCACCGCGACGGCATCCTGGACCCCCGCAAGACCGTGCTGCAGGAGGCCATGGACAACGACCGCATGAACCCCGAGCTGATGGTGCGCACCGTGCTGGGCACCTTCCTGTTCCCGGGCGACAACGTCTACAAGAAGACCGAGGTGCTCTCCGGCGGCGAAAAGAGCCGCCTGATGCTGGTGAAGCTGCTGCTCGACCCGCCCAACGTGATCCTGATGGACGAGCCCACCACCCACCTGGACATGGCCAGCGTGGACGCGCTGATAGCCGCCCTCAAGGAGTTCGAAGGCACCCTGTGCATGATCAGCCACGACGTGTATTTCCTCAACGCCCTGGCCGATTCCGTGGTGCACGTCGAGCAGGGCAAGACCACCGTCTACCCCGGCAACTACGACTATTTCCGCTACCGCCAGGAGCAGCTGGCCCGGGAGAACGCCGGCCAGAAGCGCCGCCAGCAGGCCGAGCCGGAGAAGCAGGCCGCCCCGGCCGGCGAGTACGAGGAGAAGAAGCGCCAGGAGGCCGAGTCCCGCAAGAAGACCCGCCACGCCGAGAAGCTCCGGAAGGAACTGGACTATACGCGCAAGATGGTGGAGACCCTCGCCGCCAAGATGTCCGACCCCGCGGTGCACGCCGACTATAAGCAGGTGAAGGAGCTGGGGGACAAGATAGCCGCCCTCGAGGCCAAGATGGCCGGCTGGAAAACCGAGCTGGAGGCGCTGGAGAGCGCCGCCGCCAATTGACGGCGGGGCCGACGGGGTATCGCCCTACGCCCCAGACCCGGGGAACCGTTGCGCGGTTCCCCCGTCCCTGCCGGGACGGGGCCCCCTCCCCAACTGGGGCTTAAGGGCGACACCCCGCCGGCCCTTTAGGCGGGGACAGATTTAAGGAGACCCAGAACTACATGCAACAAGATAACGCCAAGCGCAGGCCCGACCTGCGCAACATAGCCATCATCGCCCACGTCGACCACGGCAAAACGACCCTCGTCGACGCCATGCTCAAGCAGACCGGCGCCTTCACCGACAAGGCCGGCGAGGAAGCCATCTGCATCATGGACTCCAACGACCTGGAGCGCGAACGCGGCATCACCATCCTCTCAAAGAACACTTCCGTGCGCTACGGCGACAAGACCATCCATATCGTGGACACCCCCGGCCACGCCGACTTCGGCAGCGAGGTCGAGCGCGTGCTGCGCATGGTGGACGGCGTGGTGCTGCTGGTGGACGCCCTCGACGGCCCCATGCCGCAGACCCGCTTCGTTCTCAAGAAGTCCCTGGCCCTCGGCCTGCGCCCCATCGTGGTCATCAACAAGGTGGACCGCCTCAACTGCGACCCGCACGCGTCGCTGGACAAGGTCTTCTCGCTCTTTATGGAGCTCGGCGCCACCGACGCGCAGCTGGACTTCCCGGTGGTCTACGCCGTGGGCCGCGACGGCTGGGCCTCCGCCGACTACCACAAGCCGGAGAAGGACCTCAAGTACCTTTTCGAGACCATCCTCAAGCACGTCCCGGGCCCGCTGGACCTGGACGACCAGCCCCTGCGCATGCTCATCACCATGCTCGACTACAGTTCCTATACCGGGCGCATCGGCATCGGCCGCATCACGCAGGGCCGGATCGCCTCCGCCCAGCAGGTCTCCATCGCCGCGCCCCAGACCGAGCCCCGGACCCGCAAGGTCATGCAGCTGATGGGCTACCAGGGCCTGCAGCGGGTCAATATCAAGGAGGCCCGCAGCGGCGAGATCGTGGCCGTGGCGGGCCTCGAGGGCATAGAGGTGGGGGACACCGTGAGCGACCCGGATAACCCCGGCACGCTGCCCGGCCTGGAGATCGAGCAGCCCACGCTCAGCATGGAATTCTATGCCAACGACGGGCCCTTCGCCGGCCGCGAGGGCAAGTTCGTGACCGCCACGCAGATCCGCGACCGCCTGTTCCGCGAGCAGCAGATCAACGTGGGCCTGAAGGTGGAAGAACTCCCCGGCCAGGGCGGCTTCAAGGTCAGCGGCCGCGGCGAGCTGCACCTCTCCATCCTCATCGAGACCATGCGGCGCGAGGGCTACGAGCTCTGCGTCAGCAAGATGGTCGTGATCACGCACCAGGAGAACGGCGTCACCGTGGAGCCGGTGGAACTGCTGCTCCTGGACGCCCCGGCGGAGTTCCAGGGCGCCGTGATGACGGCCCTGGGCGCGCGCGGCGCGCAGATGAAGGACATGCAGGTGGGCGAGGACGGGCGCGTGCGCTACGAGTACGTGATCTCCTCCAAGGCGCTCATCGGCTTCAAGGGCGAGTTCATGACCTTCACCAAGGGCTCGGGCCTGATGCACCACAGCTTCCACGGCTTCCTGCCCGAGGGCAAGTTCAGCCGCCCGCAGCGCAACGGCGTCTTCATCGCCAAGGAGCCCGGCAAGTCGGCCGGCTACGCGCTGAACTCCCTGCAGGACCACGGCATCATGTTCGTGGGCCCCGGCGAGGACATCTACCTGGGCCAGATCGTGGGCGAGCATTGCCGCGCCAACGACCTGGTGACCAACCCCTGCAAGGAAAAGAAGCAGACCAATATGCGCTCCTCCACGGCGGACGCGGCTATAGTGCTCACGCCGCCTCTCCAGATGAGCCTCGAGCAGGCCATCGAGTATATCGAGGAGGACGAGTTCGTGGAGGTCACCCCGAAGAGCATCCGCCTGCGCAAGAAGATCCTGGACCACAGCCAGCGCAAGCGCGCCGACCGCGACGCGGAAGTTTTCGAGGACTGATGGCCGAGAACGTGGAGATCAAGGCCGGGGCCCGCGACTGGGCGGCCCAGCTGGCCGCCGGGCGCGCCCTGGCGGACCGCGAGGAGCGCCTGGTCCAGGCCGACACCTTTTTCGGGATCTCCAACGGCCGCCTGAAACTGCGCGAGCAGAAGGGCAAGGGCGCCTGCCTCGTCTTCTACCGCAGGGAGGCGAAGAAGGGGCCGAAGTCCTCCGTCTACACCCTGCTGCCGGTAAAGAACGCCGCCGCCACCCGGCGGTCCCTTTCCCGCCTGCTGGGCGTCACAAAAAAAGTCTTCAAGCGACGCCTGGTCTGCCACGCCGGGCGCACCCGTATCCATTTCGACGAGGTCAGGGGCCTCGGCCGGTTCATAGAGCTGGAGGTGGTGCTGCGACCGGGCGAGCGGCCCGCCGCCGGCCGCCGCGAAGCGGCCGCCCTCATGAAGGCGCTGGGCGTGCGCCGGGCGGACCTGCTGGCCTGCGCCTACGCCGACCTGCTATGAGGTTCTTCACCCGGGGCGAGGGCGGGGCGGGCGAGCTGCTGCAGGTGGCTTACCCGCTCATCCTGTCCACCGCCTCCACCACCGTGATGCAGTTCATCAACCGCGTCTTCCTTGCTCATTACAGCCCGGACGCGCTGGCGGCCTGCGTGCCCGCGGGGCTGCTGTCCTTCGTCTTCGCCTGTTTCTTCGTCGGGGTGGCCAGCTATACCAACGCTTTCGTCTCGCAATACCACGGCCGCGGCAAGTCCGCCAGCGTCTCCGTGGCCGTCTGGCAGGGGATCTGGCTGGCGCTGGCCTCGGGCCTGCTGCTGCTCGCGCTTACGCCGCTGGGGTTCTTCATCATAGAGCGCTCCGGCCACCCGGCGGCGGTCATCCCGCTGGAGCGGCAGTATTTCTTCATCCTCAACGCCGGCGGCATCGTGGCCATCACCAACGGCGCCCTCTCCGCCTTCTTTACCGGGCGCGGCCTGACCAAGGTGCCGATGGCGGTCAACATGGCCGCCAGCGCCTTCTGCGTGCTGCTTTCCTGGCTGCTCATCTTCGGCCCTGGCCCTTTTCCCGAGCTGGGCATAGCCGGGGCCGGCTACGCCTGGGTGGCCGCGCAGGCGCTGATGCTGGGCGTCTACCTGAAACTGATGCTCTCTCCCTATAACCGCAGGCGCTACCGCACCGCGCGGCTCGTCGGTTTGCACCGCGGGCTTTTCCTGCGCCTCATCAAGTACGGCGCCCCCAACGGCGTGGGCTTCTTCCTCGACATCGCCGCCTTCGGGGCCTTCATCTTCATAGTCGGGGCGATGGACAAGATCTCGCTGGCGGCCAGCAATATCATCGCGTCGATCAACATGATCGCCTTCATGCCGGTGCTGGGGCTCGGGATGGCCGCGCTGACGCTGGTGGGCAAGTACATAGGCATGAGGAAGCCGGACGTCTCCATGCGCGTCACTTACAACGCGGCCAAGATGGCCGCCCTCTACGGGTTCGGCCTGGGCGCCCTGTTCTGGACGGCGCCGGGCCTTTTCGTCAACATCTTCGGCTCGGGGCAGTCGGCGGAGTACGCGGAGATCCTGGCCATGAGCCGGCCGGTGATGAAGGTGCTGGCCCTGTTCGTCTTCTTCGACGGGGTGGGGATGATCTTCGCCGACGCGCTGCGCGGGGCCGGGGACACCCGCTTCCAGATGCTGGGGGGGAGCGCCGCCGCCTGGCTGCTGTTCGTGCCGGGCATCTGGTACATAACCCGGCACGCCGGCGGCGAGCTGATCCACGCCTGGGCCTGGGCGGGCTTCTACATCTTCCTGCTGTTCGTCTTCTTTTTTCTGCGCTTCCGCTCCGGGCTGTGGCGGAAGATAGACATCCTCAAGTCTTAAGTATAATATCCGCATGGCCGAAAAAATATTCTCCAGAGCCGGCGGGCTGCCCCGCGTTAAGCTGTCCCACGCCCCCGCCGGGCCCAACGCCTTCAAGCGCATGATCGACACCGCCGACCGGGCCGAGCCGGGCCAGCTGGTGGCGGTATACGACAAGAACGGCAATCCCTACGGCACGGCCATCTACAATCCCCGCAGCCAGATCACCCTGCGCATCATAGACCGCGGCAACCCGGAGGAGTTCCAGGTGGACCGCTTTTTCGAGGACAGGGTGGGCCGCGCGGTGGCCTTCCGCCGCGACGTGCTGAAGATCCCCGAGAAGAGCGACGCCTATCGCCTCGTTCACGACTACGCCGACGGCCTGCCCGGCCTGACGGTGGACCTCTACAAGGACCAGATAGCGCTGGAATTCTATTCCCTCGGCATGTACCGGCTCTGGCCCAATATCGAGGCGGCTTTCAAGAAGCATTTCCCCGGGGTGAACTTTCATCATCGCGCCAGTTCCTATACCCAGGAGATGGAGGGCTTCTCCATAAAGCCCGAGGCGGCCCCGGCTCACAGGACGCGCATCACCGAGAACGGGGTGCAGTTCGAAGTGGACCTCAAGTCCGGGTACAAGACCGGCTTCTTCTGCGACCAGCGCGAGAACCGCCTTTACGCCTCGCAGTTCGCGGCCGGCCGCAAGGTGATAGACCTGTGCGCCTACACCGGCGGCTTCGGCGTCTACGCGGCCAAGGCCGGCGCCGAGAGCGTGACCTGCGTGGAGCTGGACCCCGAGGCCAGCGAGCAGTCGAAGCGCAACGCCAATATCAACAAGGTGAAGATCGACGCCGTCTGCGCCGACGCCTTCACCTATATGCGCCAGATGATAGAGCTCAAGCGCAAGTTCGGGCTGGTGGTGCTGGACCCTTATAAGCTGGTCTCCAGCCGCGAGGAACGCGATAAGGGCATCTTCAAGTACCGCGACTTCAACCGCATCGCGCTGGCGCTGGTGGAGGAGGGCGGGGTGTTCGTGACCTGCTCCTGCAGCGGCATGGTCTCGATGGACGAGTTCTCGTTCATCGTGCGCGGGGCGGCGGCCAACGCCGGGCGCCGCGTGCAGATCTTCAAGAAGAGCGGCGCGGGGCCGGACCACCCGGTGGCCGCCGACTATCCGGAGGGGGAATACCTGAAGGCCGTCTGGGCCAGGGTATACTGAGACATGCTTAAACTGACCGCCTTGTTCCTTTTCCTGCTGCCGCTCTCGGCGCAGGAGGATCCCGCGGCCCGCTACCTGGGCAGCTGGTCGGGCACCGCGCGCGTAGCCGGCAAAGGCAGCTACCGCGTCAACGCCGTGATCTCCAGGCAGGGGGAGAACCTGCGCATCAGCCACGCGTCCAGGGGCGGGCCGGGCAATTCCGCCCACTCCGGGGTGGTCATCGCCGCGCCGAAAGGCGACGGCCGCTGCTATACCGCTAATATCGGTCCCAGGAACAGCCCCATACCGATGAACGCGGACCTGTGTTTCGACGAGGCCGGCAACCTGCGCCTGGCCTCCCCCGTGGCGAAGGGCTCCGCCATAATGTCCGCCACGGGCCGCAGCTGCTCCTTTAACGTAAGCTCCCCCATGGGCAAAGCGAGCGGCGTCATGAAAAAGCAGGCGCCGAAAAAGCGCGCCAAAAAGGAGGCGGTATGACCGCGCGGGAGAAGGACCTGAAGTTCATGAAGGCCGCTATCGCCGAGGCCTGCAAGGGGCTGCGCGAGGGGGGCATCCCCATAGGCGCCGTGCTGGTGAAGAACGGCCGCGTAATCGGGCGCGGCCACAACCGGCGCGTGCAGCGCAAGTCCGCCATCCTCCACGCCGAGATGGACTGCCTGGAGAACGCCGGGCGCCTGAAGGCGGCGGATTACGCCCGGTGCACGATCTATTCGACCCTGTCGCCCTGCTCCATGTGCACCGGCGCCATCCTGCTCTACAAGATCCCCCGGGTGGTCATCGGCGAGAATTCTACCTTCAAGGGGCCTGAAAGTTATTCGAAAAAATTCGTGAAGCTGGTGAACCTGGACCTGCCGGAGTGCAAAAAAATAATGGCGAACTTCATAGAAGCCCGCCCTGAACTCTGGAACGAGGATATCGGGGTCTGACCGGCCCTATTCTTCCTCCTCTTCTTCCTCTTCCTCCTCCTCTTCTTCCTCGGCCGGCTGAGGTTGCGGCGCCTGCCGGGGCCGCTTGAACTCGATGGTATAGCGGCGCCAGCGCTCCCTGACGTACTTGAGCCCGGCTTTCACCCTGGCCCCGTCGGCGGTCGTCATGCTCAGGTAGCCGCGGCTGAGTTCGTGCTCTTCGCAGACTTCCGGCGACTGCTTGCAGGTTACATAGTCGATGTCCGTCATCCTGCCGTAGCGGTTCTCCACGCGCTTAAGGAAGGAGTGCAGCTCCCTGTGCAGTTCCGTGCGTCTTTCGGGGGTAAGGCTGGAGTAATCCGCCGGGTCCGGGGCGGCGGCCGAGACGCTGCCCTTCTCCCGCTCCTGCGGCGGCGCCGAGACGGCGCCCGCCTTTAACTGGCTCTCCTCCGGCACGGCTTCCCTGTCCTCGGGGTCGAGGAACCTCTCCTCGGTGCCGTTGCGGCGCTCCGACACCACGGTTTTCACCAGGTCCGCGTCTTCCTGGCCTCGCGGGGGGGCGGAACGCTGCGAGGGGCCATCGTCCCTCGGGGTCCACCAGCCGTAACCGGAACCGGCCGAGGCGGTTTGCGTTCCCGCGCCGCTTCCGCCAGAGCTTCCTGAAGAGCCGCCTGAACCGCCAGAGCCGCCCGCCCCTCCGCCTTTGTCCCCCGCGCTTACGGGGGAAGAGGGGGACTGGGCGGAACCGCCGGCCGCCGCCCCCGCGGAGGCGGTGGCGGCCGCGTCCCCGCCCGCTTTAGAGGAGAAATCCCTTGCCGCCCCGCCTTTCGCTCCTTCCAGGGCGCCGTCGAGGCTGGCCGCTCCGCCCTTGTTCTGGAAGCCTTCCAGGCCGCCGCCCCTGCCTCCGGAAGTCTTGGAGGCGGAGCCGCCCGCCTGCTGGTCGGGGAAAAGCGGCGGCGGGGCGCCTTTAGGGGTCAGGGAGGAAGTCTGCCCGGGCCTGGCCGGCGCGGCGCCGGCTTGCGCGGTATTTTTCTGGGGACCCTGCTGCCCCTGTTCCTGGGGCGACGGCTGCGACCCGCCGGGGACGGCTTCCTGGCCGGCCTGTCCGGGCGCGTCGGCCTGGCCTGCCGCCGCCTGGGCGCGGGAGCCGAAGTCCTGGGAAGTGGAGGTGCCGCCGGTTCCCGAGAAGGTCCCGCCTCCGCCGGAGAAAGCTCCGCCGCCGCCGGCATAATCGCTCCCGCCGGAGTTGGCCTCCCAGGAGCCGGAGCCCTGGTCGGCGCCGCCGAAATGTTTATCGTAGTACCTGCGGAAGTAGCCGGAGTCCGGGGCGCCGCTTTCCCCGCCGCCGGAATAGCCGCCGGGCTGGCCGCCGGGCTTGGCGCCCCGGGAGGAGGCCGTCGCGCCGCCGTCCCCCCAGCCGGAGAAGAAATCGTCCAGGGTGTCCGCCGTGGCGGCTCCGGCTATACGCGCCCCGCGCTTAAAGTCGTCCGCGTAGCCCGTGTCGGCGGGGGGCGGCGCCTTGCGGGAATTCATGGTGAGGTGCAGTTCGCCGGCCTCGCGGGCGCTGGCCCCGAGGTGTACCAGCAGCAATACCGAGCCCAGGGCCATTATGATCATGGCCAGGCCCAGCAGCAGGTAGGGGTTCTTCCTGTCCGGCATAGCGCTAATAGTATATAGGGTTTTTTCCGATTTCGCCAGCCCCGGGGCCCGCTTTTCTTGATTTTGGACCCCTTTTATGGGATAATATAGGGGTAGTGCAAACCGAGAACTCAAGTTTTTGAAGCCTATCCTGCTGGCAGTAGAGTTAGGAGAGCGCAGAGAGAGTTGAGAGTCGGGTATAAGATAGCTAGGAGGATAGTACAATGAGCAAGCGTATATACGTGGGCGGCCTGCCCTTCAAGACCACCGAAGAGGAGATGAACACCCTCTTCTCCGGCTACGGCCAGGTCACCAGCGCCAAACTGATCACCGACAAGTACAGCGGCCAGTCCCGCGGCTTCGGCTTCGTTGAGATGCCGAACGACGAGGAAGCCAATGCCGCCATGGAGAAGCTGAACGGCTCCGATTTCGGCGGCCGCAAGCTGACCGTGAACGAGGCTCGCCCGATGGAAGCCCGCCCCCGCTCCGGCGGTTTCGGCGGCGACCGCGGCGGCCGCGGTGGCGATCGCGGTGGCCGCGGCGGCTACGGCGACAAGTGGTAATCTAAGATCCTTTAACGGTCTTAAACGCCCCGGGCAACCGGGGCGTTTTTATTGGGGACGGAGCCCTATTTTTAGCTCGGCATGCGTGGACGCGCCCGGGGGGCTAAATAGGGCTCCGTCCCTATTTTCCGGGGCGGAGGGGCTTGGCGGCCCTTGACATGTCAAGGGGTTTGCTTTACACTATTGGCGACAGGAGAAAAGAGGAAGACATTATGAAGACCATATTCCTTACCCTGAGTTTGCTGGCCCTGCTGCCCCAGCCGCCCCGCGCCGAAGATTTCGGCCTGGACCGCCTGGGAGCCTCCGCTTTCGCCGAGGCCGGGCAGGGCGTGCCCGTCCCCCTGGAGGCCGTGGCCGCCGAGGACCGCGCCGCCGCTCCCGCGGCCCCCGCCGCCGCCAAGGATTGGACCGTCATGGTCTTCCTGAACGCCAAGAATGACCTGGAACGCTTCGGCCTGCAGGACATGAACGAGATGGAGACCGTGGGCTCCTCCGGCCGGGTGAACGTGGTGGTGCAGATGGGCCGGATGGCCGGTTATGATTCCAGCGACGGCAACTGGACCGGGGTTCGTCGCTACTATGTCACCAAGGATTCCGACAATACCCGCATTGCTTCCAGGGTGGTGCAGGATATGGGCCGCCTCAATATGGGCGACGCCGACGAACTCCGCAAGTTCATAGTCTGGGCCAAACGCCAGTACCCCGCCCGCCGCTACGCGCTGGTGGTCTGGAACCACGGCAACGGCTGGCTGAGGGGGAACCCGGCAGATTACGAAGGCGCCAGCAAGGGCATCTCTTTCGACGACGAAACCGGCAATAACATCGATACGCCCCAGCTGCGCCGCGCCCTGGCCGACGCCGGCGGGGTGGACATCCTGGCTTCCGACGCCTGCCTGATGCAGATGGCCGAGGTCGCCTACGAAGTGCGCCGCGCCGCCAGGTTCATGGTGGGGTCCGAGGAAACCGAGCCCGGCGCCGGCTACAATTATTCCCGCCTGCTGAGCCCCCTCGTTCGGGAGCCCGGCATGGGCGCGGAGGCCTTCGGGCGCGTCATCGTGGACGCCTACTGGCTCGGCAACCTTATCGGCAGGGGCGTGGCCACGCATTCCCTGCTGGACCTCTCCAAGGCGGGCAACCTCGCCACCCGGATGGACGCCTTCGCCAGGGCCGCTATGGCCAGCACGGACAAGGCCGTGCTCAGGC
>CAYSYJ010000055.1:0-12913 GCA_964435105.1 uncultured Elusimicrobiaceae bacterium
GTTCCACTACTTCGCCATCCGCAAGATGCATTTCGTCATGCGCGCCCGCGCCCTGGTGGCCTGCCCCGGCGGCTTCGGCACCATGGACGAGCTCTTCGAGGTGCTGACCCTGGTGCAGACCGGCAAGAAGACCCGCCTGCCCATCATCCTCGTCGGCAAGGACTACTGGACCGACGTGATGAACTTCCCGAATATGGCCAAGTGGGGCTATATCTCCAAGGAAGACCTGAAACTGTTCCGCTACGCGGAGACCGGCGAGGAGATCTGGCGGCATATCGCGGATTTCTACCGGAAATACCCGCTGGCTAACGGGAAATGAACCGCGCGGGGCGGGGAGCGGCGGCCTGGCTGCTGGCGGCTCTGGCCGCCGCGGCCGCGCTGGCCGCTTCCGCCCTGGTCGCTTTCTACCCGCCTCCCGCCACCTTCGCCTCCCTCTACCCGCCCAAAAGCGAATATGTCCGAGACGGGCGCTTCGCCCGGGCCGTCTGCAACGGCGTGCAGTGCCGGCTCTGTCCCTACGACTGCTTCCTGCCGGAGGGGGCCCGTGGCCGCTGCAAGGTCCGCGCCAACTACGGCGGGCGCATCAAGACCCTGGTCTACGGCCAGGCGGCCGCCGTCCACGTGGACCCCATAGAGAAGAAGCCGGTCTACCACATGTACCCCGGCAGCCTGATCTACTCCATCGCCACGCCGGGCTGCAACCTGGCCTGCAAGGCCTGCCAGAACTGGGAGCTCTCCCAGCGCTACCCCGAGCAGTTCCCGGCCGCGACCCGGGTGCCGTACGAGCTGCGGGTCAGGGCCCTGCCGGGCGGCGCCCTGCAGGGGGAACTGGCTTCCCGCGCGGTCTCCTCCCTGTCCCCCGAGGACGCCGTAAATTACGCCCTGGCCACGCGTTCCCGCGCCCTGGCCTATACCTATTCCGAGCCGGCCGTTTTCTACGAATACATGTACGACACGGCGCTGCTCGCCCGCCGCCGGGGCCTGAAGAACGTGATGGTCAGCGCCGGCTACATCAATCCCGAGCCCCTGCGCGAACTGCTGCCGCTGCTGGACGTGGTCAAGATAGACCTCAAGGGCTTTAACGAGGAGTTTTACCGGGATTATACCGGCGGGCGCCTTGAGCCGGTCAAACGCACGCTGGTAGAGCTCAAAAAGGGAAAAAAGCTTTTCGAGGTGGTGAACCTGGTGGTGCCCGGCCTGAACGACGGGCCGGGGGACGCGGAGGCGCTCGCCTCCTGGGTGAAGAAAGAACTGGGGGCGCAAACGCCCCTTTTTTTTTCTCGCTTCTCGCCTAATTACCTGCTGGCTTCGCTGCCGCAGACCCCGGAGGCGTCGCTCACCGCCGCCAGGGACGCCGCCAGGCGCGCCGGCCTGAAGTACGTCTATGTGGGCAATGTGCCGGGGCACGAAGGGGAGAGCACCTACTGCCCCAAATGCGGCAGGCCGCTGGTGCGGCGCTACGGCTACGCCGTGCTGGAGGACCGGCTCACCCCGACGGGGGGGCGGTGTCCCTGGGACGGTACGGCCGTGCCCGGTATCTGGTAGGGGGAGTTAAAATGACGGAAATCCTCTTCGCTCTGCTGTTTCTGCTTCCGCCGTGGCCCGCCGCCGCGGCCAGGCCGGCCGCCGTGGCCGGCACTTTCTACCCGGCCGACCCGGCCGCTCTTTCCGCCCGGGTAGATTCCTGGCTGGCCGCCCCGAAAGGCTTCAAGCCGGAGCCGGGGGTTAAGGCGATCCTGGCCCCTCATGCCGGCTACGATTTTTCCGGCCCCATGGCGGGGCTGGCCTACCGCCACGCCGGCGACAGTTACGACACCGTGGTGGTGCTGGCCACCGGCCATACCGAGGGCGTTAAAGGCGCGGCGCTGCTGGCCTCGGACGCTTACGAGACCCCGCTGGGAAAGGTGGAGCCGGACAGGGAACTGGCGGCGGCGCTCATGAAGACGAGCCCGCTCTTCGAGGACCGTCCCTCGGCCCACCGGCGGGAGCATGCGGTAGAGGTCCAGCTGCCTTTCCTGCAGCGCCGTCTCAAGAAACCCTTCAAACTGCTGCCGGCCGTGCTGAACACCACGAACCTGGGCGACCTCAAGAAGATAGGGGCGGCCCTGGCCGCCGCCCTGAAAGGCCGCCGCGCGCTGATCGTGATCTCGGCCGATTTTTCGCATTACCCGCCCCGCGACGTGGCGGGGGCGGCCGACCGCACCATGGCGCTGGCCATCGCGTCCATGGACCCGGCCCTGGTCCAGGGCTCCGCGGCCATGATGTCGGCCCAGGGGCTGCCCGGCCTGGAGACCTGCGCCTGCGGCGAGGCGGCGGTCATCGCCGGCATGGAGGCCGCGCGCCTGCTGGGGGCCAGGTCTTTCCTGGCGCTGAAAGTTTCCGATTCCTACGCCGAGAACCCCAGGCTCACCGGGCCGTCGAGGGTGGTCGGATATATCTCGGGACTGTTCCTGAAGAAGGGCGAACCGCCCGCCCTGGACCTGAAGCCGGCCCAGAAAGAGGCCCTGCTGAAAGAGGCGCGGCGAGAGCTGGAAAGGGCTTTTTCCAGGGATAACCGGCCCGCCGCGCTGGACCCCGACCCGCGGCTGAACCTGCCGGGCGCGGCCTTCGTCACGCTCAAGAAGAACGGCGCGCTGCGCGGCTGCGTCGGTACCGTGGAGCCGGCGATGACTTTGGCGAACGCGGTGCGCTACGGCGCCTACAGCGCCGCCTTCCGCGACGGGCGTTTCAGCCCGGTGGAGGAGGAGGAGCTGCGGGCTATCAAGGTCGAGGTTTCAGTGCTGTCCCCCATGAGGCCGGTGAAGGCCGCGGACATCAAGCCGTGGAAGCACGGCGTGCTGGCGGTGGCCGGCCGCAAGTCCGGCCTGTTCCTGCCGCAGGTCTGGGAGCAGATCCCCGACAAGGAGGAATTCCTCGCCGAGATCTGTTCGCAGAAGGCGGGCCTGCCCCGCGACTGCTGGAAGGACCCGGCCACCTCCCTGTATTATTTCACAGTGGACGCTTTCGAAGAATAAGCCCCGCCAGGGCGCCGGCCAGGGCCAGCGCCGCCGCCGCGCCCGCGGCGAGGAAAGCTCCCCGCACGCCCGCCAGCGGCACCAGGAAGGCCGCGGCGGCCAGGCCGCCCGCGGCGCCGCCCAGCAGGTCCCAGCCGTAGATCCAGCCGCCGGCCGTCCGGGCCGCGCCGGAAAAGAAAAGCCCCGAAACCAGCCCGCCCGCGGCGAGCAGGGCCCTGGCTCCCCAGGGCTGCATCGCCGCCTCCGGGCGCAGCGCGGCGCCCGCGGCCAGCAGCAGCCCGGCGGCCTGGGCCGCCAGCGCCCAGCCGGGAGGCAGCCTTTCCCCGGCCGCGGCTCCGGCCGCGGCCCCCAGCATGAAGAGCGCGAACAGGGCGCCGAGCTCCGGGCTGAGCAGGCCGGTGCGCGTCTGGAAGGCCAGCAGCACCGCGGTCTCGAAGGCCAGCCCCCAGAAACCTATCAGGAAAGCCTCGGCGCTCCTGCTTTCCGGCGAGAAGCTCAGCAGGCCCGCAAGGCGCCAGGCGGCCAGCAGCGCTAACAGCGCGAGAGCGGCCAGGCCCAGCGCCGCCCGCGGCGTCACGACCATTGAAAGCCAGGCCCGCCAGAAACGGAAATAGGCGAGGGGGGACAGGTCGGTGTTGGGCGTCGGGGCCCTGACCTGCGCCAGCGCCGAATCCGCCCAGCCGCGCCGGTAAGGGTCCAGCAGGAAGGGAAAGGCCGGGGGCCGCACCGTCGAGGTCTTGAGTCCCCGGCGGGCATAAACCGCGGCCAGCGCCCCGGGGGAGAGGCGCAGGGGCGACGCCGAAGCCAGCACCGTCAGCCGCGGACCGGGCAGGATCTCCACGTGAGGGAAGACGCCGCGCGCGGCCGCCAGCACGCAGGCCGCGGCATAGGCCGTCTCCTGCGGCACATAATTCTCCGAGAAGGGCAGTTGGAAGGCCAGCACCCCGCCGGGCGCCAGCAGGGCGGCGGCGGCCCGGAAATACTCCGCCGTATAATACCTGTTCTGCGCCGCGTTCTCCGGGGGCGGGCCCGCGTTCAGCACGGCCCGGTAGCGGCCGGCCCGGCCGGGCAGCAGGCGCACGTCGAAAGGCAGCACGGCCACGCCCGGCGCCGGCGGGGCCAGGCGGGCCAGCGCGGCCGCCTTGAAGCGGTCCGGCTCGGCGATCTCCACCGCCGGGGGGCGGTGCTTCAGGGCTTCGGGAGCGGCGAAGAAGGCGCGGGAGCCGTGCAGCAGCACCGGGCCGCGCCCGGCCGCGGCCAGCAGCGGCAGGTGCACCAGTTCCTCGGCGTAAGAGGGGTCGCGCGGGGTATGGACCAGGCGCCCGTCCTCGTAGACGCTGCGCTCGCCGTCGCCCGCGAAGGCGAGGCGGCTCGCCGAAGTCTGCTCCACCAGGGAAGGCCGGGGATAGGGGGGCTTAAGCGACCAGAGACGCGGGCCGGCGGCGGCCGCCGCGGCCAGCAGCAACAGGGCTAAAGACGCGCCCGCGAGGCGGCGCGGCGCGCGCGGCGCCGCCAGCAGGAAGGCCAGCGCCGGCCCCAGCCCCGCCAGGGCCAGCGCCTTCGCGGGGTCCACCGACGGCAGGAGGTAGGCGTGGAAGACCGTGACCGCTCCCGCCGCCGCGGCGCCGGCGGCCTCGGCGGCGTAGAACAGCGCCGGGCGCCGGGCGAGGGCGGCGCCCGCGGCCGCGCCGTTGAGCAGGGCCGCGGGCAGGCAGAGCAGGGCCGGGCCCGCCAGTATGGAGAGGAGACCGGGCTCGTAGAGGGGCGGCAGCAGGGCCGGGGCCAGGCGGGCGGCGAGCAGGTTCAGCGGAGCGGCGGCGGCGAAGAGCAGCGCCAGCGCCGTGAAACGCTCCGGCCGGACGCGGCGGGCCAGGGCCGCGCCGGCGGCGGTCCACAGCAGCCAGGCGGCCAGGCCGGCGGCGAGGGAAAGCTCGTGCGCCGTGAACAGCTGGGCCGCCTCGCGCAGCAGGTAGACCTGCGCGAGCAGCGAGCAGAAGCCGAAGGCCAGGAATCCGGTCATAAGGCGCCGCCCCGGGCGGCAAGTTTGATATTATTATACCAATGACAGCCGAAGAAACTCCCGCGCGGAAGGCCGGCCCTGCCGCTCTTTTCGCGCTGCTGGTCTTCCTGCCGGTATTCCTGTTCTCGGGACAGGTAGCCGCCAGGGAGATCAGCCGCTGGTACGCTTTCGCCTGGTCCCTCTTCGCCGCCGGTACGGCTTTCGCCATCGCTTATACCGGCCGTCTCGCCGTATGGCGGCGCCTCTTCTTCGCGGCCTCGGCGGCGGCCTTCCTGGTGCATTTCAAGTTCGGCCTCCTGGCCAAAGCCTTCGAGGCCTCCTGTTTCAAGGAGACGCCTTTCTGCCACATAGCGATGGCGCCCTATTTCCTGAATTACCTCTACCAGCAGTACCTCTCGCTGATGAACGGAGACTGGAGCCTGTGGGGCCCGCTTACCCTGGGCGGGCTCTGGCTTTTCGTGACCCTGGCCATAGGCCGGGCCTGGTGCTCGTGGGCCTGCTTCTACGGCGGCATCGACGACGGCCTGAGCGCCCTGCCGCGCCGGGCGCTGTTAAAGCCGGGCCGGTGGTCCTTCCTGCTGCGCGACCTGCCGGCGGCGCTGCTGGTCTTCCTGCTGCTGGCCTCCTTCGCCTACCTGCTGCCTCTCTACTGCCTCTGGCTCTGCCCTTTCAAGTTCACCGAGTCCTTCCTGGACGCGGACGCCGGCGTGCGCAGGGTTCAGTACGCCCTGATGCTGGCCGGTATCGCCGTGCTTGTGCTGGCGCCGCTGCTGACGAAGCGCCGGATCTTCTGCTCCTATCTCTGCCCCTTCGCGGCCTGGCAGGCTTTCTGGGGCCGCATAAATCCTTTCCGCGTGACCGTGGACCCGGAGAAGTGCACCGGCTGCACGGCCTGCGTGGCCGCCTGCCCCATGACGGCCATAAAGTGCGCCCCCGGCGGCCGGGCGGAGATACTCGCCTACTGCAACCTCTGCGGCGCCTGCCTGGAGAGCTGCTCCGGCGGCGGGTTCCGCTACACCCTGTTCGGCCTCGACCTGCCCGCCGGGCCGGCGCTGGCGCGCTGGCTGAACGCCCGCACGGTCTACGTTTATTCCGCCCTCACACTGGGGGCTTCTTTCGCGTCGCTCTGGGCCCCGGCCGCCCTGCGCGACCTGTTCAAACTGGCCGCAGGTTAGGGAGGAAAGATGAAGGACGGGAAGTGGCTGGAGCCGCGCTACACGAACAAGGAGATCTTCGAGAAGGATTACGCCAAGCTGGACCTGTCCGGCATGGACGTGAAATGCCCGGGCTGCAAGGATACGGTGGCGCTGAACCGCAAGAACAACTTCGGCAAGAACGCCGGCTGGTGCAAGCGCTGCAACCGCGCGGTAAACATCTAGCGTGCCGGCCCTCTTCTCGGAGGGCTTCCTGCTCGGGCTCTCCACCGGCTCCTATTGCCTCGCCTCCTGCCTGCCCCTGCTGGCTCCCTACCTGCTGGCCGAGGGGCGCGCGGCCTGGAAATTCAACTTACTGATCTTCCTGCAGTTCACGGGGGGGCGCTTCGCCGCCTATATGCTGTTCGCCCTGCTGGCCTCGCTGGCCGGCAAGGCCGGGCAATACGCGCTGCCGGGCTGGCTGCTGCCGGCCGCCATGCTCGCCTGCGGCGCGGGGATGGCGCTGCTGGCGATCTTCAGGGTCTCCGGCGGCCCGGGCTTCTGCGCCAAGGCGCTGGGACCGGCCTTCAAAGGCCTGCCTTTCGCCCTGGGCTTCGTTACCGGGCTGAATGTCTGCCCGCCTTTCGCGGCCGGCTTCCTGCGCCTGCTGGACCTGGCCGACATCCTTAAGGGCTTCGCCTATTTCGGCGGTTTCTTCGCCGCCACCTCGCTTTTCGTGTCCCCGGTGCTTCTGGGTACCCCCTGGCTGGGCAGCCGGGCCAACGAGATAGGCCGGCTTACCATGCTGCTGGCCGGGCTCTGGTACGCCCTCCTCGGCCTGAGAGGGCTGGTTTGATATTCGTCATAGGCCTTATGGCCTATCCCGCACCGGGACCTTTGGCCTTGCCCCTATTCCCTTTCGGCCCCTATAATTGATATACATTGATTAAGGTCAAGCCAACAGGAAGCTGCATGAAGAAACTACTCGCCATCGCCCTGCTCGCCTCCGCAGCCGTCAGCGCCTATGCCGGTGACCCGGCCCCGCAGACCGTCTCCTACGACCAGCTTTTAGGCCAGCTCGCCAGCCACGAGGGGGAGATACCTTTCGCCCCCGAGCCTTCCGCGCCCCGCGCCGGCGCCGCCGCGGACCGCTACTGGGTCAGCGTGGCCGCCGCCGACAAGCGGGCCCGCACCCGCCTGCTGGAGGCGGGACTGGACATCGCCGAGATCGGCCGCGACAGGGTATCCGGCTTCGCCGAGCGTTCCGCCCTCGAGCGCATCTATGCCGGGCGTTTCAGCGTGCTCAGCGCCGTGACGGTGCCCGAGTTCGCCTCCCGGACCAAGGATTTTCCCTCGGGCGACGCCGTTTACCACAACTACCAGGAGACCTACGACCTGCTGAGCCGGCTGGCCTCCGCCAATTCCGACATCGCCTCCCTGTTCTCCATAGGCAAGACCGTGGAGGGCCGCGACATCTGGTGCCTGCGCCTCAACGCCAACGCCAAGGGCGAGGCCCAGAGCTCCAAGCCGGGGGCTTTCTTCCTGGGCAACCTCCACGCCCGCGAGCACCTGGCCAACGAGGTCCCGCTGCTCTTCGCCGCCTGGCTGCTGGAGCACCGCAACGACGCGGACATAAAGAAGCACCTGGCCGCGCTGGACATCTACATAGTCCCCATGGGCAATCCCGACGGGGCGGAATTCGACATCAAGACCGGGAATTACCAGTACTACCGCAAGAACATGTCCAAGAACGCCGGCGGCAGCCGCGGGGTGGACCTGAACCGCAACTTCGATTCCTGGTGGTGCGAGTCCGGCGCCTCCACCTACCCTTCCGCCGACACCTACTGCGGGCCCAAGGCCTTCTCCGAGCCCGAGAGCCAGCATATCAAGCGCTTCATGGAGACCCGGCGCAATATCCGGACCCATATCACCTACCACACCTACGGCAGCCTGGTCCTTTACCCCTGGGGCGGCAGCGAGGAGCCCGTGGGCGATGACCGCGACCGCAATGTCTTCGTCAAGGCGGGCGCGGAGATGGGCCGCATGACCGGTTACCAGCCCCAGAAGTCCAGCGACCTGTACGTGGCCACCGGCGACAGCGCCGACTGGGTCTACGCCGCTACCGGCGCCTTCGCCTTCACCATCGAGCTCGAGGGGCGCGGCTTCTACCCCGGCGCCTCCATAGTGAAGAACGCCGTGGAGAAGAACGTCAAAGCCGGCGTCTACCTGCTGGGCATAACGGACAATCCCTACAAGGTGCTGTAAGCGCGCCCCAAGGCGTGGAAAAGAGCCCGGTCCCCCGGGCTCTTTTAATTAGGGACGGAGCCCTATTTATCCCGTTCCGGATACAGGCAGGGGAAAACCGTGAAATAGGGCTCCGTCCCTATTTATTTGAGGGTGAGGGAGTAGGACTTGATCTTGAAGGCCGGGTAGTAGGATTCCTTGGTCTTGGCCAGGCCGGGCTTGCCGAGGTCGCTTTCCTTGTTGATGAAGGAATAGTGCGGGGGGAGGTGTTTCGCCAGCTCATTGTCCAGGAACTGGTACAGGCCCTTGATATCGTCCAGGGCCTTCTCGAAATTCAGAACAAATACGCCGTCGGAGAGCCGCGAGCCGAAAGCGAAGCCGGAAATCTCCCCGTCTATGCGCACCAGCACGCCTTTCAGCTCCAGCAGGTCGAAGTGCTTCAGCCCGTTGATGATGGCCTTGCGCTCGCAGTTGAGCATGTCCAGGCGGGCGCCGGCCTCGGGGTCGCGCGCCCAGCGGTCCAGCAGGTTCAGGCAGGCCCCGTTATTGCGCCTGGTGAGCGGCTCCACCTTTACCTTCCTGGCCGCCGCGGTCTGCTTGTTGAACTGGGCGATGAGGTTGCGCTTCTTGGAATACTTGTGGCCGGCCAGCTGGGCCATATCGCGGGTATGGTAGAGGTAGTCCATGAAGCCCTGCTGCTCCTCGGCGAGGAAGAGGGCGTCCAGCCCGGCCTTGTGGCGCTCGTAGTAGTCCTGCGGCACGTAGTAGTAACGGGTGTGGCGGTTGCGGCGGGCGATATCGGCGAGCTCCGCGGGCGGGAGGTCGCGGAAGGGGTGCGGCACCGGCATCAACAGGCGCCGCGCCGCCGGCGGCTCCAGGTCGGTCTCGGCTATCAGCAGCAGGTCCCCGTCGATCTTCCAGGAGACCTCGTAAAGGCAGCGGTTCCAGGCTATGATGGTGGCGGGGGAATACTCGCAGAGCGGGTAGCGGTGCTTGTCGAAGAATTTCTTTATGACCGGGTAGTCTTCCGGCTTGAGGCGCTGGAACATATCAGACCCGGGCGCCTTTGACCAGCATGGGCGCGGCGTTCTTCAGGACGCGGAAGCCGAGCCGGGCGTAAAAACCGGCGGAGCCGTTCTGGGCGATAAGGCCTATCCAGGCGACGCCGTCGGCCCGGAGGCGGCGGCAGAGGGCGGCCACGAGGCCGCGGCCGGCGCCTTTGCCGCGCAGGGCGGGGCTTACGGCGATATCCTGCAGGTAGGCGTCGCCGGCCCGGTCGCTGATAGCCCGGCCGATGCCGACCACCGCTCCCCCGCTTTCCGCCACCGCGAAACAGTGGCTGCCACGGATGAGGCGGTTCAACTCCCGCAGGCCCTCGCCGCGGGTCCACCAGCCCTGGCTGGAATACAGGCCTATGATCTGCCGGCCTAGTTCGGGACCGGCCTTGCGGACGAACCGGTATTTGACGGCGGTGGTCATAAGGGTATAATATCAATTTAGGGGCGCCCCGTCAGTCGCGGGGCCGGGAGGGCGTAAACTTATGTATATCGAAGAGAAGGACGGGCTCAAGCTTCTGCGTTTCGACCTGTTCCGCGGGCTGCCTGAGGTCTCGGCGGCCGTCGCGGCCAGGCCGGGGGGCGCCAGCGAGGGCCCTTACGCCGGGCTCAATCTCGGGGCCGGCACCGGCGACTCCCAGGAGCGGCTGGAGGAGAACCTGGCCCGGCTTTGCGGAGCCATCGGAGCCGAGCCGGCCCGCCTGGTCCGCATGCGCCAGCGCCATACCGCGAACATCGCTCTCGTCGAGGGGGGCGGCGCGGTGCCTCCGGACAATACTGACGCCCTGGCCACGGCCTCGCCGGGGCTCCCTCTGCTGGCCGTTTCGGCCGACTGCGCCCTGACCGTTCTCTATGACCGGCGCCGTAAGGCCGTGGCGGTGGTGCATACCGGCTGGCGCGGGGCCCTGCTGGGCGCCTACGCCGCGGCGCTGAACGCGATGCGCCTTAAGTGGGGGACCGAGCCCGCCGACGTGGCGGCCGGGGTCTCGCCGATGATCTGCGCGGCGCACTATCCCGTAAGAGAGGATTTCCTGGAAAAGCTGAAGGCCTTCTATCCCGGCGGGGCGGACAAGCGGTTCCTGACGCTGAAGGAGGGCCGCCATTTCTTCAGCCTGCGGGAGCTGCTGCGCACGCAGCTGGAGGCGCTCGGGGTGCGGGACCACGAGTTCATGCATCTCTGCACTTACGAGGAGAAGGAGCTTTTTTATTCCTGGCGGCGGGACGGGGAGAAGACGGGCCGTTTCGGCCTGATAGCCGTCCTGAAGTAGCTACCTGAACATATCCCAGGCCACCTTGGCCAGCAGCGCGGCAGAGACCAGGAGCAGCATGGGGCGTATGGCCCAGGCGCCGCGCCGCAGCGCCACATGCGCCCCGGCGTAGTTGCCGGCCATCCCGGCCAGGCCCATGGCCAATCCCAGTTTAACGTCCACCCGGCCCAGCCACAGGAAGGCGGCGAGCGCCGCAACGTTCGAGACCAGGTTCAGCAGCTTGGCCAGGGCGGTGGCCCGCAACAGGTCATAGCCGCATAGCCGGGTGAAGGCCAGGGCCAGGAAAGTGCCGGTGCCGGGGCCCAGCAGCCCGTCGTAAAAGCTGACGCCGCCCGCGATGGCCCCGGAGCGGCGCAGGAGCCGGGGCCCGTCGTAGCGGGAGCTGGTGTCGCCGAAGCCAAAATCCTTGCGGGCGACCAGGGTCAGCGCCACCGGCGGCAGGCAGACCAGCAGCAGCCAGCGCACCGTCTCCGGCGGGACCAGCGAGACGGCCCAGGCCCCCAGCGCGGCGCCGGCGGCTCCCAGTACCGCCAGGATGAAGAGGATGTCCCCGCGGGTGCGGGTCTCCCGGAAGAAGCGCGCCGCGGCCACCGCGGTGCCCATGGAGGAGGAGAGCTTGTTGGTGCCCAGCAGCAGCGCCGGGTTCAGGCCGTGCGCCAGGTAGGCGGGCAGGGTTATCAGGCCGCCGCCGCCGGCCATGGCGTCCACGAAGCCGGCCAGGAAGACCAGCAGGGTGAGGGGGAGCCAGGGGTCGGCGGCCTGCAGCAGTTCCATACGCCGGATATTATAGGATATTGTTTTGCGCCGGCCGCCGGGAAAAGGTAGAATTCTTTAGGATTCCTTATAAGGGGCGAACACATGGAACACGAAGGCAATCTCGAAAAGATACGCAATACCATTGAGATCTCCGGCGGCGGCAAGCGCGTGGACCTGCTGCTTAAGAACGCGCGGGTGATCAACACCTTCTCCGGCGACATCCACAAGACCCACGTGGCCATACACGGCGGCAAGGTGGTGGGTTTCGGCGACTACAAAGCCAAGCAGACCTACGACCTGAAGGGCGCCTACCTCGCCCCCGGCTTCATAGACGGCCACGTCCACATCGAGAGCTCGATGGTGAAGATCCCGGAATTCGCCCGCACGGTGCTGCCCTGCGGCACCACCTCGGTGGTCATCGACCCGCACGAGATCGCCAACGTGCTGGGCCTCGACGGCATCCGCTACATGATGAGCTCCAGCCAGAACGCCACGCTGGGCGTCTACGTGATGCTGCCCAGCTGCGTGCCCGCCACCAACCTCGAGACCGCCGGCGCCGAGCTGGACGCCCACGACCTCTCCCTGCTGCTCAACGACGAAAGGGTGCTGGGCATAGGCGAGATGATGAATTACCCCGGCGTGATCTACCGCGACCGCAGCGTGCTCGAGAAGATCGCCATCGCCAGGAACAAGGTGATAGACGGCCACGCCCCGATGCTCAAGGGCAAGCAGCTCTACGCCTACGTCTCGGCCGGCATCAAGAGCGACCACGAGTGCACCGACGTCAAGGAAGCCGCCGAGAAGCTGCGCGCCGGCATGTACATCATGATCCGCGAGGGCACGGCCGCCAAGAACCTCAAGAACCTGCTGCCGCTGGTGAACTCCGAGAACTCCCGCAAGTTCATCTTCGTCACCGACGACCGCCACCTGGAGGATATCGAGAAGCAGGGCCACATCGACTACCTCGTGCGCACCGCCATCAAGCTGGGCGTGGACCCGATCCGCGCCATCCAGATGGCCACCATCAATACCGCCGAGTACTTCGGCCTGAAGAACCTCGGCGCGATAGCCCCCGGCTACCAGGCCGACCTGGTGGAACTCAGCGACCTGAAATCCATGAAGGTGCGCAAAGTGGTCAAGAACGGGAAGCTGGTGGCCACCGACGGCGAGATAAAGCCCGGCGTGATCAAGGAATACGAAGGCAAGGCCCGCGGCACCGTGAACGTGAAGTGGATCGAGCACGAGGACTTCGCGCTCAAGGCCGAGGGCCCTTACGCCCGCGTGATCAACGTGGTCCCGGACCAGATCGTCACCAAGATGAGCGTCGAGAAGGTCAAGCAGGACGGCGGCTACGTCTCCTCCGACACGGAGCGGGACATCCTCAAGATCGCGGTCGTGAACAGGTACCGCAGGAGACCCCCCG
>CAYSYJ010000056.1:0-12801 GCA_964435105.1 uncultured Elusimicrobiaceae bacterium
AAGCTGGCCGTGGCGGGCATCGTGGAGAGTTCTTTCGGCGGCTTCAAGTTCCCCGACGGTTCCATCCAGACGGAGGCGGCCGCCAACACGCAGTGGGACGTCAACGGCCCGCACGTTTACAGCATCAACGAGGGCAATGTCGCCATCGGCAATAACGTTACCAACCCCCTCGCCAGGCTGCACGTCTCCACCGCCGCCGGCGACACCGGGGATCTCCTGCTGCTCTCCACCGGCACTTCGGCCATGTTCCGGGTCAACGGCATCGGGCAGGTCTACGGCTCCTACTATTACGGCGACGGCTCCACCCTGGGCGGGGTGGTCTCCGAAGCCGGGGACACCATGACCGGGCAGCTCACCCTCTCCGGCTCCAGCCTGAGCGTGACTTCCATCAACGGCGTCTCCGCCCACCGCTACAGGATATTCCCCTCGCTGGACATCTCCGGGGACCCCCTGGCCGCTTACGGCGGCATCTACGTCAGCACCCATTTGCGCCTGCCGGCCGGCTCGATCTTTTACGGCGACGGCTCGGGGCTGACCAATGTCGTGACCCTGGACCATACCAAGGTGTCCACCAACGGCGCGACCATGTCCGGCCCGCTCACCCTCGGTTTCAATATCGCGACCGTGGCCGGCAGTTCCCTGACCGTGACCGGCGACTCCTGGCTCAAGGGCAATATCGCCATGGGCAGCACGGCCCACCTGGCGAGGCTGACGGTGGACGGTGGCGTTATAGCCACTTCCAGCGTTACCGCCCAGGGCGGGGTTTATACCACGGCCATAACCGGCACCGGGCTGGCCGACCTGCAGAACCTCCGCGCCTCCACGGCCACGCTCTGGGGGTACTCCGTCGACGACCCGGACACGAATAACCGTTTCAGCCTTACCTCCTCCAGCGGCATCAAGGTCAATTCCGGCAAGGTGGTGGCCCCGGCTTTCTCCGGCGACGGCTCCCTGCTTACCAACGTTTCGGGTACGGACTCCACCAAGCTGCGCAAGGCGGGCGATACCATGACCGGGCACCTGTTCATCTCCCCGGCCAGCATGACGGTAGTGGCGGTCTCGGATACGTACCCCTACGCCATCACCGTAGCCTCCGCCGCCGCGGTCAACAAGTACGGCTTTTCCGTAAGCACCGCCGGGCGGGTGGGCATTCAGGTGTCCGCCCCGAACGCGCCCCTTACCGTCTACAAGCAGATCTCCCTGACCAACGACAACGATACGGTGCCGGTCAGCCTTTCCATCAGGTCCGACTCGCCCGGCTACATACACTGGAGCGACGCCTTCGGCAACCTCGGCGCCATGGGCTACCGGCAGCACGTGCTGCAGCGCGAATTCGTCTTCAGGGCCCTGGGTTCGGACACGGAGAGCGGCACCGAGGTTTTCCGCATCCGCACGGAGGACGGCGACAATAGCGGAGCCACGTGGAAGTTCGGCGTGGGCATTACCCCCGCCGAGAAATTCCACGTGGGGGCCAACGCGCTGTTCAGCAACGGCGCCTCGCCGATACTGGCCGTCAGCACCATGAGCGAAAGCGTCGCCATCGGGGCGGCCTCCGGCGAGCATAAACTTCACGTCGCGGGCGGCGTCCTGGCGACTTCCTCCGTAACCGCGCAGGGCGGCTTCTTCGGCGACGGCTCCGGGATCACCAATATCTCCGCCGCCGGCCTCCCCCACCAGATCGAGGTCTCCTCTATCGCCGCCCGCTCCGACAGCACCTATTCCGCAGTGGTAGTGACTTCGGACACCTATGTGCTGGGCAAGCTGGCCGTGGGCGAGATCTTCCCCGTAGTGATGAGCCCCACCCACCTGCGGGGCGCGGTCACCATAGACCAGCGCGAGGCCGACCCCGGCGTGACGCTGAACATGTTCGCCCATAACGGCGGGCCTATCGCGATCAACTGGGCGGAAGGCGCCATGAGCGGCAAGGCCTCGCTTTCCTCGCCGGCCAACCTCCGCGACCTGGTGCTGACCATGAATACCACCAACGACGAGGTTTTCCACATCAAGGGTAATTCCAGCATCGGCGGCGGCTCCGGCTGGAAATTCGGCATAGGTACCCCCAGCCCGCTGGCCTCCTTCCACGTCAACGCCGACCTCTTCGTCGGGACTTCTACCGCCCGGCCGGTCTTAACCCTCTCCACGGCCACCGCCTACCTCGGAGTCAGCACGGGCACGGCCATGGAAGGCCTGCACGTCGCTTCCAGCCTGCTGGTGGGCGGTTCCCGGTCCTCCGCCATCCTCTATGTCAGCACCGGGAGCAATTATACCGGTATCGGGACCTCCGCACCCCGTTCCATGCTTGAGATAGGCAACGGCAACTTGCTCGCGGACGGGATCTATGACAGTTTCCCCCAGGCCCCCCCGGTCACCGGCGGCAACGCCACCCGCCTGATCTGGATGCCCGGGAACGCGGCTTTCCGCGCCGGCGGTGTAGGCGGGCCGGACGCCCTGGACTCCCAGTACGCTTGGGACATTATCGGAAAATATTCGGTGGCAATGGGCCAGGATAACCGGGCCTTCGCCAACCACGCCGCCGCCGTGGGAGGCCTGAGCAACTGGGCCAACGGCGGCTACAGCGCCGTGGGCGGCGGCCAGGGCAATATGAACTTTGGCAATTACTCCGTTATCCCGGGCGGCAAGGACAACATCGTCTACAGCTCCTACTCCTTTGCCGGCGGGCGCAATAACTGGCTGGATATCTCGGCGGAAGGCACCTTCGTCTGGGGTTACGACACTACCGGCGGCCAGGGCAGGTTCAACACCGATAAGATAACCGAGAACTTCGCTTTCCTCATCGGCCCGATAGACGATAAGCAATACAAAGTGGGCGTGCGCACCCCCTCGCCGCAGGCGGCCCTGGACGTCAACGGCGACGCGCAGTTCGGCTCCGGGGTGAACAAGTCCACCTTTACCGCCGAGGGTTTCTGGCAGCCGCGGGCCATCGGCACGGCCGACCTGCAGGCGGCGGCCGGCCAGCCCACGGCGATCGGCCAGGTGGTGTTCAACTCGACCATCGCCGACCTCTGCGTTTCCACCGGCACCGCGGTCGGGCAATGGGCGCTGGTCGGCTCGAGGGGGATCGGCGACTGTTTCTGATGTGATATAATAACCCTGTAGTCCTTCAGGGCGGGGCGCGATTCCCCACCGGCGGTATAACCCGCAAGCCAGGCGAACGCCGGGCAGATTCGGTGAAATTCCGAAGTCGACGGTAAAGTCCGGATGAAAGAAGGACGGCGGCCAGGGGCCGGCGTTTTGGCGCCGTTCCCTTCCGCAAAAAGCCCTGAAGGCCTCTTCGGGGCTTTTTTTATGGCTAAGAACACGTTCTCCTCCGTAGAAGACATAGTCGCCGACGTCAAACGCGGCCGCCTGGTGGTGATCACCGACGACGAGGGCCGCGAGAACGAGGGCGACCTGCTGATGGCGGGGCGCCTGGCCACGCCGGAAAAGATAAACTTCATGGCCCGTCACGGCCGCGGGCTCATCTGCGCGCCGCTGACGGCCGACCGCGCGGCGGTCCTGGACCTGTTCCAGATGGAGCGGGAGAACAAGGACCCCTACCGCACCAACTGGCTTATCTCGGTGGACGCGGCCAAAGGCGTGACCACCGGCATCTCCGCGGCCGACCGGGCCCGCACCATCCGCGTGCTTTCGGACCCGGGCGCCCTGCCCTCCGACCTGACCCGCCCGGGACATGTCTTCCCCCTCAAGTCCCGTCCGGGCGGGGTGCTGGCGCGGGCGGGCCATACCGAGGCCTGCGCCGACCTGGTGCGCCTGGCGGGCCTCAGCGGCTGCGGGGTCATCTGCGAGATCATGAACCCCGACGGCAGCATGGCCCGGGTACCGCAGCTGCGGCGTTTTGCCGCCCGACATAAGCTGAAGATGGGCACGATCGCCGACCTGATCGCCTGGCGCCGCCGCAAGGAGACCCTGGTGGAGAAGGTCTCCGCCTCCTCCCTGCCCACCGAATACGGCGAGTTCGGCATCACCGTCTACCGCGAAAAGCTGACCGGCCTGGAACATGCCGCCCTCACCTACGGGCGCATAGGCGACCCGGCCCTCGTGCGGGTGCATTCCGAGTGCCTCACCGGCGACGTTTTCGGCTCGCGCCGCTGCGACTGCGGCCCGCAGCTGCACGCGGCCATGCGGCTTATAGTAAAGGAAGGCGGCGGCGCCGTGCTGTACATGCGCCAGGAAGGCCGCGGCATAGGCTTGGGCAATAAGATCAAGGCCTATGGACTGCAGGACAAGGGCTACGATACCGTGACCGCCAACGAGGCGCTGGGCTTCCCGGCCGACCTGCGGGACTACGGCATCGGCGCGCAGATGCTCTGCGACCTGGGCCTGCGTCGCCTGAAGCTTATCACCAATAACCCGCGCAAGCTGGCCGGGCTCTCCGGCTACGGGCTGGAGATAGCCGGCCGCGTGCCGCTGGTGATAAAGCCGAACGAGCATAATGCCAGGTATTTGAGCACCAAGCGCCATAAGCTGGGCCACCTGCTGCCCGGCAAGCTCAAGTGACGGAGGAAACATGAAGACCATAGAAGGCGGCCTGAAGGCCGACAAACTGAAGTTCGCGATAGTCGTCTCCCGGTTCAACGATTTCATCACCGGGCGGCTGCTCGACGGGGCCGTGGACGCGCTCAAGCGCCACGGGGCCGACGAGAAGGATATCACCGTGGTGCGCACCCCCGGCGCCTACGAGATCCCGGTGGTCTGCGAAAAGCTCGCGACCGGGCCCTACGACGCCATTCTCTGCCTGGGCGCCGTCATCAAGGGCGAGACGCCACATTTCGACTTCGTCGCGCAGGAGACCGCCAAGGGCATAGCGGCCGTCTCCATGAAGCACAAGGTGCCGGTGGCTTTCGGCGTGATCACGGCCGAAACCCTGGAGCAGGCCATAGAGCGCGCCGGCGTCAAGCACGGCAATAAGGGCGCCGAGGCCGCGGTCAGCGCTATTGAGATGGCTAACCTCTTCAAGAGCCTATAAATGGCCCGGCACGAGGAGCATATGGCGCGCGCCATCGAGCTGGCGCGGCGCGGGCGCTACGGCGCGCATCCCAACCCTATGGTCGGTGCCGTCCTGGTAAAGGGCGGTCGCGTGATCGGGGAAGGAGCGCATTTGCGCTGGGGCGGTCCCCACGCCGAGATAAACGCCCTGCGCTCCTGCCGCGTCTCTCCGGCCGGCGCCTCGCTCTATGTCACCCTCGAGCCCTGCTCCTCACATGGCAAAACCCCGCCCTGCACGGAGGCCATACTCCGGGCCGGGATAAAGGAAGTGTGTATAGGGGCTTCGGACCCGAACCCGTCCAATGGCGGCAGGGCCGCCGCTATTCTGCGGCGGGCGGGGCTGAAGGTGCGCAGCGGCCTGCTACGGAGGGCCTGCGAGGGCCTGAATCCAGCTTTCAATAAGTTCATGCGCACCGGCCTGCCCTATGTGACGGTCAAGATCGCGCAGAGCCTGGACGGCCGCATCGCCGACGCCGCCGGGCGCTCGCGCTGGATCTCTTCCCCCGCCTCGCGCAGGGAGACCCACCGCCTGCGCGCCGAAGCCGACGCCGTTATCGCCGGCATCGAGACCATAATTTCCGACGACCCGCTGCTGAACGTGCGCGGGGTGAAAGTGCCGCGCCAGCCCTGGGTGGTGGCGCTCGATTCCTCTTTCCGGGTGCCGGGACGCGCTCGCTTTCTTAAGAACGAGCGGGTCCTGATAGCCACTACGCGCAGGGCCTCCGTCACGGCGATGAAGCGCTTCCCCCACGGGCCCAAGGTGCTGGTTCTGCCGTCGGAAAATGGGCGCGTCGCCCTCGGGGCCCTGCTCGCGGAACTTGGCAAAATCGGGGTTTCCAGCGTCCTGGTGGAGGGCGGCGGGCGCGTGGCCGGGTCTTTCATCAGCGAGGGGCTCGCCGACCGGTTCGTCTGCTTCGTAGCGCCAATGCTGATAGGGGGCACGGCTTCCAAAAATTCACTGGTCTGGCCCGACGCGCTGAACGCGGCCCGCAGGGAACTCGGGCTGCGGCCGCGTCTTGAGTCCGTCACCCGGTCGGGCCCGGACCTGATGCTGGACCTGAGGTTCTGACATGTTCACCGGTATCGTCGAAGCGATAGGCAGGATAAAGGCCGTCTCAAAGGGAGGACTGGAGGTCTCCGTGCCGGCAGGCTGGGCGCTTTCCGCCGGTGAAAGCGTGGCCGTGAGCGGCGCCTGCCTTACGGTAACGGCTTCCGGCAAGGGCCTGGCCTCTTTCGCCGTCAGCCCTGAGACTTTCTCCAGGACCCGGCTGGGCGCGCTGAAGCCAGGCGCCGCCGTGAACTTGGAGCGGGCGCTGGCCGTCGGGGCCCGCCTGGGCGGGCATTTCGTGACGGGGCACGTGGACGGCGCGGCGCGCCTGCTCTCCGTCCGGAACGACGGCAACAGCCGCCTGCTGGACCTGGAGCGCGGCGCCGGTTCCGTGCTGGTCGAGAAAGGCTCCGTGGCCCTCGACGGCGTAAGCCTTACCGTCTACGAGGTGAAACCCTCTTCTTTCAAGGTCTCGGTCATTCCCCACACCTGGGAGAATACCACCCTGAAGGACCTTAAACCCGGGGCGCTCCTCAACGTCGAGTACGATATCCTCGGCAAGTACGCCGCCGCCGGCCCCAAACCCTCCCCCATCACCCCCGACTTCCTCAAATCCAACGGCTTTATGGCTTAGCCGCCGCAGGCACAGGGACTCCAAAACCGGAGTCCCGCACACCGTGGGAGGCCCGGCATTGCCGGGCCGCAAGGACGGAGGCGATTTTTTCTTCGAAAAATCGCCGAGTCGGGGTCGCGGAAAACCGCTATGCGGTTTATCCGTGACCGCGCCTCAAGTTTCAACCCCGTCCCGCAAATGCTTCACGGGGTATTACCGCGACAGGCCAGATGGCTGCTTGACGCTAAAAGGCCGGGCCAGGTGTTGTTCCGGGAGTCAGTTGGGGAAGGGAGGCTCAATCGCGAAGCGATTGAGGGGAACCGCGCAACGGTTCCCTGCAGTCCTGACGAACGGAATAACACCTGGCCCGGCCCCTTGCCGGACACTGCGCCGGCAGGCTAGAGGTAGCGGGCGGCGTTGGCGGCTATGGAGAGCAGCGGCTTGGAGAAGAGGCCGGCCAGCAGGACGCCGGCGGCCATCAGGAAGATGACCGCCTCGGCGAGGCCGGCGGGTTCGGGGGTCCCCTGACCGGCGGCCGGGGGCTTCATGTACATCGCCACCGTCACCTTCAGGTAATAGTACATGCTCACGGCGCTCATGACCACCGCGATGACCACCAGCCCGGTATAACCTGAGTGTACCGCCCCGGCGAAAGCGTAGAACTTGGCGAAGAAACCCGCCAGCGGCGGCACGCCGGCCAGCGAGAACATGAAAGCCGCCATCGCCGCCGCGAGCCACGGCCGGGTCTTGGCGAGTCCGGCCAGGTCTTCCACCTTCGGCCCTGTCTCCCCCTTCTCGAGAACGGAGGCCACGCCGAAAGCGCCTATGGTGGCCATGGCGTAGACCGGCAGGTAGTAGAGCACAGCTTCCCCGCCCCGCCCTCCGCCGAAGAAAGCCACCGCCAGGTAGCCGGCGTGGGCAACGCTTGAATAGGCGAGCAGGCGCTTGAGCCCCGCCTGCGGCAGCGCCGCCAGGTTGGCGAAGACCAGCGTGATCGCGGTAAGCCACCAGAACACCGACCATACCGGGCCGCCGTCGAAAAGCGAGACCAGCCGCCAGAGAACTATCACGCCGCCGGCCTTGACCGCCGCCGCCATGAAGGCCGCCACCGGCGTGGGCGCGCCCTCGTAGGCGTCCGGCACCCACATGTGGAAGGGCACCAGGGCCGTCTTGAAGGCGAAACCCGCTATCACCAGCAGGAAGGCCGCCAGCGCCAGCGGCGAGGCCGGCCCGGCCGCGAGCGTCGTGAAGGAGAGCGACGGGTAAAGCGAATTTAGCACGGCCACGCCCAGCACCGTCAGGCCGGAGCCGAAGGCGCCCAGCATGAAATACTTATAGGCCGCTTCCAGGCCCGGTTTGCTGCGGCGTATGCCGGCCAGCGCGTAGACCGGCAGGCTCAGCAGTTCCAGCGCGATAAAGGCGGTGAACAGGTCCCCGGCCGCCACCAGGACCATCAGTCCTATGGCCGCCATGGCGAGCAGGAAATAGTATTCCCCCTGGCTCTCCTCCGGGGCGGCCGGGCGGGCCAGGCTCAGCAGGGTCACCAGCAGCAGGGCTGCCAGCGCGAAGGCCCAGAGATAGACGGATAGCGGGCTCAGCAGCAGCGCGCCGCTGAAAAGCTCCAGCCTGGCCCCGGGGGCCCCCCGCATGAAGGTAAGGGCGACCGCGGCCGCGCCCAGGGCGATCAGGCCCGGGGCGGAGCGCAGGGAACGGAAGAACAGCGGCAGCAGCAGGGCCGCGAGCGCGGCCAGCACCAGGAGCAGCGGCCCGGCCAGGGCGCCGGCGGCGAAGTTCACGGGTTCGGGCATATCAGCGCTCGCCTCCCAGGGAAAATTTCACGTCGGCCGGCGGCGGGGCGGCCTGTACCCGGGCCTGGCCGATATAGTTCGCCACGGCGGGCATGGTCCTCTTCAGGAAAGGGTTGGGCCACACGCCGATGAGGATAATGAAGACCAGCAGGGGCACGAGATAGGCCCATTCGCGCGGGGTCAGGTCGGGCAGCACCTTGTTCTCGGTGTGGCGCAGAGGCCCGAAAACGGCCTGCTGGTACATACCGAGCATATAGACCGCCGACAGCACCACTCCGCTGACGGCGAGGCCCGCCAGCCAGGGATAGGCGCGGAAAGAACCGAAGAGTACCAGGACCTCGCCGATGAAGCCGTTGAGGCCGGGCAGTCCCACCGAGGAAAGCATCACGATCATGAACACCGCGGCGAAGCCCGGCATCACCTTGGCCAGCCCGCCGTAATCCTCGGTCATGCGGGTGTGGCGGCGCTCATAGAGCACGCCAACCAGCAGGAACAAGGCGCCGGTGGAGAGGCCGTGGTTGACCATTTGCAGCACCGCCCCGGCCACCGCCGCGGGCTCGAAGGCCATTATGCCGAGCATCACCGTGCCCAGGTGGGCCACCGAGGAATAGGCCACCAGCTTCTTCATGTCCTTCTGCGTCCAGGCCACCAGCGAACCGTAGATGATGCCCACCACGCCGAGGCCTGCGAGCCACGGAGCGAAAGCAACGGCCGCCTGCGGGAACATGGGCACGGCCAGGCGCAGGTAGCCGTAGACGCCCATTTTAAGCAGCACGCCCGCCAGCAGCACTGAGCCCGCCGTCGGGGCTTCCACGTGAGCGTCGGGCAGCCAGGTGTGGAACGGGAACATCGGCACCTTGATGGCGAAGGCCAGGGCGAAGGCCGCGAACAGCCAGAACTGGGCCTGCATGGTCAGCGCCCCGCCGTAAAGCGCCGGGATATTGAAGGTCCAGGCGCCGGCCGCCGCCTTGTGGGCCGCCGCCGTCCAGAGTATGGCCGCCAGCATCAGCACCGAACCGGCCATGGTGTAGATGAAGAACTTGAGCGCGGCGTAGACGCGGCGCGGCCCCCCCCAGACGCCGATGAGGAAGTACATCGGGATCAGCATCGCCTCCCAGAACAGGTAGAAGACGAACAGGTCCAGCGAGGCGAAAACCCCGACGAGGGCGGACTCGAGGAAAAGCAGGCAGGCGTAATAGGAGCGCTGCCCCTCCTTTATGTAGTTGAAGCTGGCCAGCACCGAGACGGGCAGCAGGAAGGTGGTCAGCAGTATCATCAGCAGGCTGATGCCGTCGATGCCGAGCTGGTAGTTGATGCCCCAGGAGGGCAGCCAGGCCCGGTCCAGGGTGAACTGGAAGCCGGCGGCCGCCGGGTCGAAGCCCGTCCACAGGCGCAGCGAGACTATGAAGGTGACGACGGTGCCCAGCAGCGCCACTCGCTTGAGCTGCTCCTCGCCGCGGGCCGGCACCAGGAACAGCGCGAGCCCCCAGGCCGCGGGCAGCAGGATGGACGCGGAGAGAGGGTTGGAGAATATCTCGGTCAGGCCCGTCATGTCAGATCACCCACCAGAGCATCAGCGCCACGCCGGCCGCGAAGACCAGGGCGTAGACGTCCAGCCGGCCGCCCTGGGCCTTTGCCAGCAGGCGGCCCGCCGCGTAGGAGGCGCGGGCCGAGCCGTTCACCAGCGCGCCGTCTATCAGCCCCGCGTCCACCAGGTGGAACAGCACCCGGTCGGAGAAGGCCCTGAGCGGCTTGAGCAGGGCCGCCTCGTAGATCTCGTCCACGTAGAACTTGGCGAAGATCACGGCGTGCAGATGCGACATCGAGTTCTTGAGGAAATTGGCCGGTTTGGGCAGGGTCAGGGCGAAGGCCGCCGCGATCCCGGCCAGGCCCGCCGTTACGGATACCGCCATCAGCCGCAGGGCATCCGCGGAATGGCCGTGGGCCGGGACGAAGGCCGGGTCCAGGAAGACGAAGAGCCTGTCCTTGAGCAGGAAGCCGCCGGCCAGGGCGAGCAGGGCCAGGGCGGTCATCGGCAGCGTCATGGAGAGCGGCGACTCGTGGGCGTGCTTATCGGAGCGCCGTTCGCGCAGGAAGGTCAGCACGAAAAGCCGGGTGGTGTAGAAAGCCGTGAGGCCCGCCGTGATCACGCCAAGGGTCCAGACCAGCCAGCCGCCGTGCTCGAACACCTTCTCCAGGATCAGGTCCTTGGAATAGAAGCCGGACAGGCCCGGCACGCCGGCGATGGCCAGCCAGCCCGAGGCCACCAGCAGGAAAGTGAAAGGCATCTCGCGGCGCAGGCCGCCCATCTTGAACATGTCCTGTTCCCCCGCCAGGCCGTGGATGACGGAACCCGCCCCCAGGAACAGCAGGGCCTTGAAGAAGGCGTGCGTGGCCAGGTGGAAGACCGAGGCCGAGAAGGCCCCCGCGCCCGCCGCCATGAACATGTAGCCGAGCTGGCTTACCGTGGAATAGGCCAGCACTTTCTTGATGTCCTTCTGCAGCAGGGCGATGACGGCGGCGAAAAAGGCCGTGAAGGCGCCGGTCACCATTACCACCTCGAGGGCCTTGGGGGCCATGAGGTAGAGGAAGTCCAGGCGGGCGAGCATATAGACGCCGGCGGTCACCATGGTGGCGGCGTGGATGAGGGCGGATACCGGCGTGGGGCCGGCCATCGCGTCGGGCAGCCAGACATAGAGCGGGAACTGGGCCGACTTGCCGGTGGCGCCGAAGAAGAGCAGCAGGCAGATCAGGGTGGGCGCGCCTATGCCCAGCGCCGTGGCGCCGGAGAGCAAATGCGTGTTCTTCTCGAGCGAGGCGAAATCAAGCGCATAAACTCCCTGCGAGGCGAAGAGCGCCGCCAGCAGCATCAGCCCCAGCAGGAAGCCGGCGTCGCCCACGCGGTTGGTGATAAAGGCCTTCTTGCCGGCCGAGGCCTTCTCCGGGTCCTCGTACCAGAAGCCGATGAGCAGGTAGGAGCAGAGCCCCACGCCTTCCCAGCCCACGAACATGACCAGCGGGTTGTCGGCCAGGACCAGCGTCAGCATGAAGAAGACGAAGAGGTTCAGGTAGGCGAAATAGCGGTTATAGCCCGCGTCGCCGTGCATATACCCCGTCGAGTAGACATGGATAAGGAAGCTGACGCCGGTGACGATTAGCGCCATCACGGCGGCGAGGGGGTCCAGCCGGAAGGCCGCGTCCACGGCGAAAGTGCCGGCGCTGATCCAGGAAAACAGGGTATCGCGCAGCAGGCGGTGCTCGGCGGGCAGCTTCAGCAGGTCGTTGAAGGCCAGCGCGGCCAGGACGAAAGAGGCCAGGATGGCGAGGGAGCCGACTATGCCCCCGCCCCGCTCGCCCAGGAATTTCTTCCCGAACAGGCCGTTGAGCAGGAAGCCGGCCAGCGGCGCCGCCAGCGCCCATTTAAGGAGAGGATAGTAATTGCCTTCCATCAGCCTTTGAGCTCCTTGATATTGGCTGGGTCCAGCGTGCGGAAAGCGGCGGCTAGCGAAAGTATCAGCGCCAGGCCCACGCCGGCCTCGGCGGCGGCGATGGCGAAGAGCATGACCGCGTAGGCCTGGGAAGCGGCGTCGGGCTTGAGGGCCACCAGCACCACATTGGCCGCGTTGAGCATCAGCTCCAGGAACATCAGCATCCGCACCAGGCTGCCGCAGGTCAGGAAGCCGGCCGCGGCGGCCGCGAAAAGGCTGAAGCCCAGGGCCGCGAGGTGGAACTGCGTCATGCGCGCCTCCTGGCGGTCAGGGAGACCGCGGCTACTATTGAGGCCAGGATGACCAGGGAAAGCAGTTCGAACTGGAAGACGAAAGGGCCGAAGAGCCGGCGGGCCAGTTCCAGCGTGCCGGTCTCGGAGAAGCCGAGCGTCACCGCCGCAGAGCGCAGCGGGGCGGCGAGCTTAAGGAGTTCGGCCAGCAGGACGAAAGCCGCCGCGAGGCCCAGCACTCCCTTGAGGCTCGCGGGCAGCGGGCGGTCGCGCCAGGCGGCCGGCGTTACGGTGAGCGCCACGACGAACAGGGTCATGATGGCGCCGGCATAGAGTATGACCTGCAGCACGGCCAGCAGCTGGGCGCTGAGCGCCAGGTAGACGCAGGCGGTGCACAAGAGCGCCGCCAGCATGAGCAGCGCGGCCTTCACGGAATCGCGCTGGAAGATCATCAGGACGGTGGCGAGCACGGCCAGCCCCCCGAAGCCCCAGACGGCGGCGTTAAGGATCACGCTTCCCCCTTCGAGCGCAGGTACTCGTTGGCCAGGCGGTTGGAGGCGCCCAGTTCCGAAGGTTCGCCGGGGAGGATGCGCAGCAGGTCCTCTTT
>CAYSYJ010000057.1:0-12769 GCA_964435105.1 uncultured Elusimicrobiaceae bacterium
GTGCCCCCCGGGGAGGAGCGCCGCCGCTTCCGCACGGAATATTACCTGGTGAAGGCCGCCACCGAGGAGGCCGCCGCGAAATGCCTGGCCCTGGCCCAGGCCCTGCCGCGCCGCCCCCGCGTTACCTATTTCATCGAGGCGGACCCCTACGGGTTCTAGCGCCTCCCTCGCGCGCGCGAACGGAAAAATAATACAATTGAACGTTATGAACACAGATGAGCTCCTGAAGGACGTCACCCGCGGCGCCGTGGACGTGGTCAGCCGCGAGGAACTGGCCAAGAAGCTGGCCTCCGGCAAGAAACTGCGGGTGAAGCTCGGCGTGGACCCCACCAGCCGGGACCTGCACCTGGGCCACAGCGTGGTGCTGGACAAACTGCGCCGCTTCCAGGACCTGGGGCACACCGCCGTGCTCATCATAGGCGATTTCACCGCGCAGGTGGGCGACCCCTCGGGCAAGGACTCCACCCGCCCCGTGCTGGACCACGACACCGTGGCGGCCAACGCCAAGACCTACACCGACCAGGCCTTCAAGGTGCTGGACCCCGAGAGGACCGAGGTCCGCTTCAATACCGAGTGGCTCAAACCCTTTTTCGCCAGCCCCGCAGCCGGCGGCGTGGCCGACTTCATCAACGTGGCCAAGAACACCACGGTCTCGCGCATCCTGGAGCGCGAGGATTTCCGCACCCGCCTGAAGGCGGGCAGCCCCATCAGCCTGTTGGAGATCCTCTACCCCATCCTGCAGGGCTACGACTCCGTGGCCGTAAAGTCCGACGTGGAACTGGGCGGCCAGGACCAGATCTTCAACGTGCTGATGGGCCGCGACCTGCAGAAGCTCTACGGCCAGGAGCCGCAGGTGGTCATGACCATGCCGCTGCTGGTGGGCACCGACGGCGAGAAGAAGATGTCCAAGTCCACGGGCAACTTCATCGCCTTCAACGACCATCCCAACGACATGTTCGGCAAGCTGATGTCGCTGTCCGACGCGCTGATGTACTCCTACTACGAACTGCTCACCTCCGAGGACCTGGCCGCCGTGAAGGCCGAGCACCCGATGGAGGCCAAGAAGCGGCTGGCGGGCCTGATAGTGGGCCGGTACCACGGGGCCGAGCAGGCCCAGGCCGCGCGCGCCCATTTCGAACAGGTCTTCTCGCGCAAGGAACTGCCCGAGGAGATGGAGACCTTCCGCGCCGAGAAGGCCGGCAAGCTCTCCTACCTGATGGTGGCGGCCGGGCTAGCCAAGGGCATGAACGAGGCCCGGCGGCTGATAACCCAGGGCGCCGTGCGCCTTGACGGCGAGAAAGTGGCAGAGGACATAGTCTTCGAGCCGAGGAACTGCGTGCTGCAGGTGGGGCGCCGCCAGTTCCGGAAGATAGAGAAATGATCATGGGGGGTCTCATGCGAATACTTCAAAAGGCGGCTCTGCCGCTGCTGCTGCTCGGCCTGCTCTGCCCGGCCCTGAAAGCCCAGGACGAGGACGCGCAGGATTACCAGAAGATGGTGCAGCAGATGATGAAGTCCGGGAATTACGAGCAGAAACAGGAGGAGGAATGGGACGCCCGGCTGAAGGTCGCTTCCGGCAGCGTCATGCTCAAGCCCGCCCACGCCGACGAGTGGTCCGCCGTAACCGGCGAGGTTCCGCTCGCCCCCGACGACACCGTTAAGACCGGCCCCGACGGGGTGGCCGATATCCTGCTCGACGACAAGGGCGTGGTCTCGCTGGGCCGCAATACCCAGTTCGAGGTCAACACCGTGGAGCACGGCGACACCATCTTCTCCCTGGGCTTCGGCTCCGTGGTGGCCAAGATCAAGAAATTCGTCAGCGATAAGTACCGACTGCAGGTGCGCACCCCCTCGGCGGTCTGCGCCGTGCGGGGCACCGAGTTCGCCGTGGAATATTCCCAGATGGGCAAGGAGACCGGGGTGGCGGTCTTCGACGAGGGCCGCGTGGCCGTGACCCCGCAGGCCGAGGAAGGCGGCGAGCAGGCCCAGGAATATACCCTGGAGAAGAACACCGAGCTGGTCTTCGGCCCTAACAATAAGCGTTTCCGGCCGGTGCGGCTGGCCAGGATGGCCCGCCACAAGGGCGCCCTGGGCGTGACCCGCAGCCGGCTCGCCGCCCTGAAGGGCTGGAAGCCCAGGTCCGCCGCGCGGCGCGAGGCGCTGCGCGACCAGGCCCTCAAGCGCCGCGTGATACGCCGGCAGATAAAGAAGGGCGGCAAGGCCCGCAAGGCCGGCAAGGCCCGGAGCGGCCGGCGCTCTTCCGGGCGACGGCAGGCGCCGCCCCCGGAGGAACTGGGAGAGCCCGGGGAATAAGGATGCGGCTTTTCGCGGCTTCATCTTTCGGCCCGGCCTTCGCCGCGAGGCTAAAGGAGATCTCCGCCTACGCCAGGGATAAGGCGGGCAGGGACGCGGTGAAGTGGGTGGAGCCGGGGCATTTCCACCTGACCTACGCCTTCCTGGGCGAGACCGACAAGGCCGGGGCCGAAGCGGCCGGCGCCGCCCTTGAGTCGGCCCTGGCCGACGCGAAAGCTTTCAGGGTGGTTTCCGGCGGGCTGGGAGCTTTTCCCTCCTCCCGGCGCCCCTCGGTGCTCTGGATCGGTTTTTCCGAGGGCGGCGACCTGCTGCGGGACCTGGCCGCCCGCCTGGCCGCGGGGTTGAAGGCCGCGGGGCTCGGCTTCGAGGACAGGTTCGAGCCTCACGTGACGATAGGCAGGGTTAAAAGGGAACTGCCGGAGGATTTTTTCAGGCGCACCGCGGATTTCGCCGCCTCCGGCCACGCGGTTTCGGAGATAGTTTCGGTGGAGCTTATGGAGAGCGTGCTTACCAGGGAGGGCCCGGTCTATAAGCCACTCCGGTCTAAACGGCTGCTATGAATTTCAAGAAACTCGCTTTGACCTCGGTGGCGCTGGCCGCCCTGTCGCTTTATCTCTTCTGGCCCGGCCGGCCTGTAAAAGTCTCCATCCCCGAGGGCGCGGGCGCGGGACAGGCGGCCGCGGCGCTCAAGCGCGAAGGGGTCATCCTGAGCGCGACCTGGTTCAAGGCGCTGGTGAAGCTTACCGGCACCGGCCGCAAGCTGATGCCCGGCGAGTATTCCCTGCGCCGCGGCATGTCGGCCGAGGAGGCTCTCTGGCGCCTGACGCACAGCACCTATATCAGCAGCATAAAGGTCGTGCTCCCGGAAGGCTGGCGCATGGAGCAGATCGCCGAGCGCCTGGAGGCCAACGGTATCCTCAAGGGCGAGGAGTTCCTGCGCCTGGCGCGCGAGCAGAAGCTGGAGGGCCGCCTGTTCCCTTCCACCTACCACCTGAAGAAAAATACGCCCCCGCAGGAAGTCCTAAATTTGCTAAAATCTGAATTCGAGAGGCAAGTCAGGCCTTTGTTCTCTAAAGGTTTTCCCGAGAAGCTGGACGAGCATAAAACGCTGGTCATCGCTTCCATCGTGGAGCGGGAAGCTATGGACGACAGCGAGCGCCCTTTGATAGCGGCCGTCTACGTTAACCGCTACCGCAGGCGGATGCCCCTGGAAGCCGATCCGACGACCCAGTACGCGATCGGCTACGGCCAGGCTTACGGCTGGTGGAAGAAGGCGCTTTCGTACAAGGACCTTAAGTTCAAGTCCCCGTACAACACCTACGTAGTGGGCGGCCTGCCGCCGGGCCCCATCTGCAACCCGGGGCTCAGTTCCATCGCCGCCACCCTGGCGCCGGCCACCCTGGACGCGCTCTACTTCGTGGCGGACCGCAAGGGAAAGCACATTTTCAACGCGAGCTTCAAAGAGCACCTGAAGGCCAAGCGCCGCGTTGAACAGGCCGCCAAGGCGGCGAAGCAATAGTTTTGGGCGTGTAGCTCAGTTGGGAGAGCGCCTCGTTCGCAACGAGGAGGTCGCAGGTTCGATCCCTGTCACGTCCACCAAATCAAAAGCCCCCGCAAGGGGGCTTTTGATTTGGTGGACGTGAAGCGGGCCATAATTATGGCCCGCGTCGCTAACCAGGAATACGCCCCTCCCCGCCCCTTAATCTTCGCGAAAATAATGGTAAAATTGTCATAGTAAAAGGCCGGAACGCGAGGAGAGACCTATGGCAGATTATTTCCCCCTTAAAGACCAGACCCGCTACGAGTATGTTTTTACCAGCACCGAGTTCGAAGGCGCCGCCAAGGTGTACATCGACATCCTCTCCGTCGGCAAGAAAGCCGCCAAGACGGTGGCCCAGGCCAGGATGATCTTCGAGCTGCGCGACACCCACACCACCAATTACGTCATAACCCGCGACGCCAAGTGGCTGACCACGGCCGACGGCGTGGTGATCGGCGGCCGCCGCGAGTTCCCCCTGCCGGTCAAGGAAGGCGCCAAGTGGGACGAGTATCCCGACGCCAGCGAAGTCGTCTCCCTCTCGGACAAGGTTTCCATCAAGGCCGGCAAGTTCGCCAAGTGCATGAAGATAGTCACCAGGCTGGCCGGCGGCGATTCCGGCAAGTCGGTGCGCTATTACGCGCCCGGCGTCGGGTATATCCTCGAGGAATACAACGGCGAGGACAAGACCTGCGAACTCGAGCTGGTCGCCGTGACCAAGGTGCCCGAGGAAAAGAAGAAATCCCGCAAGTGAGGCCCCGCCGCCGGGGATTACAGCTATGGCCATGCCCACGATAAAAGAACTTCTCGCCAGCGCCGGCCCCGCCAAGGGCGTGACGGCCCGCGGCTGGGTCAGGACCCGCCGCGACTCCAAGACCTTCTCCTTCGCGGAGCTGAACGACGGCTCCTGCCGCCAGAACCTGCAGGTGGTCCTTTCTCCGGAGAACGGGGATTTCTCGGCCGCGCTGCCCCAGCTGGTGACCGGCGCTTCGGCGGAGATAAAGGGCGACCTGGTGGCCTCTCCCGCCGCCGGCCAGAAATACGAGCTTTCGGCCCGGGAAGTGAAGATCCACGGCGGCTGCGATCCCGAAAAGTACCCGATCCAGAAGAAGAAGACCTCCGACGAGTTCCTGCGCACCGTGGCCCACCTGCGCCCGCGCACCAACAAGTACGCGGCGATGCTGCGCGTCCGCTCGGAGCTCGCCTACGCGGTGCACAGTTACTTCCGGAATAACGGCTTCACCTACGTTCACACCCCGATCTTCACCGCCTCAGACTGCGAGGGCGCGGGCCAGATGTTCACCGCCACGGCCTTCGACCTGACGAAGCTGAAGGACGTCCCGAAGACCGAGGCCGGGGAGATAGACTTCTCGAAGGACCTGTTCGGCAAGAAGGTCGGCATGACCGTCTCCGGCCAGATGGAGGGCGAGGCGCTGGCGCTGGCCCTCGGCAAGATCTACACCTTCGGCCCGACCTTCCGCGCCGAGAACTCCAACACCTACCGCCACTGCGCCGAGTTCTGGCAGATAGAGCCCGAGATGGCCTTTTACGAGCTCTCCGACGACATGGACCTGGCCGAAGACTTCACCAAGTCCCTGGTGAAGGACATCCTGGCGAAATGCCCCGCGGACCTCGAGCTCTTCGCCAAGTTCGTGGAGCCGGCCCTGATGGACAACCTGAAGAACATCACGGACAACACTTTCGAGCGGCTGGCCTATACCGACGCCGTGAAGATCCTGGAGCCCGAGAACGCCCGGTTCGAGCTCAAGGTGAAATGGGGCACCGACCTGGCGAGCGAGCACGAGCGCTTCCTCGTCGAGCAGTATTTCAAGAAGCCGGTGATGATGCACCACAAGCCGAAGGAAGTGGCCTCTTTCTACATGCGGCTCGAGGACGACGGGCAGACCGTGCGCGGCATGGACGTGCTGGTGCCCCGCATAGGCGAGCTGATAGGCGCCAGCGAGCGCGAGAACAGGCTGGACGTGCTGGAGGCCCGCATGCGCGAGCTCGGCATGAAGGTGGACGACTACCAGTGGTTCCTGGACCTGCGCCGCTTCGGCTCGGTCCCCCATTCCGGCTTCGGCATGGGGTTCGAGCGCATGATGATGCTGGTCACCGGCATCTCCAACATCCGCGACGTGACCGCCTTCCCGCGGGTGCCCGGCTACGCCGAGTTCTGACGCCCGCCTTGAGGCAAAAAAAGACCGGGCCAGGGGGCCCGGTCCTTTTTTTCCCTCCCGCCGTCAGGGCCGGTCGGCGGCCTTCAGGAAATTCTCCATGGCGAGGGCCAGGGCCAGGTTCGTCCCGAAATCAACTATGTACGGCGGGAAGGCCGGCCGGCAGTGGATCGTTACCAGGGAACCCTCGCCGTCCTTTTCCACCCGGGCCGTGATGCGGCTGCCCATGGTCCGGAACATCACGGACGGCGTGCTGGCGTCGATGGTGGCGGTAACCTGGTCGGCGCCGAGCACCTTGTACCTGGCCACCTCCCGCAGGTAGTGAGAGACCAGGTGGAAGGCCCGGTCCTGGGCTAGGGCCAGCTTCACCTTGCGGACCTGGTCCGGGGAGTAGATGTCGCCTTCTCCCTTGCCGCCGGCTATCGCGCGGCAGCGGCGCCCGTTCAGGGTGCCCAGCACCGCCGCCAGGGCCACGCCCATCAGCGCCGAGGTAGCCAGCTCGGAAATGACGGTTTCCCAGCCTTCCTGCATGTTCAGGTTGGCTATCAGGGTCCCGAGGAAAACGAACAGGGTCCACCAAGCGAATAACTTGAAATAAGACTTGAGCATTTCGCGCCTCCCTTGTGCCTCTCCCTTTATTCTATAAAAAATCAGCGCCTGCGCTTCAGCGAGGCCAGGATCCCGGCCGCGCAGAGGCCGGCGAAGAGGGCCACGGCGGCGTTCATTACGGGCCCCAGGGCCGCCGCGTTGCCGGCGTCCAGCCGCACCCGCCCCAGCAGCAGCGAGAAGAGCAGCAGCACGGCGGCCATGCTGAACATCTGCCCGGTCAGCCGCATGGTGCCGAGCGTCGCCGAGGCCACGCTGTACTGGGCGCGCTCCACCGAGCCCATGACGGCGTTGGTGTTGGGGGCCGCGAAGAGGGCCAGCCCCAGCCCGGTAACGGCCAGGCCCGCCGCGATGCGCCAGGCGGGCAGGCCCTGCGCTCCCACCCAGAAGCAGGCGATCCCCGCGGCCGTGAGGGCCATGCCCGCCGAAGCGATGACGCCGGGGTCCCGCCTGTCCGAAAGCCGGCCGGCCCACGGCGAGAAGACGGCCATCAGCACCGGCTGCACGGCCAGCAGCAGGCCGGCCTGCCTGGGCGAGAGCCCTTCCCGGTACTGCAGGTAGAGGCTGAGCAGGAAGCCCGCGGCGAAGGTGGCGCTGTAGTTCAGGAAGGCCGCCAGGTTGGAGAAGGCGAAGACCCGGTTCCTGAGGAAGAGCGAGGCGTTGAGTACCGGGTGCGCCACCCGCGTCTCGCGGCGCAGGAAAATGAAGAGCCCCGCAGCCCCGGCCGCGGCCAGGGCCGGGCCGGCCTTTTCTCCGGCGGAGGATAGCCCGTACATCAGCAGGGCCAGGGCCCCGGCGTAGAGGGCCGCGCCGGCCAGGTCGAAACTTTCCCCCTCGGCGCCGCGCCACTCCGCCCCGGCCAGGCCCCTGCGCACCAGCCAGAGCACCAGCAGGCCGAGGGGCACGTTTACCAGGAAGATGGCGCGCCAGGAGAGCAGGTCGGTCAGCAGGCCTCCCGCCGGCGGGCCGAATGACAGGCCGGTATAGACGGCCGCGGAAACCCAGCCCAGGGCCTTGCCCCGCCTCTCAGGAGGGAAGACCGAGGTCAGTATCGCTACGGCCGTGCCGAAGACCATGGCCGAACCCGCTCCCTGTATCACCCGGGCCGAGAAGAATTGCCAGGGGGTGACCGCCAGCCCGCAGGCCAGCGAGGCCGCAGTAAAGATCGCGAAGCCCGACGTAAATAAACGTTTGCGGCCGAAGATGTCCGCCAGCCTGCCCATGGGCACCAGCAGGGCGGCCGAGGCCAGCAGGAAGGAGAGCGAGACCCAGCCCAGGCCCCGGGCGTCGAGGTGCAGGTCCAGCGCCATGGCCGGCAGGGCCACGTTCAGCGCCGACAGCGTGAAAGGCGTGGAGAAGGAGGCCAGGACGCAGATCAGCAGGACTGTATTCGGTGCCGGCATGCCGATATTCTATAATTTTAGCGGGCCCCGGCCGGGGCCGGGAGGAAGAACATGGACAGGAACCAAGCTCTGGAACTGCTGAGGACTCACGTCAAGAACGAGAACCTGGTGAAGCACTGCCTCGCCTCGGAGGCCGTGCTGCGCGCCCTGGCGCAGCGGCTGGGCGGCGACCCGGAGCTCTGGGGCCTGGCCGGACTGCTGCACGATATAGACGTGGAGCTTACCGCCGGCGATCCCGCCCGGCATACCCACGAGGCGGCCCGCATCCTCTCCGAGCGCGGCCTCCCGGCCGAGCTCATAGAGGCGGTAAAGCTGCACAACGAGCCCGCCCACGCCGGGCAGCGCCGCACCAGCGCCTTCCACCGGGCCCTGGCGGCGGGCGAGACCGTGACCGGCATGATAACCGCCACGGCCCTGGTCTACCCGGACCGCCGCCTCGCCAGCGTAAAGGCCTCTTCCGTCACCAAGCGCATGAAGGACAAGCGCTTCGCCGCCTCGGTGGACCGCTCGGCCATCCTGGAGTGCGAACAACTCGGCCTTAAACTGGACGAGTTCGTCCAGCTCTCGCTGGACGCCATGCGCTCCGTTTCCTCCGACCTGGGCCTCTAACCGGGCTTTCCTCTGCCGCCGCCGGCCAGGGCGGCCACTTTTTCCAGCAGGAGCTGGGTGGCGCAGGTCTGCGGCAGGAACTCGGCTATCTCCTCCCGCAGGCTTTTGCGGTGCAGTTCGAAAGCGTCCAGCGGGGTCAGCGCGATCACCGGGAAGCGCGGCCCTCCCTGCAGGGCCCGCAGGCCGGCCACTATCTCTGCGGGCGGCATGTCGGACAGGCCCAGGTCCAGCACCGCCACGTCGGGGCGCCTGCTTCTGGCCGCGGCCAGCGCGGCCGCCCCCGTCTGCGCCGGCTCCACCTCGAAGCCGGCGGCTTCCAGCCTGACCCTGCACAGCAGCAGCCGCTGGGGGTCGTCCAGGGCCAGCAGTACCAGGGGCATCAGGCCTCCCTCGCCGCGGCCAGCCTGCGGATGAAGGTCTCCTCGTCGCGGAAGTCCGCCGGGAAGGACAGCAGGCGGGTAAGGCCCGCCGCTTTTTCCTGGGGCAGGCCCGCGATATCCCCCAGCCCTTTTTCCAGGAAGGAGCAAGCCCTGCAGCCTTCGCGGGGGTCGGCGTTGGAGATGACCAGGGTGAAATCCCCCTCCTCGCGTTTCAGGATGGCGTGGGAATTGCGCATATCGCTCTTGAGGAAGGCCTCGGCCCTCGCGGAGAGTTCCGCCGCCCGCGGGTCCCCGGCCAGGGCTCTCCCGGCGAAGTTCACGTCGATGACGCAGAACTTGTAGCTGCGGGCCAGGGCCAGCTCGATCTCCCGCCTTACCAGCGCCTTCAGGGCCGCGTCGAAGGGATGCAGCGGCAGGAGCATGAAGAACTTGCTGCCCGCGCCGGGCTGGCTTTCCACCCAGATGCGTCCGCCGTGCAGCTCCACTATGCCTTTGCAGATGGCCAGGCCCAGGCCGGTGCCCTTGACTCCGGGCGGCCTGCGGCGCCCCACCTGCGCGAACTTGGAGAAGAGCTTGGGGATGTCGTCGGGCTCTATGCCCGGTCCCTCGTCCTCTACGCAGAACAGCGCTTCCCCTTCCCAGGGCCGGAGGGATACTTTCACGGTCCCTCCCCTGGGAGAGAACTTCAGCGCGTTGGAGACCAGGTTGACCAGGACCTCCCCTATCTTTTCCTTATCGCAGTAGCTCAACAGGGCGGACCGGGGCAGGTCCTTGCCCATGGTCACGCTGCGTTCGCCCGCCAGGCGGGTATAGTCCCTGACCGTCTCCTCCACCAGGAGGCCGAGGTCGGATTTGGCGATGTCCATCGGCATCACGCCGGCCTCTATCTTGGTGATGTCCAGCAGGGCGTCTATCAGCCGGTTGAGGCGGCCGGAATTCTCTATGCCGATGCGCAGTATCTCCTTCTGCCGCTCGGTGACCTCTCCCACGGAGCCGTCCAGCACCAGGTCCAGCGATTCCTTTACCACGCTCAGCGGGGAACGCAGCTCATGGGAGATCATGGAGATGAACTCGTCGCGGCTGCGCTGGAGGGCGCGCACCGGCGTCAGGTCGCGGAGCAGCAGCAGCCGGCAGGGCTCGGAGTCCCAGACGGTCTCGACCGCCCTGACCTCCAGCGGGATCTTCCTGCCGTCCAGCCGGCGCAGCTCCGTCTCCAGGGTCTTTTCGGTGTCCGCTTCCAGGGAGAGCGGGTGCTTGATCAGTTCGTCCCTCTTGCGGCCGAAGAGCAGTTCCGCCGAGTGGTTGGCGAAAAGGACCTTGCCGTCCTTGCGGGCCACCATTACTCCGTCGGGGCTCTTCTCCAGGATGTCCTCGAGGTGCTCCTCCTTCTGCCGCAGCTTGCGCTCTATGCGGGCCCTTTCCACCGAGTACTTGATGGAATAGGTCAGCCAGTCGCCGGTGATCTTGCCTTTTACCAGGTAGTCCTGGGCCCCTTTCTTTATCAGGTCCAGGCCGAGATGCTCCTCGTAGAAGCCGGTCATCACTATCACCGGCAGGTCCGGGAAAAGGGAGACGGCGCGCCCCAGGGTCTCCGGGCCGTAGGAGTCGGGCAGGTTGAGGTCCAGCAGCACCACGTCGCGCGGCGCCGCGGCGAGGGCGGCCGAGGCTTTCTGCAGCGTCTCGGCGAAAGCCAGGTCGAAAGCGAAGCCGTTCTTTATGTCCTTGAAAAGCTCCTGTATTATCTTCGCGTCGTAAGGGCTGTCCTCCACGACCAGCACTTTGAGGGCGGGTTCGTCTTCCATCATCGTCCTCCCTTGCGGCGCCCGGCCGGGGCGTGCTCGTTGGCCACCAGCGCCAGCCCGAAGCCTTCCACCCTGAGGGCGGCCTTGAGCAGTTGGCCCAGGTCCGGCGGCTTTACCAGGTAGGAGACCGCCCCCAGGCCGTAGCCCAGGGCCGAGTCCTCCGGCGCGGAGGAGGTGCTGAGTATGGCGACCGGCAGCCTGGCCAGCAGCGGGTCGCGCCTTATCTCCTCCAGCACCCGGCGGCCGTCCCTGCCCGGCAGGTTCAGGTCCAGCAGCACCAGGTCCGGTTTCACCGCCCCGGCGTACTCCTCCTTGCCGCGCAGGTAGTCCAGCGCGGAGTCCCCGTCGGGCAGGACCGTTATGCGGTTTGCCAGGCGGCCCTCCGCCAGTATCTCGCGGAGATACCTGACATCCGCCGGGCTGTCCTCCACCAGGAGTATCTCGAGAAGCCTGGCCCTCTTATGAGTCTTTCTCATCCCCGCCCTCCTTCTTGCGCGCGCCGTTCTCCGGCAGCGCCGGGAAGGACACCCGGAACGCGCTGCCGCCGGCGGGCGCGGGCTCGACCCAGATGCGCCCGCCGTGGTTCTCCGCGATCTTCTTGCACAGGGCGAGCCCGATGCCCGCCCCGGGATACCGCTCCGCCGTGTGCAGGCGCTGGAAGATCAGGAAGATGCGCTCCGCCTGCTCGCCCGGTACGCCTATGCCGTTGTCCTCCAGGGTGAAGATCGTCTCCCCGGCGCGGTCCTGCGCCGAGACCCTTATCCGGGGCGGCGCCTCCCCGCTGAACTTGAGGGCGTTCCCCAGCAGGTTCTGGAAGAGCTGGACCAGCTGGAACTCGTCGCCGAGAACGGCGGGCAGGCTGTCCGGGAATTCCACCGAGGCCCGCTTCTCCTCTATGCCTATCTTCAGGTTGAAGACGGCCTTGCGCAGGGCCTGCGCGCAGTCCACCCGGGTGAAGTCGCGCGTGGTGTAAGTCACCTTGGAATAGTTGAAAAGGGCGGTTACCAGTTCGGTGGCCCGTTGGGCCCCCTGTTCGATATAGGAGATGAAGTCCCTCGCGTCGCCTTCCATCTTTTCCCCGTAACGCCGGGAGAGCAGCCCGCTGAAGCTGGTCACGACCCGCAGGGGTTCCTTGAGGTCGTGCGACGCGACATAGGCGAACTGCTCCAGCTCCCTGTTGGAACGGGCCAGCTTCTCGCCGGTCACCTTGAGGGCCAGCCTTTCCTTCTGCAGCTCCCGGCGGGCCTCTTCCAGGTCCTCCACCAGCGTCTCCACCTTCCGCCTCGTCAGTTCCAGGGAGCGGGTCTGGAACTTCATGCGCCGGGACCGGAGGTCCGTCTCCCGGGCCAGGCGGATACGGGCGAGCATGGAGTTTTCCAGCGCTATGTCCAGGGCCTCGGCGGCCAGGGTCAGCTCCTCCAGCTCCGGGCGGTCTTCCGAGGCGGGATAGAAAGGCGCCGCCGCCCGCAGCAGCTTCTCCTTGAGGCCGGCCAGCCCGGAGGAGAAGCGGCGGGCGAAGAAGGAGAATTCCATAAGCTCCGCGGCCAGCAGCAGCAGCGACGCCCCCAGGACTCCGAGCAGGAAGGCGGCCGCCAGGTCGAGCGCCTCCCGGGAGGCAGTTTGCGCGGCGCCCAGGGCCAGGGCCGCGATAGCGGCGGCCTTCCCGGCCGCCCCGCCTTTCCTGCCGCCCTCTCCGAAGGGGCAGACCTCGTAGTACTCCGCCCGGATCTCGCGGAAAACGGGGGACTGCGTGCCGGGGCTGGCCGAGTTTATGGCTTTCCCCAGCGAGACGCAGGCCCGGTCCATCCGTGATTCCCCGCGGCCGGCGGCGGCCGCGGCGCCGGCGGCGCCGGCGGCTATCGCCTCCGCCTGGCCAGAGCGGTCGGCCAGTTCCTGCAGCCTGGCATAGCAGAGCAGGGCGGCCGCGGCCGCCGCCACCAAG
>CAYSYJ010000058.1:0-12768 GCA_964435105.1 uncultured Elusimicrobiaceae bacterium
GGTCGGTGAAGCGCTCCTTGTACTTCTTGATCTGCGCTTCCATCTTGTCCATGGCCTTGTCGATGGCGGGATACATCTCGTCCGACTCGGCGGCGGCCTTCATGGTCTGGTGGCCGGCGTGCACGATAACCTCGGCGGAGTGGATCTTCTTCTCCACGCCGACTATGACCTGCGCCCAGACTATGTTGTCCAGGTACTCGTGGAGCTTCTCGAGCTTGGTCTCGATGAAGTCCTTGATCGGCTTGGTCATCCGTATCTTGCGCGCCACTATATGTATTCTCATTTTGTGTGTCCTCCGTTGCCGCTCGCTGAAAAGGGTACCGCCCGGCATGCCTGCCGGGGGCCTTATAATTATATTTTATCATAAAAAGGAGCCGGGGTTCGGCCTTAAGAGCGCCGCCAAAGGCCAAGTCCCGGCCCCATTTTGCTATCATTGCGCTATGCGGTTAGAGGTAAAGGGGCTGGTAAAGGTCTTCCCGCCCCCGCCGTTCTCGGGCGGGGCCGGGCTGCGCGCGCTGGACGGCGCGGACCTGGACCTGGACACGGGGGTGACGGGCCTCGGCGGCGCCAACGGCTCCGGCAAGACCACCCTGCTCAAGACCCTGGCCGGCATCCTGGAGCCGGACGGCGGCATGATACTGGCCGGCGGCCGCCCGGCGGGCCCGGAGCGGCTGCGCGAACTCGCGGCCTACTGCCCTTCCAATCCCCGTTGCTTCTATTTCAGGCTGAGCGCGGCCGAGAACCTGCGTTTCTTCGGGGCCCTGGCCGGCCTGCCCCCGGGCGAAGCCGCGTCCCGGGCCGCGGCGCTGGCCGAGCGCCTGGGCCTTCCGGCGGCGGACCTGGCGAAGCGCTTCGACAGGCTCTCCGAAGGCACCATGCAGAAGGTCTCGCTGATCCGGGCTTTCTCGCGGCGGGCCCCGCTGCTGCTGCTCGACGAACCTTTTCGCGGCCTGGACGGCACCGCCTGCCGCTCCCTGCTGGAGCTGATCGCCGAGACCGGGCGCGGGTCGGCCGTGTTCGTGACCAGCCACAGCCGCGAACTGCTGGCCGCCGCGGCGCCGCGCACGCTGCGCATCGAGAAGGGGCGCATGCCGCCCGGGGGGCCGCTGTGAGCGCCGCCCGCGTGGTACTGGCCTTCGTGCGGCGGGATTTCCTCGCCGAGCGCAGCTACCGCCTCTCCTTCGCGCTGGGCGCGCTGGCCACCCTGGCCAACCTCGCGGTCTTCTACTTCATCGGCAGGCTTTTCGGCGGCGCCATGGCCTCCCAGCTGGAGCCTTTCGGCGCGGGCTATTTCGCCTATGTCTTCACCGCCATGGCCTTTTTCGGCTATATCGGCACCGGGGCCGGCTCCTACGCGGGGCGGCTGCGCCTGGAACAGACGCAGGGCACCCTGGAGGCCGTGCTCTCCACCCCCCTCGGCGTGCCGCGGCTGCTGGCCGCCATGTCGGCGTGGAACTTCCTCTTCGCCACTTTCGAGCTGCTGGTCTACGCGCTGGCCGGGGCCTTTGTTTTCAAGCTGGACCTTTCCGCCGCCAACTGGTGGTCGGCCGGGCTGGTGTTCCTGCTCTCGGCGGGCTGCTTCGCGGCGCTCGGCATCCTCTCGTCGTGCTTCGTGATGCTGTTCAAGCGCGGCAACCCCCTGGCCTGGGTGCTGAACAATTTCGAGGGCCTGCTGGGCGGGGTCTACTTCCCGGTGGCGGTGCTGCCCGGCTGGCTGCTGGCGGTATCGAACCTGCTGCCGGTCACTTACGCCGTGCGGGCCTTCCAGCTGGCGGTGCACCGCGGCGCGGGCCCGGCAGAAATAAAAGGCGACCTGCTCGCGCTGGCCGCCTTCGATCTGGTCCTTATCCCCGCCTCGGTCTGGCTGTTCGGGCTGGCCGTGCGCCGCGCCCGCCGGGCGGGCACCCTCGGCGACTACTGAACCCGGTTATTATTTCACAGCCAGCGCGTAATGCGTGCTGAGCGGCACTTTGACGGAGAAGACGCACACTCCGGAGGAGCAGGCGTTCTCGGTCCCGGAGACCTTCCTCCAACCCGAAGAAGTCATGTAGAAAAGAACCGCGTCCTTGCCGGCCGCCTCGCTCTCCCGGAAGCGGACCAGCAACTCCAATTCTCCGGTAACGCCCCAAAAGCCGCCCCCCAGCTCCCAGGCCGACAACTGAGAATATCCCGCAGGCAGCTTCATGGCCAACGCCGGCGGAAGCCGCCCTTCCAGGACCTCCGGCGCGGGCGCGTCCGCACCGCCGCGCTGCCTGGCCCTGAACGCCAGGCGGCCGAGACCGGAATCAGCGGAGACGGCCTCCACCGAATAATCCACTCCGCGGGGAGATATCTTCACCGGCCTCCTCGTTACCGCGTATTCCGCGCGCCGCGAGCCCTCCAGGCGCTCGGCGGCGGGGACCGCCTCCGAAGGCCGGCGCGAAACCGCCTTGTCCGGCCCCTTGAAGCGGTACGCCAGCGAGAGGCGGTGGGCGGCGCCCAGGTCCCCGAAAGGGGAGAAAGCGTAATCGAACGAGAACCGCTCATAGATGAACCCCACGCCGGCCGCTAAGCCGGAAAAGGCTCCCAGCTCATTGCCGTGCTGGCGGTAACGGTACCCGGCGCGCAGGAACAGGCGGTCCGAAAAAGGCTGCTCCGCCCCGAGCGCTATCGACGGGTAGTTGTCTATGGGCTTTGAAACGTCCAGTCCCAGCAGGGTGCCGCGGTCGTAAATGCGGTGGCCGAGGCCGGCCTTGAAGGTCAGCGGCAGGTCGAAACGTTTCTCTTCGAACTTCACGCCGGGACCGATGTTCTGCGCGGCGAACCCGGCCGTGAACTGCCTGTCCAGCCACTGGAAGTCGTAAAGCGCGCCCACATCGAGGGCCGCGGTATTGCCGGAATAGGTGTCTATGCTCTGCCGTATGAACTTAAGGCCGGCCCCCAGACGCAGGTCGCGGCTGTAATTGAAACCATAGGCAGCGCCCAGCGCCAGGTCGTAAGCCTTGAACTTACCCTCCACCGGCGACACCGGGTTCAGCATATCGGCCTCGTTCAGGCCGCTGCGCCGCTCCAGGTCCTTAGGGGTGTGGAAATAGTTCAACCCCAGGCCCAAAGCCCCGTCGGAGAACCGGGTGTTGCGCAGGAAGCCGATATTTTCACCCGGAAGCATATAGCCGGCGTATTCCTGGGCCAGCCCCTCGAAATACTCGTTGTGGGTAAAGACCGCCGCGCGGCCGTACCCGGACGCCAGGCCGGCCGGGTTCCAATAGGCCGCGTACGGGTCGTCGGCCAGGGCGGTGAAGGCCCCCGCCATGGACACGGCCCGCGCCCCCACGCCGATCTTCAGGAAGGCGGCCGAAGTAGTGCCCGCCGACGGGTAGATCCTGGCCGCCCTGGCCGGCGGGACCAGCAGCGCGGCCAGTACGGCCGCCGCCAGCGCCGATGGGAGATATGCGTTCCTCATAAAAGTCCTCATAACGGTCAATGCACTATGGCCAGTTTCTTGGTCACGGCCTTCGTGCCGGAAGCGCTCCTGGCCTCCACCCTGTAAACATAGACGCCGCTGGCCACATTAGCCACGCGCCAGACCAGTTCCGAAGTCACTCCGCCCGGACACGCCGCTTTCTCCAGCCGCGCGACTTTTTCCCCGGCCACGTTATAAACGTCTATAGTGACGTCCGACGTGTCGGCAGGCAGGAACTTGAACGTGAGCGTATCGCCCCGGGCGGGGTTCGGGTAAGTATAAACGGAATCCGAAGAGAGCAGCGCCCCGCTGGGGACATAGCCCATGAGCGAGTAGACGGCGAGGCTGGTGACCTCGGCACTGACCCGGCGGTTCTCCGGGTTCACGCGGGAGGTGTTGACCAGCGTCCAGCGCGAGCCGCTCAACAGATACACGCGCAGGCTGCTTTCCGGGATAGCGCCTATCTCGGCGGCGGTGTACGGCAGGGAAACAGTTACCGGCTTCAGCAGCTTGGTCGCGGGGTCCTCGAACTTCACCTCGTACACGATACCCGTGGCCCTCGCCCCGCCGGAGTCGGACCTGACGCGGGCGGACGGGCCGAAATAATCGGCCGACTCCCTCCTGAAGACCAGGATATTATCGTTCTGGGAAGCGGCGTTGCCGGAAATATTCACCTCGGCGCCGTCCGCCAGGCGCACCGTCCCTCCTTTAGAGGCGTCGAAAAAGCGCCAGTTATCCGCCGAAACGCCGTATCCCTCCGCGGTATGGGTGGAATCGCTGGTACTGTCGAAAGCGGCCACCGAATAGTAATACTTGACATTTTCCGTGGCGGCCGTGTCGGTGAACGTCAGGGTCCCGGCCGGCACCGAGGAATACTGCACGGCGGCAGCCGTACCCCCGGCCGCCGCGGCCCGGAACACCCTGTAGCCGTAAACGTCACCGGCTCCGGCGCCGTCGTCCGCGGAACGGGCCCAGGTCAGCGTAAGGGCGCCGCCATGGTCGCCGGCCTTATCCGCGACCGTCAGAACTCCCGGAGCCGAAGGCGGCTGGGTATCCCGCTCCACGCAGGCGGAAGCGGTGGGAGAGGCCGCGGAGTAGTTCGGCCTGTCGTCATAGGCCTTGATCAGGAAATAGTAGGTAACCCCGCCGTAAAGCCCGGTAACCGTCTCGGTTTCCGGCGCCCCGGAGGCGCCGGTGGCCGCGCGCGAACTCGCCCAGACGGAGCCGGAACCCCAGGCGAAGGCGGGGTAAGTGCCATAGCGTATTTCGTAACCCGAGGCCGAACCGACGGCGCCGTCGTCGCCGCTGGCGGTCCAGGAGAGCAGGGCTCGCCCGGGAACACCGGGAGAAGCAGACAACCCCGTGACCGCCGCGGGAGCGGCGGCGTCGGAGGAAGGGTCATTGTCGACAGAAACGGCCGACGCCTGGGCGGAAAGGGCGGATTCGCCGTAACCGTCCCAGGCGCTCACAGCGTAAGAGAAAGCCTCCCCGGTAGCGGCCGAAGCGTCCAGGTAGGTGACGGCCGGCGCCGCGGCCTGGGCCAGGTAAGCGAGACTGCCGCCCGAGGCAGCCCTGTACACTTTATAAGCGGTGACTCCGGCGGACGGCGAGGCGGTCCAGTTCAATCTTATCCTGTTGCCGCTGTCCCCGGGTTCGTCCGAGGCGGAAAGTCCGGACGGCGCCAGCGGCGCGTGGTTCACCCGCACCGGCACGCGGGCCTCCGGAAGCGTACCGGAAGGGGCCGTTTCATCCACGGAAAGCCGCAGGGTGTAAAGGCCGGGCGGCAGTTGGGAAACGTCCCATTGCCCCAGCTCCGCCCCGGAAAGCTCTCCCGCGGCCGCCGCGGAACTAATCAGGGTCCAGGCGGAGGGCGCTTCCCCCTCCCCGTAATGAAGGGCATAGCCCTGCATGGCCGCGTTCTTAAGAGAACCGCGCACGGCCAAAGTTCCGTCCACCACCTCGTATGGCGCCGGGGCCGAGATGGCGGCTATGCGCGACGCCTTGAAAGCGCAGAGCTGGCCGCCGCTGACGCCGACATACACATAGCCGTTGGCCACGGCCGGGGAGGAGTAGGCGGAAGAGGAAAGAGGGACCTCCTGCAGCTGGGCCCCGGCGGAGCTTACCGCGATGAGCCTGGAATCCACGGTTCCGAGGTAGATCACGCCGTTGGCCATGGCCGGCGAGCCGAGCAGGCCCGAGGCCACGGTATTCCCGGCGGTAGGAGAACTGAAAACCAGGTCCGCCAGGGAGTAGGCGTCGAAGGCATAGACCGTATGAGGATCGGAACCGGCCCCGGCGAAAACCCCGTAAGGCGATATAACCGGCGACGTGACTTCGCTTTCGCTGGCCACCCCTACCGGCTCCGCGAAAGGCGCGCTGACCGCCTCCTGGAATTTGTCGGAGGCCCGTAACTTGAAAAATTTATGTTCGTCGTGGCCCGGCAGCGCGTAGAGCGAACCCGAGGAAACAGCCACGGCCCTCGCCCCGAAACTGCCGATGGTCTGATAATAGCCCGGCGAACCCCAGCGATCGGCCCCGGTAACCCGATCGAAGGCGTAAACGCGGCCGTCGTTGGAGCCCGCGTAGACGGCGGCGCCGTCGGTGGAAGGCGCCGAATCTACAGGCTGGGCGGCCTGGCGCTCCCACAGCAGGGCCCCGGTCAGAGCGTCGAAAGCGCGGACCTTCCTGGCCGGAACGCCGCTGCCGGCGTAAACGCGGCCATCGAGGATCAGCGGGCTGGAAACCGAAGGCCCGCCGAGTTCGGCGCGCCACAGCAGGGCCCCGGTGAGGCGGTCCAGGGCGTAAAGCCCCCCGTCCCGGCTGGCGGCATATACGGCGCCGCTGGAAACGGCGGGGGCGGCGTCCACCCAGTCATCCGTGGAGTAGTCCCAAAGCAGTTCCCCGGTAACCGCGTTGAGGGCGTACACGCTTCCGGAACGGGCCCCGAAATAAACAATCCCCCCGTAGACCACCGGCCCCCCGGTGACATCTCCCTGAACGTCGAAGGTCCAAACCTGATCCAGCGGCGGGTAAGCCTGTTCGGAGGAGAACCCCGTTCGTCCGGCATTGCCCATGAAAACCGGCCAATCGGCGGCGGTAAGAGCCGGCGGGATAAAAGCCGCAGCGGCGGCCAGCAAAGCCGTCCGGAATAGAATTACCGCCCTTCCCATGCGAACAGGCACTTTCATAAATTACCTTTCCTCCGCCGCTTCCCGCTAGGGCCCGATATCCAGCACGTAGGTCTTGCCGTCGTTGGACCCGACTATGAGCGTATAAGAACCGCTCTGCTCGTCGAGGTTCGCGACCGGGTCCGCCCTGACGGGCCCGCCGGTAGCCACCGGCCAGCCGCTGCGCAGCTGCCCGGTCTGCGTGCTGACGGCGTAGATCCTTCCGTCGTCGCAGCCGAAATACACATAATCGTTGCCGGCTCCCAGGCCCGCCCCCGAACCGGGCACCATCACGGGCGAAGACCTGATGGGCCCGCCGGCCTGGAAACTGAACACCGGCGTGCCGCTCGCCGCGTCCACTTTGTACAGGCGCCCGGCGTCGTTGCCGAAGTACACGTACTTATCGTCCGACAGGTCCTTGAAGGGTGACGTATAGATCGGGGCCCCGGAGTCGAAATCGCTCCAGTGCTCCGGTATCGTGGTCAGGTTGGCCGAGGTCCTGGCGTACAGTTTCCGGTCGGTGGAGGTTATATACACCTTGTTGCCGCCCAGGTAGGCCGCGTCAGCCCAGGGAGACGATTTTACCGCGCCGCCGGTCTGGAAGTAGCTGCTTATGGTGCCGTACGCGCTCAGGAACCGCACCACCTTGCCGTCCTCAAGCCCTATCCAAGAGGCGTTCACGCCCTCGGTGTAATCGTCAAGGGCCAAAGTGCCGGAGATGGGTGCGCTGAACCCGGCGTCATAGGTCCAGCCAGAGCAGTCGGAGCCGTCCGCTTTATTGAGACAGTAAACCTTCGAATTCCTGGCGCCGAAGTAGAGCTTACCCCCGGAGTCTATCACGCTGGAGACTATCTGCGCGCCGATCTGTCGTTTCCATATCTGCTGGGAAGAAACGTCGTTGTCCTTGACCTTATAGACGTCGCCGTTGTCGTTGGCGAAGTAGATGTAGACTCCGCCGCCTTCCTCGCGCACCGCCGGGGCCGTACGTATGGGGCTCTGGGGATAGGTCTGGAAATCCCACTTCGAATTCCCGGCTTTATCTATGGCCCGCAGCACGCCGTCCAGGGAGGAAACATAAACGGCGGAACTGACCAGCGCGCCGCTGTAGTAGTCCGCGGGAGCCTGCACGGCGGCGTCAACTCCGGCATCATAGGGCCAGTTGGTGGCGGCAGGCGGCCCGGCGGGCACCATCACGGTGGTGGAATCGGTCTGTACCGCGGCCCCGTGGGAGAAGGCCTGCGCCTCCAGGCTGGGCGCGTCCACCAGGACCAGGCCGGAAGCCGGGGAGAAAGAGACCCGGAAAGCGTTAGGGGTCTGCGTGGAGGCGTACTGTGCGGCCTCCAGCACAACGTAATAGGCCGCGGTCGAAGCCGCCGGCGTGGCGGAGAACTCCGCGTCCTGCGGTATCAGGGTCAGCGCGCCGCCAGCACCCAGTTCTATCTGGCCGAAAACCACGGAGGTGGAAACGTCCACGTCCAGGCCCGACTCGTAAACGCCGGATTCTCCGGAGGCGGAATCCCGCACCAGCGCCGCTGAGGCGAAAAGTTTCCTGGCGTCCGCGGTATCCAGGGGCTGCAGGTCCTGGTCGTAAAGGTAGACCGTCACGGAGGATACGCGGACATCGTTATAGCCGGCCGGGCTGTTGTTCTGGACGGCCACTCGCAGGACCGCCGCCTGCTCCCCTTCTCCCAGCCAGACCGGGGCGGCGCTGGAGACCTCCACCGCGTGAACCGAGGAATCGTACACCACCCCGGCACGGACGACCTGCGGGGCGGAAGCGGCGCCGGTATCGCTGTTCAGGGTAAGCCTGTAGGCGGCCCCGTGTACCAGCGGCCGGCCGTCCTGGTCCTGGAACTGCGCCCCCACCTGCGAGGTGCTCTGGGCCGCCAGCGAAGCCAGGGTGAAACCTATATCCTCCAGGCGGTAGATATGCGGGGAATAGGCGTCGGCGGCGCCGCCGGTGCGGGAGAGGACCAGGGTATTCCCGCCGCCGTAAGAGGCGGCCCCCAGGGAGAGGCGCAGCGGGAACCTGCGCGGCAGCACCTGGGCGGCGGCCGGGTAGGCAAGGGCATTGGCGGCGGCGAGGCCGGCGGAATTGTTGCGGGAAGCCGGCGTGGCTTGCGCGAAAGATGTGAAGTCCGACGAATCGAAACCGGTATCCGCGCCTTCCGCCGGCCGGCGCCCTATGGAACCGGAAGCCAGGGCGGGGGCGAAGTCGGCGGCGCTCACCAGTTCGGCCTTGTAATTGCGCAGGGAATAAGCGGTCCCGGACTGCCAGACCACCCTGTCCACGGTCTGGCCGGCCGCGTTCTCCAGGACCGCGAAGTCCCCCACCGACGCCAAGCCGGAGGCGCCGAAGGCGGCGGTCCAGGACAGGGCTTCGTCGCTGACGGAAGAAGCGTCCAGCAGCGCGTAGTCAGCGGCGTAGATCTTGCGGGTGAACCGGAAACTGCCGTTGTAAGAGCCGCGCAGGGAATACCCCGTCAGCGTCGGAGTGCTCTCTCCGGTATTGTACAGTTCCACGAACTGGCCCGCCAGGGCGCCGTAAGCCGCCTCGTTGATCTTCACCGGGTCGGTGGAGACGGCATTGGCGTAGCCGCGGGTGGGCGTGGGGTCGGTGTCGAAGTAGTCCGCGTTGCCGTCCTCTATCCTGGCGAAGGACCTGCCGGAAGAGAGCACCGGCCACTGCACGCGGTCAACCACGTTGCCGCCCGCATCCTTGAGCACCAGGTGGTAGCTCTGGGCGCCGTTGAGGTTGAAGGACGGCACCGCCGTGAAGTGGGCGTTGACGCTGCTGCGGTCCACCGCGGCGCCGGTCCAGACCGTCACCTCCGGGCCGGGCAGGTCTATGGTGCCCTGGTCATAGACCAGCGTCCAGCCGGCCAGCGTGAACGTGGACGAAGTGTTGTTGTAGAACTCTATCCAGTCGTCGCCCGCCGCCGCGCCGGAAGGGTAAACCTCGTTGATGTAGACATTGGAGACCTGCGGCAGCGAGGAGGCCTGGTTGGAAATGGCCGAGACATTGCCGGCCTTGTCGGAGGTCTTGAACGCGAAATACCAGGTGCGGCCGGCTTCGAGGCCGTATACCACCCTGGCTTCCGGCTGGCCGGCCGCGGCCGGCACCCAGGCTTGCGCGTAGTCGCTGGCCGCGGAGAAGAGGGCGTCGGTGGTTATCTGGAAGGTGGCATAGCGCATCTGGTAGGCGCCGCCGGTATTGTCGTTCACCGCGCCGTCGTCGCCGGGCGCGTTCCAGGAGAGCTGCACCGAGCCCCTTACCGGTCCGGCCGAGGCCACAAGCCCGCCCACGGCCGCGGGCGGAGTGGTATCCTTGAGCACCCTGAAGGCGTCCAGCAGCGTCGTGGTGCTGAACGCGTGGTCTATGGCGCGCACGCTGATATAGTTGGTGCCGTGCCCGAGCAGAGCGAAGTTCAGCGCCCAGTTGGGGCTGTAAATAGCGCCAAGGGTGCCCGAGGAGATCACCGTCCAGCCGAGATGCTGTATGCCGGTGCCGGCGGGCCCGCTGGAAGCGGAGTATTCCAGGCTGCGCAGGTTCGAGCCGCCGGTATCGCCGAAGTCCACGTCATAGACCGCGCCGGCCGGGGCGTTGCGCCAGACATCCTCGTAACCGCCGGGCATGTTATTGGTGACGGTCGGGGCGATGGTGTCCTTCCTCACGTAGAAAGCGTCAGGGAGGCTGGACGAGTAATTACCGGCGTTGTCCCTTGCGCGGACCCAGATGTGACTCTGGCCCTGCGGCAGCAGGTCGAAGGTCCCCTGCGACAGGCGCCAGTCGTCCGTATAGGAGTCGCTATTGACGCCGGTGACCTGGTCGGTCCAGTCCTGCAGCAGCGAACCGCCGCCACCCGCCTGGGTGTAAACCCGGGTCTGAAGCGATGCCAGACGGGAACCGCCGGTATCGGTGGCGTCCACGTTATAATAGACCCGGTCTTTCACCCAGTTATCGTCCCCGCCCTGGTTATCCACGGCGGTGGGCGGCACCGGGTCCTGCCGGTCGAAGGCCAGCGCCGCCCCCTCGTAGTTATAGTCCGGGATCCCGGACGTGTGGGAGAAATTGGCGCCGGAACCGCCGGCCGCCCAGGAAGTTCCTCCCCACAAGGTGCTCTTCAGATTGCCGGAGGTGTCGATGGCGAAAGCCGTTATCTTGTTGGTATTCGGGTCCGGCAGCAACGCCAGCCAGCGTATATCCGTGGCGAAAGTCGTGTTCGTGTTGGGCGTGGTCACTGAGGGGCTGGCCGGGCTCCAGGAACCGTTCTGCCAGGTTATGTGGTCGAACTGGTAGTCGTAGGTACCCACGTTATCCACGGCGACGGCCATAAACTTGCCGGACAGCGACTCCCAGGCGGCGTCGGTAATTCTGCCTGCGTTGCCGCTCATGGCGGAGTCCTCGGTTGGCAGCGCGGACCAGGACTCTGTTCCCAGGGTCGGCCGCCAGATGGCGACGTTCCAGTCGGAGCCGCCGTCAACGGACGTCATGCCGAGCCTGTTAGAGGACGGGTCCGCCGCCACGCGTATCCAGTTCGCGGTTCCGCCTATCGCGGGCCCCACGGGAGTAGCCGGGTCCCAGGCCGCGGAGGTGGAGCGCCAGATCTTGTAGTTGGTGGTGGTACCGGTGCCCCACAGGGCCAGGGCATTGCCGGTCAGAGTTTCCCAGTCACCGTCAAAGCACTCTTCCGTGGCGATGGCCGCAGCGGTAGTCAGGTTCTGAACCGAGACCCAGGCCGAACCGTTCCAGACGGCGGCGGTTATCCTGGAGTTGGCGTCCAGCGCCAGCAGCAGTATCCGGTCGGTGCCTGGCATGGACTTGAGGCGCACCCAGTTCACGGCGCCGGTGAGGCCGGTCAGGGTCAGCGAAGCCGGGGCGCCGGCCCACACGGACTCCGTAGCCGAATAAACCGCGTAGGACACGGCGCCGGCCGTGCCGTTATAGTAGACGGCCATCATCCGGCCGCTCAGGTTCTCCGGGGCCAGGTCGAAACGCCGCGTGGCCGAACCGCCGGGCGCGGGGGCCGGGGAGGGCGTGATGTCGCTCCAGGAGGAAGCCACGCCGTCCCATTTGATCAACTTGAGGCTATTGTCCGAAGCCAGGAAACCGCCGATCTTGGCATTGGCCACCACCGGCACGGACTTTAGCGCGGACCACAGCACGTTAGCGCCGGTGGCCAGCGTATCGTTCTGCGCGCCCCAGGTATCGGGCGTCCACAGGCGGTACTTGGGCGTATTGGAGGTCCCTTCGCCGTAAACCATCATGCCGGCGGCCGCCCCGGCGGGAGTGGCGCTGGAAGTGGGCACGTTCGAAACAGGGCCGTAATTCCCCATCTCGTCCACGGCCTTTACCGCGATGGAATAGGTAGCGCCGGGCGTGAGCCCGTCTATCACGCGGGTCTCGCTCTGCCCATAGGCCAGCGGCTCCCAAGTCTGCGTGAACGAGGAGACGGTCGGGGCGCTGAAGTTGCCGGCCGTAATGGCGAAGGTGGCGTAGCGCACTATATAGGAGGAAACGGTGCCGGAGTTGGTCACGCCCTTCACGCCCTCTCCGGGCGCGGTCCAGGTCAGCGATATCTGGCCCTGGAAATCACCCATGTCCGCCGCCAGGTCGGCTATGGCGCCGGGCGGGGTCTGGTCCACCCCGGCGTAGGTCGAGGTCATGTTGCCAAGCGCGCCCTGGTTGCCGGCCTTATCCACGGCCTCCACGGCGATGTAATAGGTGACGCCGGCGCTCAGTCCTGTGATGCTGACGCCTTCAACGAGGCCGGCGGCGCGCGGCGCCAGCGTGGAAACGAACACGGACGCCGCGTCGAAAGCCGCCTGGTCGGCGAAAGCGTCCGTGCGGTAGCGTATCAGGTAGTAACTGGCGTTGCCGGTAAGGGCGTTGTCGCCAGGCGCGTTCCAGCGCGCGTAGAGGTCGCCCTCCCCGGCCTGGCCGGTCATGGTCACGCTGACCAGCGAGGTTATGGCGGAGGGGGCCACGGTGTCCTTCCTGATGTAGAAAGCGTCCACCACCGTGGAGGAGCGCCCGAGGCCGTCCCAGGCCGTCACGCTGATGTAGTTGGTGCCGGCCGACAGCAGGTCCCAGTCGGCGGCGTACAGGCCCCAGTCCTGGGTATAGGAGGCCAACGGCGAGCCGGAGAAGATCGGGGT